>NZ_JAVKPR010000038.1:0-17305 GCF_040980905.1 Kocuria sp. CPCC 205235
GTGTAGACCCATTGCCGGGAGACGCCGTAGCGGGTGGCGGCCTGGGCCACGGTGAGGTGTTGATCGCGTACAGAGCGGGCGATGACCAGATGTCGTGTTGTGCTTCCCACTGACCATCGTCACCGTCTCGAGGGTGTCAATGATGTCCCGACTCACCTGTCATCGATCACGGACCGGTTTGTGTCAACGATGTCCCGGCTCACCTGTCAACGGTCATGGGGTGGTTACCAACGCCAGGACTGTCAACGATGTCCTGACTCTAGACACCCCCGTCTCCGCCAAAAAATCTGAGGGCCTCACATGTGAAATGTGAGGCCCTCAGTCGTGCCGTGACCTACCTAACGCTGATTTGCAGGTGTAAACTCTGAGCCACTAGCAGTTCGGAATTCCTGCCAACGGAAGTCAGCCAATGAGGGCCGGCGCTGATCACGGCGACAGGGGGCTGTTTCCTAGGGGGAAACCATGAAAAAGAGCTCCACACGATCCTTTCTCACACTCTCACTGTCGGCACTTTTGATCGCCACTGCCGCACCGGCCGTCGCCGCTCCGCCGGAGGGGCCGTCACCGGAACACCAAGCACAGGTACAGCCGCCCACGGTGGGCGGTATCGGCTCGCTCGGTAGGGGAACCGGCGCCCAGGGCACGGTGTTACCCGAAACCGACCGCATCGTCGTGAAATTCAAGGACGAAGTTCCTGAAGTCCAGAAGGAAGACGTCCTGGCCGAGGCGGAGACAACCACCGAGATCGAAGACCCGGAAATCGTCAAGACCACCGGTAACGCCGAGGACGTCGTGGAATCCGACACGATGCTCAACAAGGCCGAGCAGGAAGCCGTGGTCGAAACCATCGAGGAAGACCCGGCCGTAGAATCCGCAGAGCCGGACCAGATCGTGGTCAACGCGCTCGCGGCCCACGCCGGTACCAAACCCAATGACCGCTACTGGGGTTACCAGTGGGGCCCCCGAAACATCGGCGTACCCGGTGCCTGGTGGCAGGGCACCGGGGATGGTGTGGTGATCGGTATCGCGGACACCGGTCAGATCAACCACCCGGACCTCAACCAGCGAACCGTCCGCGGCTATGACTTCCTCTCAGACCTGTACCACTCCCGCGACGGTAACGGTCGGGACAGCAACCCCCAGGACATGGGTGATTGGAGTCCGGGCCGGGCCAACTGGTGGCACGGTGCGCACGTTGCCGGCATTGCGGCAGCACACACCAATAACCGCACCGGCATTGCCGGGGTCGCCCCGGACGCGAGGATTCAGCACGCGCGCGTCCTGGGAGCCGACGGCCGCGGTTACGTCTCGGACATCGCCGACGGCGTGATGTGGTCGGCCGGCATTGCCATCCCGGGAGTCCCGAGGAACACGACTCCCGCCAAGGTCGTCAATCTCTCCGAAGCCTGGGACGCCGCGACCTGCGCGCCCGTGATGCAGAACGCGGTCAACCGGATGCACCAGATTGGCGTCCCGCTCGTGGTGGCTGCGGGCAACGCGCGCAAGAGTGCGAATCTGGCCTCGCCGGCCAACTGTGGTGGCGCGATCGTGGTGGGAGCGACGTCGTCCCACAACAGGATGACCGGTTATTCGAACTGGGGCCCGATGGTGGATGTGGTGGCGCCGGGCGGCGATACCAACGCGCAGATCTGGTCCACGGTCAACACCGGACAGTTTTCCCTGGGCTCGCCCACGTACGGCGACCTGAGCGGAACGTCCATGGCGGCACCGCACGTGTCCGGCGTGATTGCGATGATGAAGGAACGCAACCCGAACCTGGGCGTCGAATCCATCCGTACCACCCTCCGCAACACCGGGGTGAACGTGAGCGGTTACCGCAAGGTTGACGCGAACCGCGCCGCGCGTGCCGTGGCGCCCACGGCGCGCGGGGCGATTGCCAGCTACTACAACGCCAGGGGCGGGGCCGCTGTGTACGGTCCGCCAACTACGGGTGAGCAGAGCACCGGTGTGGGTGGAGTGGTGCAGACGTTCGTGAAGAACGGCCGGGCCACCAAGATCTACTGGTCCTCCCGGACCGGCGCCCACGAAGTGAAAACCTGGACGGGGATCGGAGCCAGGCACGTATCGCTGGGCGGCCCTCGCGGAGTGGGTATCCCGTTCAACAACGAACAACCCACCTCGACCGGTGGTGCGTACCAGACCTTCGTGAACCCGCAGACGAACAAGACCACCAAGATCCTGTGGAGCTCGCGCAGCCGGGCCAACCCGATCGTGGAACGTTCGGGCATCGGTCAGACCTGGGCGCGCAACGGCTACGAGGCCAAGGCCGGATACCCGACCACTGGCGAAGTCAAGACCTCGACCGGTACGTACCAGCGCTTCCTCAACATCAAGACCGGCGTGCGGACGCAGTACACCTGGACCCCGCGGGGCGGGGTGAAGGTGACGCGACTGTAAAGATTGCTCCACCGGTCGAATGACCGTAATCAGGCGTCTGTGACCGGGCGCCAGGGGTGCGAACAGACTGAAGGCCCCGCTTCTAGCAAGCGGGGCCTTCAGTCTGTCCGAAAACGGACGGGACGGAGCTCGACTAGTGGGTGGCCGGCTCGAAGCCCTCAACCGTCACGCGGGTGTTCTCCGGGGTGGCCTTGCGCATGAACAGGGTCAGCACGAAGGCCACGACACCCAGAGCGGTTGCGGTGAGGAAGGCCGCGTGAACACCGGGAATGGCGTCAGTAGTCGTTGACCCGTCGGGGTTCTGGAGCACCGTGGTGCCGGCCTGCATGATGCCTACCAGCAGTGCGGTGCCCGCCGCACCGGCCACTTGCTGCAGCGTGGACAAAGTTGCCGAACCGTGCGAATACAGTTTGGGCGGTAGCGGGTTCAGCCCGGACGTGAACGCGGGGGTGAAGATCATGGCCAGACCCACGGACATCGCGATTTGCAGCGTGACGATCCACCACACGGCGGTGTCCGCCTGTAGCCGCGAGAAGTTGAACATCACGAACGTCAGCAGCGCAGCACCGGGTACGGCCAGCGGCCAGGGACCGAAGGCGTCGAACAAGCGACCGATCACCGGCCCCAACAGGCCCATGATCAGACCGCCGGGCAGCAGGATCAGACCGGTCTGGAGGGTGTCCAGGCCGCGAATGGTCTGCAGGTAGAGCGGGAGCACGATCACTCCACCGAACAAGGTCATCATGGCCACGGCCATCAACGCCACGGAGACGGTGAAATCGCGGTGCTTGAACGTGCGCAGGTCCAGGAAGGGGTTGTTCTTCCGCTGCAACTGGAGCTGGCGCAACGCGAACGCTGCCACGAGCAGAACACCGAGCATCAGGATCACTGCGCCGCCACCGGCGGAAGTTGCCCAGCCCATGAAGGAATCGGAGTCGTCGCCCTGTGTGCCACCGGCGCCCACCGTGGACAAACCGTGGACCAGCAGGCCGAAACCGAACACGGACAGCACCACGGAGAGCACATCCAACCGCAGATCGCCCCGTGATCCGACGTCCTTCAGACGGGTCAGACCGATGATCAGGGCGAGCACGGCAATGGGCAGCACGAACCAGAAGATGCTGCGCCACGGGAAGTGGTTCAGGATGACTCCGGAGATCGTGGGGCCCAGGGCCGGGGCCACGGAGATCACGATGGACACGTTGCCCATGACCAGACCGCGCCGTTGCTTGGGTACAAGCGTGAGGATGGTGGTCATCAGTAGCGGCAGCATGATGGCCGAACCGAACGCCTGGATCACTCGAGCCACCAGGAGAATGGCGAAACTGGGTGACAGTGCTGCAAGGAGCGTGCCCAGCGCGAAGGAGCCCATGGCCAGTCCGAAAACGGCCCGGGTGGAGAACTTCTGCAGCAGGAAGCCAGTGGTCGGAATGACCACGGCCATGGTCAGCATGAACGCGGTGGCCACCCACTGCACAGTGGCCGCGTCAACGTGGAGGTCCTCCATCAGGTGAGGAAGGGCCACGTTCAAAATGGTTTCGTTCAGGATGACCACGAAGGCTGCGATCAGCAGAACGGCAATGGTTCCCATTGCGCCCGGAGCGGTTTGCGGTGGGTGTTCCGCGGTGCCGCCCGACGCCGGTTGAGAGGGTGAAGAAGGCAAGGATGATCTCCAACGCTTGAATGTCTTGAGGATGTGCCCGTTGGCAGATCTGTACCAGGGCCGTCAGCCAGGATAGCCATGGTGACTTGCCAGTGGTTAACGGCCCTTCGGATTCTCGAGCATCTGCCACATGAACTCGTGGGAACGGGCGTGCAGCGCCGCAGCCTGTCGGTTGTCCGAGGCACCCGCGTGGCCGCCGTCCGTGGCCTCGTGGAACCATACGTTCTGGTGCCCCTGATCGAGCATTTTCGCCGCCATCTTGCGGGCCTGAACGGGCCCCACCCGATCATCGGAGGTTGCGGTCCAGATCAGAGCGGGCGGATAACACATCACGGGTGACAGCAGGTGGTAGGGGGAGAACGTGCGGATGTACTCCCATTGCTCCGGTTGCTCGGGGTCACCGTATTCCGCGATCCACGAGGCCCCGGCCGAGAGCTTGGTGTACCGGCGCATGTCCAGCAGAGGCACACCGCACGAGATCGCACCGAACAGCTCCGGGTAGGTGGTCAGCATGTTGCCCACCAGCAGTCCGCCGTTGGAGCCGCCGGCGCACGCGAGTTTCCTGGCGGTGCATACGCTGCGTCGATGCAGATCCTCCGCGACCGCCGCGAAATCCTCGTACGCACGGTGGCGGTTTTCCTTGAGTGCGGCGGTGTGCCACGACGGCCCGTATTCGCCACCACCGCGAATATTGGCCACCACGTAGACGCCCGTGCGACCGCGCTGGTCCTCCCGGGTCAACCAGGTGATCCCGGTGGCTCCCGAATATCCCGGGGTGCGGGAGACCTCGAAACCTCCGTAGCCGCTGAGCAGCGTGGGGTTCAGCCCGTCCAGCTCCAGATTGCGCGGGCCTACCTGGAAATACGGCACGCGCGTACCATCCGCGGACGTGGCGAAATGCTGAGTCACGTCCAGACCCTGCGCGTCGAAGAACGACGGCGCTCGCTTCAGGATTGCGGGCTCGCTCGCCGGGCGTTCGGTGCTGTCTGCAGTGCCTTCGGGGCCGGAGACTTCGGGCAGGGAACCCCGCCCCAAGGAGGACGGTGTGAGGTACCCGGTAACCGAGAAGAAATAGTCGTTGCCGACCTCGGGATCTTCATCGTCCACGGCCCACGCGGAAGCGCTGTGCAGCGGCGGGATGCCCGGCAGGGGAGTGAGCTCCCACTCACCGGGCACCGTGGAGTAGAGCGCGGAGGAGACATCATGCAGGGTGTTGAGGATCAGGTGGTCGCGCGTCCAGGACCACCCCTCCAGACTCGAGTGTGCGTCCGGAGTAAAGACCGATTCCACGGAGCGGTCGCCGTTCATGAACGCTCGGAGATCCGCGGCGAGCAGACAACCGGCGGGGTACTCGGTCCCGTTGAGTTCCAGAGTGTGCCGCGGGCGTATCAGGAGCCACTGTTTGTGGAGATCCACGCTCACCGTGGGGTCCAGGTCGAGTTCAACCCACTGCTCCTCGCTCCACAGGTATGTGCGCACCGTGAAGAAATCCACGAGATCCATGGCGATCACGCGTTCGAAGCCGGGTGTGTGGTCCTTGTAGACCGCGGCCTGGGCGTGGTCAGCGGGCACCTCGAAAATCACGGGAGCGTGCGCGGTGTTCTGCCCGCGGGACACTCGGCGCACCTGGCGCGGATATGAGGACTCGGTCATGGAGCCGGGGCCGGTATCGGTCGCCACGAATACGGTGTTCGCGTCCACCCAGGAAACGGAAGACTTGGCCGTGGGGACGTCGAAGCCACCGGTCACGAATTCCCGGCTCTCCAGGTCGAATTCCCGTGTGCGCACGGCGTCGCCACCATCCGGGGAGAGCCTGACCAGAGCGCGCTGCCACTGCCCGTCGGTGTACTGCGGTCGCAGCAGCCGAGCACCGGAGAAGACCCAGTCCACGTTCTCGGTGCGCGCCAATTCATCCACGTCCAACAAGACGTCCCACTCGGGGCTGTCGCTGACCCAGGACTCCCACGTGGTGCGCCGCCACAGCCCGCGCGGGTGCTGAGCGTCCCGCCAGAAGTTGTAGTAATAGGGCCCGTGCTTGGTCACGGCCGCAATGCGGAAGGGGCTGTCCATCACGTCCAGGACGCGTTCGGTCATGGACGTGAGTTCCGGGCCGTCCAGCAAGGTTTCGGTCCGCCGGTTCTGCTCCCGCACCCACTCCATGGGGCGCTCGCCGTGAATGTCCTCGAGCCACAAGAACTCATCGACAAGCTCATCCTCGAGATGCGTGGGAGAAGTAGAAGTGGTGACCATGGGCCCATGCTACGGGCGGGGTAAGACACGCACAGATGGCTCGTTATCCTGGTGGTCATGGTGAGTCAGCGACGAGTGGTAGTGGTAGGTGCGGGCCCCCGAGGGCTCTCCGCGGTGGAACGGCTGACGGCGCAGGCGGCACAGACACGCGCCCGGGTGCACATAGATCTGGTGGACCCCTTCCCTCCCGGAGCCGGCCACGTGTGGCGCACCGATCAATCACTGCTGTTCCTGATGAACACCCCGTCCCTGTTCCCCACGGTGATCGCGCCGGACGGCGCCCTGGCGGTGGATCCGCTGGCCGAGGTGCGGAACATGAGCTTCGACAGGTGGCGGCGCGGCGTCGTCGACGGCAGCATCACCCCGGTGAGCGCCCTTGATCAGGCCGAACGCGATGCGCTGGAGGCGCTGACCTCGCAGGACTTCCCGCCTCGCGCCATCTACGGGCGGTATCTGGAGTGGATCTTCACGACCCTCAACAACCACCTGCCGAGCAACGTGACCCTCACCGTCCACCGCGCTGAGGCCGTGGACGCGTGGGTTCACGAAGAGGCGCGGCACCGTTACGCCGTGGAGCTCGCGGGCGGTCAGTCGATCCCCGCGGATGCCGTGGTGCTTGCACTGGGCCATTTGGACGCCCACCTGCGCCCCGGCCAGAAGGAACTGGTGGACGGTGCGGCCGAACACGGTCTGACGTACTGGCCGCCCACCGTGCCCGCCGATGCGCCGTGGGCGGACCTCCCCGAACAGGAAACCGTGCTCGTACGCGGCATGGGTTTGAACTTCTGCGACGCGCTCGCCCAGCTCACCGAAGGCCGCGGCGGCACGTTCGAGCCGGATAAGAACAACCCCGAACGGTTGATTTACCGGCCGTCGGGCAAGGAACCGCACATCGTCGCGGGCTCACGCCGCGGCACGCCCTACCGCGCTAAGCCGCAGCTCGAGGGTTACTACGCACACACCCTGGAGACTCGGTTTTTCACGCTCGAGGCCGTCCAGAACCTGCTCGATACCAGCAGCGAACAGCTGTCGTTCGAGCGCGATGTGTGGCCCCTGATCCGCAAGGACGCGAATTGGAACTACTACCGCGTCCTGGCGCGCACCTCCCCGGATGCCTTCACCCAGCCCGCGGGCGAGTTCTTACGCAAGTTGGACGCCATCCTTCTTGATGACGACGGCGCTCGCTGGTCCCAGCGCGTCGAAGCCTTGGTTACGGCCTCCGTGGTGCCGGGCAGGCAGCTCCAACAAGAACGATTGGCGCGACCTTTCGAGGACGTCAACTTCGACAGCCACGATGAGTACGCCGCCGCGGTGGTGCATTATTTGGACCGGGACGTTCACGGCTCGCTGCGGGGTGAGGACGACCCCGTCAAGATGGCCATTTCATCTCTCAACGCGGCCCGCACCGTGCTCAAGTGTGTCCTGGCAGAGGCCGGAATCTCGGACTCGTCCTGGGTCAATGAGCTGCGACGGGATTTCGAGCCCTTCGTGGAAGGTCTGGCTTCGGGTCCGCCCGTGTTGCGCATCCAGCAGTTGGCGGCCCTGACGCGGGCGGGTGTGGTGCGGTTCCTCGGCCCCGAGCCTCGCTTCGTGGTGGACCGCAACGAGGGCTGCTTCGTGGCGGCGTCGCCGTGGGTCAGCGATACGCCCGTTCGTGCTCGCTGGCTTATCGAGGCCATGTCGCCCGCCAACGATGTGCACCGCAACATCTCCCCGCTGCTGTCCAATATGCACGAGCGCGGTTTGGTGCGCGGCAAGCTCATGGAAACGCGCGACGGCGCCAGCCCCGTCACGAGCACGGGTCTGGACGTGAGCGCGAGCGCCCGCCGCGAGGACACCGCTTTGGGCGGCCTCACACTCGGCACCGGGGCCTTCGCTTATCGCGTCGTGGGGCAGAAGGACGCCGTGGAGCCCGGGATCTTCGTGCTGGGTCTGCAGCTGTCCTCGGTGCAATGGGGCGTCTCGATTGCCGCTGAGGCAGAGGCGCCGGCGCACCTGGGTGCCCGCACTATCGCGGATGCGGATCAGGTGGCGCAGGCGATCCTGGCGGAGTAACCGGCTCCGGCCAGCCGTCCCGCTGCACCTCACCCAGTCATCGGGACGGCAGCGGCCACGAGCACAATCGATGAACCCTCAATCGGTCAACCGCGCGAGGGAACTACTCGGCGTCCATCAACGCGTAGACGCGCGACGGGCTGCCGGTGCCACCTTCGATGGGCAGCGGTGCAACCACCAGCAGTGCCCCGGTGGGTGGTAGCTCACTGAGGTTCTGCAGCGACGTGATGCCGTACTTGTCGTTGCCCAGCAGGTAGTAGTGCATGGGGAAGGCCGGATCCAGGGCGCCGGCGGCTCCGGCGTCGATGCCCACGGTCTCGACACCCACACCCGAGATCGCTCGTTCCTCGCCGAGCCAACGGGCACACTCCACCGTGAAACCGGGGCTGTGGGGTCCGTTCTCGTCCTTGTTCAAGAAGGCATCCCGATCCTGAGCGAAGCGATCCCAACCGGTGCGGAACAACACCCAGGCGTTGTCCGGGATGGCACCGTGCTCGGCCTCCCACTCCTGAATGTGGGAAACGTCCACCAAGAAATCTGCGTCCTGTTCGGCCTCCGCCGTGAAGTCCAGCACCACGGCCGGTCCGATCAGCCGGGCGGGTTCGATCTGGGAGACGTCCTTGCCCTCGCGACCCGTGGCCCAGTGCACGGGAGCATCGATGTGCGTGCCGATGTGCTCACCGGTGTGGATGTTGTGGTGTTTCCAGAAGGGACCGGGCTCGTTGTAGGCCGACACTTCCTCCAGTGAGAAGTCGATCAGATTGGAAAACGGTTCCGGCAGCTCCAGCGTGGGTGTGGTGGCGCTGAGCTTGTTGGTGAGATCGACCAATCGAACCTGCTGATCGGTCAGTGCCCGGGTGAGTTGCGAGATGACGCCCACGGCGTGCTCCTTGTCTATGCCTATGAATGGTGACGGATGTCTGCTGAGGGAAAGGATCGGTTGATGGTGCGGGGTGCTCAGTGGCCCTTGAACGCTTCAGCGAGCCACCAGGCTCCGCCGTCCGAGGCGATGCGCGCGTCCACGACCAGCGGGGTATCGCGCGCTCCATTGAGCCAGTCGGTGATACCGGACAGATCGGCGACCGTCCGCACGGTCACTCCGTGGGCACCGTAGCCTCGGGCGATCGCAGCGATGTCCGTGTCCGGGAAGGTCACCGTTTCAAGGTCCTTGTTCGAGGCCTGATCGAAATGATGGATCTCGGCCCCGTACGCGGAGTCGTTGTAGACCAGCACCACCAGGGGTAGCCCCAGGCGCACGGCCGTTTCCAGTTCGGAGATGGCCATGAGAAAGCCGCCGTCTCCGGTCGCGAGCACGGGGAGCCGCTCAGGTTGCGCGATTGCCGCTCCGATGGCGGTTCCCAACCCCAGGCCAATGGACTGGAACGCCTGCGTGAAGCAGAAGCCGAATTCGTCCGGCACGTCCAGATATGCACTGGGGTATCCCATGAAGTTGCCCGAATCCACGGAAACCACCCGTTCAACCGGCAGAAGCTTGTCGACCTCACGCGAGAACACGCGCGGGTCGATGTGGGTCTCCGTGGAAAGGTCCTCGATCGCCTCGCTGGCCCACCGCGCATGCGACTTGATCCGCTGTGCCATTTCAGGGGTTCGCCACGTATCGCCGCCGACGCCGCTCAGAGCCTTGGTCACGTCAGTTGCGGATTCCGCGCAGTCACCGAGCACTCCGAGGTCGATGGGGCCGTTGGCACCCAGGGCGTCCAGGTCCGTATCCACTTGAACGACCGTCGCTTCCGGGCCGATCAGGGATCCGTGCCGCATGGTCCACATGTTCAAGGCGCAGCCCCACCCGACGATCAAATCCGCGTCGGCAACAGTGGCCGCTGTGAAGGGGGAGGAGAAACCACCCGAGATGCCCAGGTTGAACGGGTCATCGTGGAACAGCCCGTGAGCCACAGCAGACGTGGCCAAAAGTGCGCCGGACGCTTCGGCCAGTTCCCTCAGCTGGTCAGCCGCATGACGTGCGCCGCGACCGGCCACGAATACGGGTTTCTTGGCTTTGGTGATGAGTTGCGCGAGTTCGGCCACGGCCTGCCGTGAGGGGCGAACCGGCTGCGCGGTGGACACCGTGGGAAGTAAAGCGGGGTCGAAGTCAACCTTGGCCTGTTGAATGTCCGTGGGAACCGACAGCACCACGGTCCGTCGTTCTGTCAGGGTCGTTCGGTAAGCCCGCACCACATCGGCTACGGCGCTCGCGGGGGAGTGGACGCGCTCCGGGACGGCACTCACACTGCGGGCGAGAGCGTCTTGGTCCACGTTGAAGTTCGATCGCACCGCAGCGCTCGCCGTGTCCGCGGTGAGCACGATCAAAGGTGTTCTGCTCTTGGCGGCCTCGGCGATGCCCGTGAGCGCATTGGTGAGCCCGCAGCCCTGGTGAGTGGACAGCACCGCAACGCGACCGGACATCCGGGCAAACCCGTCCGCCATCATGGCCGCCCCACCCTCGTGGCGTGCCGCGGTGAACGGGACACCTGCCCGGCGCAGCGCCGCGGTCATCTCGAAATTCCCGCTCCCCACCACGCCAAAGCAGTGACCGGCGCCCAGCTCGGCCAGAACAGTGCCCACCACATGGGCCACGGGGCGGGTGCCGGAAGGGGCCACGGAGTTCTCCTTGTGCATCATGACCCGCGCGTCATTACGGGGTCTTGAGCCCAATATGACACACGCCACCGACGCGCAGAACCAGCCGCAGAACGGTGTCGGATCAGGCGAGAACGGCCCGGGCGGTGTCCTCGTCGGTGACCAGGTGGGACACGTATCCGGCGCCCAGAGCGGCCTTCAAGGGGCGAACCTTTTGTTGTCCACCGGCCACGCAGATTCGGGTTTGTTTAGCACGCAGGTTCTGCAGGGACACCGCCACCGTGCGTTCCTCGAGCTCCGGCAGGCATGGCTCTCCCTGCTCATCGATGAAGCGTGAGCAGATGTCGCCCACGGCGTTGTCCAACAGGGCAGTTTGTTCGGCCTCGGAGAGGTAACCGAGTTTCAACAACGTGGATTCCGGGCTCATGGTGCCCACCGTGAAGATGGCGGTCTGGGCGTCCCTGCCCAGGTCCAGGATGTGTTTGATGTGCCGATCTTCCTCGACCACCCGTTTGACCTCTGCGTTGTCGAAGATGACCGGGAGGGGCAGGGTCTGCGGGTAGGCGTTGAACGCTTCGCAGAACAACCGGATGGTCTCGTAGTGACTCGTGGAACGGGAGGTCAGCGTGGCCCCACCCTTGAGCTGAACCACCTGCACCCCGTGACAGTTCTGGTGCTTGAGGGACCGGGCCACCGCGTGCAAGGTGCGGCCCCACGTGATCCCGACCAGATCGCCGTCGGCAACGTTTTCCTCGAGCATGAGGGCGCCCACGGCACCTAACTCGCGGACCAGCTCCTCGTCCGTGGGCTGACTGGTGATGACTCGGGCCTCGGCCAGGCCGAAACGCTCGCGCAGCTGATCAGCCACCGCCGTGGACACCTGACGGGGGTCGTGAATCTCAATGGTCACGAAACCGCGATCCTTGGCGTGCTGGATCAGTTTGGAGACGGTTGGACGAGAGACCCCCAGTTCACGGGCCACATCTCCCTGGGACAGGCCGCGCTCGTAGTAGAGGCGCGCGGCGCTCAGTCCCTGGATATCTCTGGGGCTCAATGACATGGGGGTCTCTCGTTCGTGAAAGGTGGTGATCAGCGGGGATCAAAGCCCCAGAATCACGCCCACCAGTGCAGCGTTGAGCATGTTGGTCAGGAAGCCACCCAGCAGAGCGAACAGACCCATCTGCGCCACGTCGCCGCGGCGATCCGGTGCCAGACCGCCGATCGAACCGATCTGGATGGCGATCGAGGACAGGTTGGCGAAACCGGCCAGAGCAAACGTGGTGATCAGCACGGACTGGGGATCCATGTTGGGGATCTCCGGACCGAACGACGTGTAGCCCACGAACTCGTTGAGAATGGTCTTCTGGCCGATGAAGTTGCCGACCATGGCGGCGTCGTTCCAAGGCACGCCCAGCGCCCACGCGAGCGGGGCGAAGATGATGCCGAACAGGCCCTCCAGGGACCAGCCCTCGAAACCGAACAGGCCACCGAACCAACCGAGCACTGCGGAGACCATGCCGATCAGGGCGATGAATGCGATGAGCAGGCAGCCCACGATCACGGCGATTTTGCCGCCGCTCATGGCGCCGGTGCCGATGGCGTCGATGAGGTTCTTGGACTCGGTGTCGCGCACCTTGAGGACGTTCACGGATGCTTCGGACTTCTCGGTCTCGGGCATCAGGGCCTTGGCGACGAGCAGTGAGCCCGGTGCGTTCATGACGGCGGCGGCCAGAAGATAGGGCAGTGGCGCGCCCAGCAGCGAGTAACCCACCAGGGTGGAACCGGCCACGGCGGCGAAACCACCGGTCATGCACGCGAAAAGCTCGGAGCGGGTGAGCTTGCTGATGTACGGCTTGATCATCAGCGGGGCTTCGCTCTGCCCCAGGAAGATCACGGTAGAGGCGAAGACGGATTCGATCTTGGACGTGCCCATGATCTTGTTGAGCGCGGTACCCAGCAGGTGCACGAAGAGCTGAACCACGCGCAGGTAGTACAGCGCACCGATGAGCGCACCCAGGAAGATGATCACGGGCAGCACGTTCAGGGCGAAGACGAATCCACTGTTCTCCCCGAACAGGCCGCCGAACACGAACGATGTGCCCTGATCGGTGAACGAGATGAGTCCCTGCACCAGACCGGAGAACCACTTGAGGGCTTCGAAACCGGGCCCCCATTTCAGGATCAGCAGGGCTACGCCCACCTGAAGGGCCAGGCCCACCGCTAGGGTGCGCCACTTGATGGCGCTGCGGTGTCTGGAGAGAAGAATGATGAGGCCCAGAATGAGCACAATGCCAATCAGGCCTTGGAAGCGATCCACGATGATCCTGCCTTCACATGGGGCGCCGTGTCGGCGCGAACATTTGTCAAAAGAGTGATTGACAAAATTTCTCATGAGCAGCTTAGGATGTGAACACCGGTTCCACAAGCCAGGAACACGAGTTTTCGAACCCCAATCCCGAGGGAGTGATCGCGGTGGTCGAGGCCTACGACGCTGTAGATGTCATCCGTATCAAGCGAGACCGTCAGAAGTTGCCCATGGACGCCATCGACTGGGTGGTGGACGCCTACACCCGCGGGGTTGTCGCGGATGAGCAGATGTCCGCACTGGCCATGGCCATCTTCCTCAACGGCATGGACCGCGAGGAGATCGCCCGCTGGACGCAGGCCATGATCAACTCCGGCGAAACCATGAACTTCAACGCCCTGTCCAAGGCCACCACCGACAAGCACTCCACCGGTGGCGTGGGCGACAAGATCACCCTTCCGCTGGCACCCCTGGTCGCGTCCTACGGCGTGGCGGTTCCGCAGCTGTCCGGCCGCGGGTTGGGCCACACCGGTGGCACCCTGGACAAGCTCGAAGCCATCCCGGGCTGGCAGGCTGACCTCAGCAATGACCGCATGATGGAGATCCTGGAAGACGTGGGCGCTGTCATTTGCGCCGCAGGTTCCGGCCTGGCTCCCGCGGACAAGAAGCTCTACGCCCTGCGCGACATCACCTCCACCGTGGACTGCATCCCGCTGATTGCCTCCTCGATCATGTCCAAGAAGATCGCCGAGGGCACCGGCGCCCTGGTGCTGGACGTCAAGGTGGGCCCCGGTGCGTTCATGAAGAAGGAAGCGGACGCCCGTGAACTCGCACGCACCATGGTCGACCTCGGCACCGACGCCGACGTGAACACCGTGGCGCTGCTGACCGATATGTCCCGCCCGCTGGGCCTGACCGTGGGCAACGCCCTGGAGGTCCGCGAGTCCGTGGAGGTCTTGGCAGGTGGCGGCCCGAGCGACGTCGTTCGTCTGACCGTTGCCCTGGCCAAGGAAATGCTTGAGGCCGCCGGCGTCAAGGACCCGGACGTGGAGGAAGCCCTCAAGGACGGCCGCGCCATGGACTCCTGGAAGCGCATGATCTCCGCGCAGGGCGGAGATCCGGGCGCCCCGCTGCCCGTGGCCACCGACACCCACGAGGTCACTGCCGAAGAAGACGGCGTCATGACCGAAATGGACGCGCTCGCCGTGGGCGTCGCGTCGTGGCGTCTGGGTGCGGGCCGCGCTCGCCAGCAGGACCCCGTGCAGGCCGGTGCCGGTATCGAGATCCACGCGGTGCCCGGCGACAAGATCACCAAGGGCCAGAAGCTGTTCACCCTGCACACGGACACCCCGGACCGTTTCGACCGCGCGCTGGATTCCCTGCGCGGCGGCTACACCATCGATCCCCAGGCGGCCGAGGGCACCGGCGCGCGCGACGACGTCGTGCTCGACCGGATTTCCTGACCTCACCCACCGCCCGGCTCACCGAACCAAGGAGTTAATTCATGACCACCCGCGCCGAACTGGCCACCATGATCGATCACACGCTGCTCAAGCCGGAGGCCACCGCCGAACAGGTGGCCGAGCTGGCCCGCGAGGCCGGTGAGCTGGGCACCTTCTCCATCTGCGTCTCACCGTCCCAGCTGGACGTGGACCTGCCCGAGGGCGTCAAGCTGGCCACGGTGTGTGGTTTCCCGTCCGGCGCGCACGCCGCTGCCGTGAAGGCTGCGGAGGCCGCGGATTCTGTGGCCGCGGGCGTGGACGAAGTGGACATGGTCATCAACCTGGGTCTGGCCAAGGTCGGCGACTGGGACGGCGTGCAGGCGGAGATCGCCGCGGTGCGCGAGGCGTGCCCGTCGAACGTGGTGCTCAAGGTCATAATCGAGTCCGCAGCACTCACCGATGACGAGATCGTGGCCGCGTGCAAGGCCTCCGAGGCTGCTGGCGCGGACTTCGTGAAGACCTCCACGGGCTTCCACCCGGCCGGCGGAGCGTCGGTCGAGGCCGTGCGCCTCATGGCGGACACCGTGGGCGGTCGCTTGGGCGTCAAGGCCTCCGGCGGCATCCGCGATACCGCTACTGCGCTGGCCATGGTCCAGGCCGGTGCCACCCGCCTGGGACTCTCCGGCTCGGGCGCCGTGCTCGACGGCCTGTCCGACTGATTCGCTCGCTCACCCCGCGGAGGTACGCATGACCGTTGAACTCTTATCGTCTGTCCGCAGTTGGATCGAGCAGGATCCGGACCCGACCACTCGGGCCGAGCTCGAAACGCTCGTGACCAGTGCTGAGTCGAATGATCAGGCCGCTCTGGAGGATCTCGCGTCTCGCTTTGCGGGGCCGCTCATGTTCGGCACCGCAGGCCTGCGCGCTGCCGTGGGTGCGGGTGAATCCCGCATGAACCGCGCGGTGGTCATTCGCGCCACCGCCGGTCTCGCGGCATTCCTCACCGAACGCGTGGGGGAGCGGCCCGTGGTGGTCGTCGGTTGCGATGCCCGCCACGGTTCGGAGGATTTCGCCGCCGACGCCGCCGCCGTCCTCGCTGCCGCCGGTTGCCGAGCCATTCGGTTGCCCGCCCAGCTACCCACTCCCGTGGTGGCCTATGCCGTGCGGGAACTCGGGGCGGACGCCGGCTTGATGGTCACGGCGTCCCACAATCCTCCGGCCGATAACGGGTACAAGGTGTACCTGGGCGGTCGCGCGGTCGATTCCGATGACGAGCGCGGCGTGCAGATCGTGCCCCCGGACGACGCGCACATTGCCGAGCGGATTGCGGCGGCCCCGCCCGCCAACGAAGTGGCGCGGGATGAAGCTGGTGTGGAATGGGCGGATGACTCACTGCTCGATGGATACGTGTCCCGCGCGGCGTCCCTGCGTGGCACCGCGGAGCCCTCCGATGTGCGGATCGTCCTGACCCCGATGCACGGTGTGGGTGGCGAGACCGCAGTTCGCGTGCTCGATCAGGCCGGTTTCCCGAACGTCACGGTGGTTCCGGAGCAGGCGCAGCCCGACCCCGAGTTCCCCACCGTGGTGTTCCCGAATCCGGAGGAGCCGGGTGCCATGGACCTGGCCGTAGCCCTGGGCTCGGTGGAGAACGCGGACGTGGTTATTGCTCTCGATCCGGACGCAGACCGCTGCGCCATCGCGATTCCGAGCACCTCGGACACCGGAGAGACCTCGTGGCGGCGACTCACCGGTGACGAGCTCGGCGCGCTGTTGGGCGAGCACGCGGCGTCGGACCCTGAACGCAGCGGCGACACCCTGGCCTGCTCGATCGTCTCGGGACGACTGCTCGGCCGGATTGCTGAGCATCACGGACTGAAGTTCCGCCAGACCCTCACCGGCTTCAAGTGGATCGCTCGCACCCCCGGGCTGCGGTTCGGTTATGAAGAGGCCATCGGGTACTGCACGGATCCGCTCGCGGTGCGCGATAAGGACGGCATCACTACCGCCGTGCGCGTGGCGTCTTACGTGGATCGGCTCAAGCATTCCAGCGCCACGGTGCAGGGTGAACTGGACCGGCTCGCGCGCCTGCACGGGCTTTACGCAACGGCCCCGCTGACCTTCCGCGTGGCGGATCTGGAACTGATCCCGCAGGGCATGCAGCGGCTGCGCGAGAACCCGCCCGCGGAACTGGCCGGCTCCCCGGTGGTCGAGTACACGGACCTGTCCAAGGGTGGCCCCGAGTTGCTTCCCACCGAGGGCGTGCTCATCCGCACCGAGGCCGACGACCGCGTGATCGTCCGTCCCTCCGGCACCGAGCCCAAGCTCAAGTGCTACCTGGAAGTGGTCCTCCCGGTCGAGGAGGGCGCGGAGATCCCGCGGGATGAGGCAACATCCCGCCTCGAGCGGATCAGCGACGAAATCCGTCAGGCCGTGGGCTTCTAGCGCCACTGCCTGCGATTTATGGTTCCCTATTACCGAAATCGGGCACGAAATCGGGGATAGGGGGTTATAGGCCAAAATATGTGTATGGCGGGGGCTTGCTTGCCTGCGATAGCAACGTTCTAGGGCTTTGAC
>NZ_JAVKPR010000039.1:0-16681 GCF_040980905.1 Kocuria sp. CPCC 205235
GCCTTCGCCTCGCTGAGTGCTAGCCCCGCTTCACGGGCCTATTACGATCGAAAACGGGCCGAGGGTAAACGCCACAACCAAGCTGTGATCGCACTGGCCAGACGACGAACCGACGTGCTCTACGCCATGTTGCGCGACGGATCTTTCTACCAAGAACCCACCCCACCGACCGTGGCCCTAGCCGCTTGACGAAAACCATAGAAGCACCCCCCGTTCTCATCGGCCCGTGTACGGGCAAACGGGTGCCCCGGCGTTGCTCCCCAGGGCTGGGGCACCCGTCATTATTCAGGTGAAGCGTGGACCCGGTCCGGGGCGCGGAAACCGCCGGGCCCCCAGGGGCCTCGCGGGTTCTGTGCTGTGATTCCCTTTCCTCCTTTCGTGTGGTGACCGTAGGAGTGAGCACCTCTGTGCTCCATGAATCCTGAAGTCTTCATGGATTCTTGAGAATTCCGCGACGGGCACTCCAAGTGCGGGGACCACCCTGAGGGCAGGACGGTCCCGGATGCACCGGGACGTTGTTGTCAACAGGGGGAATGATGAGTAGTGGACCGAGAATGGGAGAGCATCCGCCGGCGGGTCTTGCAGACGCGGTGGTCCGGCCCACGCGCCGGTTGGTGGGGATCGATGCGGCTCGAGGGCTGGCGCTGATCGGGCTGATGGCCATTCATCTGCTGCCGGCCTGGAACGAGGAGACCGGAGAGGCGAGCTGGTCGTGGCGGCTGTTCTCGGGGGACTCGGCGGCCCTGTTCGCCCTGCTGGCTGGGGTGGGGTTGGCACTGACCTCCGGGGGGCGGCACCCGCACGAGGGCAGGACGATGACCGCTGACCGGATCGGCCTGGTGGTGCGCGCGATGCTGATCGCGATCGTGGGACTGTGGATCGGCACACTGATGTCGGAGGACCCGCCGGCCTACAACATCTTGATCTACTACGGGGTGTTCTTCCTGCTGGCGATTCCGTTCCTGCACGCAGGTCCGAAGTTCCTGTTCATCTCTGCGGCGATCTTCGGGGTGGTGTCCCCGCTGCTGATGCAGGGCCTCCAAGATGTGTTGCCCGAATTTGTCTCCTACAACCCCACGTTCACGGATCTGCTGACACAGCCCGGTGCCACGGCATCCCAGCTGCTGCTCACCGGGACCTACCCGGCCCTGCCGTACATGACCTATCTGTTGGTGGGGCTGGGGCTGGGGCGGTTGAACCTGCGCAAGACGGAGGTTCAAGCTCGACTGGTAGTGGTGGGAGTGGGGCTGGCGATCTTCGCCCGGGTCACCTCCTATGTCCTGCTCTACGCCTTCGGCGGCTACCAGCAGTTGTTGGATGCCTCCTCGATGGGCGAGCACGACCTGGATGATGTGCTGGTTTGGGGGCCGGATTCCTTGCCCACGGACACTGCGTGGTGGCTGGCGATCGCCACCCCGCACACCAACACCCCGCTGGCGATCGCGGCCAGTCTGGGGGTGGGCTTGGCGGTGTTGGGAGTCTTCCTGCTCATCGGCCCGAAGATCGGGAAATGGTTGCTGCCGCTGTCGGCGATGGGGGTGATGACCTTGACCCTCTACACCGCCCATCTGGTGGCGCTGTCCTTCGAGATCCACTACGAGCTGCCCTACCTGTGGTTTATGGTCCACCTGGCGGTCGCGGCGCTGTTCGCGGTGGCCTGGCATCGGGGCCTGGGACAAGGGCCGCTGGAGAAGGTGGTCAGCACCAGTGTGAAAGGCACCCGCCGGCTGGTGCTGGGCGGGCCGGCCAAGAACGGCCACGGATAGGAAGCGCAGGCAGCAACGACATGACGGGCCACGCCCGCCGCCGTCGCAGACCGGCCTGGCGATGCCGCTGCGGTCAGTCCGTGGGCGTGTGGTGGGGCAAGCGGATCCGGAAGCTGGTCCCGCGCCCGGGGCCCTCACTGGTGGCCTCCAGGGACCCACCCTGGGCCTCAACCAGCGACTTGCTGATGGCCAGCCCCAAGCCAGAGCCTCCGCGGTGAGCTTCCCGGCCGGTGTGGGCGCGGTAGAAGCGCTCGAACACGTGTGGGAGGTGCTCCGGGCTGATGCCTTCCCCGGTGTCGGTGACGGTGACAGTGACCGCCTCCGGGGCGTAGTCGGTGTGCACGGTGACGGCGCCTCCGGGCGGGGTGTGGCGCAGGGCGTTCTCCAGCAGGTTGCCCAGCACTTGTCCCATCCGCTCCCGATCAACCAGCACCGGTGTGACCTCCATGCCGGTGCTGATGGAGGTCACCGTGATGTCCTGTCCGGCGGCGTCTTGTTGGACGGCCGCGACCGCCTGGGCTGCCAGCCGGCTGGGGTCTTGGGGGGTCAGTTGCAGGTGGGTCATACCTTCCTCAGCGGCGGTGAGCTGGCGGATGTCGCGGGCCAGTCGCTCCAGCCGGGTGATCTGGGCGTAGAGGATGCTGGTGGTCCGTTCATCCCACTGGACCACTCCGTCTTCGATGCCCTCCAGGTGTCCTTTGAGACTGGCCAGGGGGGTGCGCATCTCGTGGGCCAGATCGGCCAGCATCTGACGCCGGGTGGTGTCCACGGCGTCGAGCTTGGCGGCCATGTCGTTGAAGGAGGAGGCCAGGGAGTCGAACTCCGGGCCCAGTCCGGTGGAGGTGACACGCACGTCGTAGTTGCCCGCGGCCACCTCGCCGGCGGCGGCGCTGAAGGAGGCCAGGGACCGCCCGATCGTGCGGTAGAGGTAGAAGGTGAGCATCCCGGCGAGGTAGAGCGCCGGGAGCCCTCCGATGGCCAAGGCCGTGAGACTCACCGAGCGGAAGGCGTCCTCCAGGTGCACCAACCCGAGGGCCTCATCGGCGTGGCCGGACTCGACGAGCTCGTGGTAGAACATCCTCGGTCCGACCAGGACCGCGGTGATCACCACGATGATCAGCCCGATGGCCAGCACCGCGGTCTGGGCCAGCATCAACCGCATCGTCAGCGGGCTCCAGGACCAGCGGTGGGTGCGCTCGGAGACGGTGGCGCTCATCGTCCGCTGCCCATCCGGTAGCCGATCCCACGGATGGTGTGGATGAACCGCGGGTTGGTGGCTTCGTCGCCGAGCTTCTTGCGGATCCGCCCGATGTGCACATCCACCAGGTGCTCGTCCCCGGTCCAGTGCGTGTCCCAGACCATCTCCACCAGCTGCCGGCGGGAGAGCACCAGCTGTGGGCGGGCAGCCAGGCACAGGAGCAGGTCGAACTCGATCCGCGTCAACGCCACCGGTTCCCCGGCCAGGTGCACCTGGCGGGAGTCCTCCTCCACCACCAGCTCCCCGATCACCAGCGCCTGCTGGCTGTGCTGGGAGTCTGCCGTGGGTTCGGCACCTCCCGTGCGGGCCCGGCGCAACATGGCTTGGACCCGGGCCACGAGCTCACGCGGGCTGAACGGTTTGGTCACGTAGTCGTCAGCGCCCACGGACAGGCCCACGATCTTGTCGACTTCGTCGTCGCGGGCCGTGAGCATCAGCACGTAACAGTCCGAGAAGGTCCGCACCTGACGGCACACCTCGATGCCATCGATCCCGGGCAACCCCAGATCCAGCACCAGCACGTCCGGGGTGAAATCGCGCACCGCGGTCACGGCCTCGGTGCCGTCGTGGCGCACGGCGACCTCCAGCCCGGCCTTGCGCAGATATCCTGCGACGAGCTGCGCCAGGTCGGTCTCGTCGTCGACCACCAGGATCCGGCCGGTCGGGGGCGTGGACATGTGGGCTCCTTGATCAGTGGGTAGGACCGTGCCTGCGGTTCGGGGCATGGGGTGGTGGGGCTGGGGCAACATGGCCGTCGCCCCGGGGCACGAGATGTCACGCCCGGCCATAGCGGGGGTGACGTCAAGGCTCCGGGGCCTCAGGCTTCCCACCCCGCGGGCCGGCAGAACCCAGGCGTCCTTCTTGCGGGCACGGTGGGGGACCGGGAGCAGGGGCAAAGTGATGCCGGGAGGCGGGGGTAGTCCGGTCGGGAAGGGGTGCGTTGGGGCTCTGCCAACGGTGCGCGGAGGCGGACACCGGTAGATCCGCCAGATCCGCTCCAGCGGCGCACGGCAGTACGTCGGTCGCCAGAGCGGACAGTGCCGCAACATAGGCCGTGGCGCTGGTGCTGGCCTCCACGTGCATGTCGCTCCTTCCGCCGCACATCGGTCAGGACGGGGCCATCTGGCCGGTGATCCCACCGGCCAGAGCCGGGACGGGGCGAGAGCCTGACCATCAAGCAACGCCACGGCCGGTCCAGCGGCCTCAGACCGCAAACCGGTGCTGGTCGGTGCCGTGGCCCTGTCCTGGAGACCAGTCTGCGGGAGAGCCGGGAGGATTGGGTCGTTCATGCACTCTGCGGGACAACGGCGACCGGAGGCGGTGGTGGCCTCGCAACGCCGCCACGCCGACAGTTTCCGGTGCCTCTCGTTCCGGTTCTCTGTACCTCTCGCCCTCGACGACAGGCCGACTTTCCCGGGGTAGCGGAGCTGAGGGTGTTGGCCGCTGGAGGGTGGTCTGGGGCTGTGCCGGTCCTGTCATCAGGAGAACACTGGAGCTCCCGGAGCCACAGCGGATGGGGTCATCGTCGACATCGACGCGGTCGAGCGCAGGCAACCCTGGTGGGGTGCTCCCGGGGTGTCGGCACGACGGTGGCTAGCTGTTCGATGCTAAAAGGTGCCTGCAGGTGTGGAAACCGGGTGCGCGGACCCTGTCTGGCCGACCAGGAACCGCGCACCCGGAAGCTGTGCTGGCGTGCGGTCAGCGCACGCGGATGTAGACGGGGCCGGTGCCCACGTTGACGCTGTCGACGACGGTGCTGCCGCCGTTCCAGCCGCCGTGGACGGCCTTGCCGCCGCCGATGTAGACGCCGATGTGGGCTGTGCCCATGCCACCGTCGGCGTAGTAAACGAGGTCGCCGGGTTGGGCCTGGCCGGCGGAGACCTGAGTGCCGAGCGTGAAGTACTCAGCCGGCCAGCCGCGGAAGTTGATCCCGGCGGCCCGCAGGGCGTTGCTCACCGCTGCGGTGCAGTCCTGTCCGACGCCGAGCTGTCCCATGGCCGCGGAAGCGATGGTCGCGCCCTTGCCGGAGGATGAGCTCTGCGGGGTGACCGTGCGCTCGGCGGCCGGAGCGGCCTGCACGGCCGGCTTTGGGGCGGGAGCGGCGGCGGGCCTGGGGGCCGCCTGCACAGTCGGCTTCGGGGCGGGGGACGCCACCGGGGCGGGTGCGGTGACAGGTTTCGGGGCCGCCTGGACGACTGGCTCCTGGACGACAGGCTCCGGGGCGGGTGCGAGGGCCGGGGCGGCCACGGCCTTCGGTGCCGGAGCGGCCACGGCGGGTGCCGCGACGACCGGGGCATCGACTTTCTGCTCCGCCTTTTTCTCGGTCTTCTTCTGGTTGGTCTGCTTCTCGGCTGTGGTTACGTGGGCGACCGGCTCGAGGGACACGGTGGGCGCTGCGGTGGGGGTGGCGGCAGCGACGGCCGACAGCGGGGCGTCGGTGGAGGCATCCGGGGTCGGGGTTGCCTGCACGGAGACGGTGGTGGCCAGGGCCAGGCCGGAGAAGGCCGCGACGGCGGCCACGGTGCGGGCCCTGCCGGTGAGGAGGGAGCTGAGGCCGTTGGAGGAGGTCAGGTCACGAGTCATGAGGAGTTCAACGGGCTTTCTGGCGGGCCGGGCGGATCTGTCGGAACGGTGTTGTGACAGCACGGATTACCCCGGTCAGGGGTGCAAGGTGTCACGGTGTTCGGCAGAGCGGGCCCCGGATCGGGAGCACCGCGCACGGCGGGTGAGTGGAGGAGAGGTGTGGTGTCCGCAAGGGAGGAAAAACTCACTCGAGAGGCGGGGACTCTCTTGTGCAACCGGGGTGAGGACCGACGCCCTCCGCGACGATTCCGGTCGTTGCGGAGGGCGGGTCGGGTCAGCGGTAGGTGTAGTAGCCGTCCACCGGCATGGCGTTGACGGAGTGGACGAAGGTGCCCTGGGTGGGGTTCAGGGCGGAGATCATCTTGCCGCCGCCGATGTAGATGCCGATGTGGGCCCCGCCGTTCTGGGAGACGAGGTCCCCAGGCTGCGGGGTAGCCGTGGGGGTGGCCGCGGCGATCTGCTGGAAGCTGGTGCGGGGGATCTCGATGCCGTTCTGGGCGTAGGCCCACTTCGTGAACCCGGAGCAGTCCCAGGCGCCGAAGGCGGTCCCGCCCCAGACGTAGCCGGTGCCGGCGCCCTGCATCGCGGTGCCCACGATCCCGGAGGCGCCGGTGATCTCGGTGATGTCCGCCGACTGGGTGGACACCGTCGCGGTCGAAGCGCTCTGCTCAGGAGCGGCTGGGGCCTGGGTGGAGGCGGTGGAGACGGTCTGCGGGGCAACGACGGCCTGGGGGGCCGTCGAGGAGTAGGTCGTCAGCGCGGACGCGGGGGCCGAGTAGGCGGTGGCGGTGCCCGCGGGGACCTCGGCGTAGGCCTGGGCCGGGGCGATGGAGCCGATCACAGCCGCGCCGGCGGCAGCGGCGATCGTGGTGGTACGCACCAGGTGCGAGGTGGTCTCGGCGCGGTGGCGGGCAGTGCTGCGCTTGAAAATAGTCATGAGTGTGTTCCTCCCTTTGCCTACGAGGTGAGCTGTCGGATGCGGGTGGGAGACACCCGGCCGCCCCGGACGCAGACGTCCTGGGCGACTTAACCCCTAGGTCCCGGGTCACCGGGACCGAAAATGGTTCCCCCGCTTCTGCCAAGCGATTTCTCTTCAGGAACCCCGGGCACCGGCAGAATTCGGCGATGTGCACGAGGGTGCCGACCGGATCAGTCAGCGGCACGCAGTGGACAGTAGCCCACCTATAACGAAAGTGTCACGTTTAGATCACGGCTCAGATTCTTCTTCGGTGGGGACTGAGGCGTCGGTCTCCCTGGCTCCAGAAAGCCACATCGTGGAAGACGGGTTTCGTCGCTCAGCTGGGCTCATGACGCGGGCCTCGGCAAGTCCAGGACCAGTCCGACTAGACAGAATGGCATCGAGACGCGCTTTTCGCTGGACACATCCAACGGCGACAAGGGGCTGGGGGCCGCGCGTCCCTTCCAGCTTTTCTGGAGGCAACACCAAGGTTTTTCCGAGGGTACTTACATTTTGGAGAGGCCTCGGGGCAGCTTTTCGGGGCGCGCGGCGGAATTTCTTCACGAGATCTCCATATTCGGCCGGCTCCCCCGGGGTGAAGGCCAGTCGTCGGGGTGCCGCTGCGCCCCACCGGGGCGTCGATCTTCATCAAATCTTCAATCTTTCGGGGCGCGTCACACGGAAAAGGCAGTTTACTGTCGATGGCATGGCGGGCTGGTTCCGGCCGGTTCGTCTCCTCGAGAAAACCGACGAAGGAGCAAGCCATGACTCATCACGTGAGTGCGATGCTGGAGACCTACCCGAAGGACCTGGGCGGGGTGGACCAGGCCAAACTGGCCGCCTGTATCGAAGCCTGTTTCGAGTGCGCCCAGACCTGCACCGCTTGTGCTGATGCTTGCCTGTCCGAGGACATGGTTGCCGAGCTGACCAAGTGTATCCGCACCAACCTCGACTGCGCGGACCTGTGCGAGGCCACCGGGCGGGTGCTCTCGCGGCACACCGGCTATGACGCGAACATCACCTTGGATGCGATCAGGGCCTGCCAGATGGCTTGCAAGGCGTGTGCGGATGAGTGCGAGCAGCACGCGTCCATGCACGAGCACTGCCGGATCTGTGCTGAGGCCTGCCGGCGCTGCGAGGCCGCCTGCGCCGAACTGGTCGCCTCTCTGGGCTGAGTCCCGACCCCACTGACCCATCACCCGGGCGGCGGGGGCGGTGCGAACGTCCGTGACCGACAGGGATCGGCGTCACGGGCCAGATCTCCTCTGCGGAGGGGGCCGCCGCCATGACGCACCCGCCGCCTGGGTGGTGCCCCAGTAGCTGAGGGCCCGTGGAGAAGGGTTTCCCCGGGAACCGGGCCTTTTCTGGAGGCCACACGTTGACCGACGGGTACCGGTGACCGGTCTGCGTCGGTGAAAGAGGATTCTGATGGGCTGATCGGGCCCGCCCGGAGGCGGGTTTCCTCTTCCCCCACCCCTGGTTCAGGACAGCTCTACCCGCCCGCCTGTTCGCGTGCCGGGTACGGGCTGATTGCCGAGGCCGGCACATCGGGGTCGGCCTTCTTCATCGTGGAAGAGAGACATCATCATGCGTTCCAACCAGTTCCTTGGCCGCCGCTTTAGACCTGGTCTCATAACTTCGTTGCCTGGCGCAGTCTCCGGAGGTTGATGAGGGTGACGGCGAGCAGGAGTAACGGCAACAGCGTGGCGGCGGTGCGGTCGTAGCGGATCCCAAGGCGCTTGAACCGCAACACCCAGGAGATCGTCCGTTCCACGACCCAGCGGTGCCGGCCCAAGTGGGTCTTGGCCTCGATCCCACGGCGGGCGATGCGCACCTTGATCCCTCTCCGGTGCAGGTAGCGTCGGCACCTGGGGTAGTCGTAGCCCTTGTCCGCGTGCAGCTTCTCCGGCCGGCGGCGGGGTCGCCCGGGACGACCGCGTCGGCCGCGCACCGCCGGATTGGTCTCCAACAGCGGTTCGAAGAGTCTGCTGTCATGCGTGTTCGCGGCCGAGGCCAGCACGTGCAGGGGCAGGCCGTTCCGATCGGTGAGCAGGTGGTACTTTGTGCCCGGTTTCCCGCGGTCGGTGGGGTTCGGGCCGGTCAGCTCGCCCCCCTTTTGGCCCGGACCGACACGGCGTCGATGCTGGCCCGGGACCAGTCGAGGATCTCCTGCTCGGAGAGCTCCTCGAGCACGGCCCGGTGGAGCTTTTCCCAGACTCCGGCCTCCTGCCACGCGCGCAGCCGGCGCCAGGCGGTGTGCCCGGACCCGCACCCCAGCGCCGGGGGCAGGTCCCGCCACCGGCACCCGCTGTGGAGCACGAACAGGATCCCCTCCAGAGCCGCCCGGTCGTCGATCCTGGGCCGCCCACCGGGCCCTCGAGGCTGTGGCTGAGGTGGGATCAGCGGAGCGATCAGCTCCCACAGACGGTCATCGACCATCCACGACTGCGTCCTCGTCGTCATGCAGGCACTGTGAAGCACTTCCAGGCGGGTGGCAACGACCGATCAGGTTTTGAGACCAGGTCTTACGGCCGCCGCCTCCACCGTTGTCTTCGCGACTGCCCTGCTGGGCGGGGCCACCGCCCCGGCCCTGGCCCATGGTCAGGTGGCCACCCCGGTCTCCTCCCACGCACAGGGTCACCCCCCGGCGGAGGTGCTCCAGCCGGATCCGACCTCCCCGACCGCCTACGAGTTCGGTGAGACCCTGGCCGGGCTGGAGGGCGAGCAGCTGGAGATCACCTTCCTGGCCGAGATCATTCCGCACCACCAGGCCGCGATCGAGATGTCCCAGCTGGAACTCGAGCGCGGGGCCAGCCCGGACATCCGCACGCACGCGGAAAACATCATCGCCAACCAGGAACACCAGATCGACCAGTTCACCCGGTGGTTGGAGGAGTGGTACGGGCTGACCCCCGGGGAGGCCATGGCTCAAGCCCCTGAGGAAGCCCAGGAAGAGATGAAGGTCCTGGAGGAGAAAACCCAGATGATGATCGAGGAACTCTCCGCCGTGGAGGCCGGTGAGGGCTTCGACGTCGCCTTCGTACAGAAAATGATTCCGCACCACCAGGCCGGGATCATCGAGTTCCTGGAGCCGCAGTCCCGGGCCCCGCACGCCCAGCTGCGGGTGGCCGCCACCGCGGGAATCACCACCCAACAGGCCCAGGTCGCTGATTTCCGCACCTGGCTCGCCGGCCGCAGCTAGAATCCCGGGCCAGCCACCGAAGTGGTGAGCCCACGGAAGGCTGACCTCATGACACACCGGTTGCCACCGGCCCAGGGGCAGGGGGGCCTCACCCAGATGGGTGAGGCCCCCCTGCCCCTGGGCCGGTGAAGCCCCTCAGCTCAGACGCCCGGGTTGCGGGGTGGATGCCTGATCGGGGCGAGCACAGCAGGTACTAGCCCTGGATCTGCTGCAGCAGACGGTCCATTTCCTGGATCTCCGCTTCCTGGTCCTCAATCACCTTCTGCGCCATCTCGATGGCCTGAGGATTCTGACCCTCGGCGACCTGCTCCTGGGCCATGTCAATGGCCCCGCGGTGGTGGGCGGTCATCATGGTCAGGTACATCTCGGCGGCCTCGGCGCCCTCAGCGGCCTCCAGCTCCTGCATCTGCTCCTCGGTCATCATGCCCTCCATGCCCGCACCGGAGTCGGAGCCGTGGTCCTTGCCCTCCATACCGCCGGACTCCATCGAGGTGGGCTCCCCCCAGGTCTCGAGCATGTTCTTGAGCTGGTCGATCTCCGGACCTTGGGCGGCGACGACCTTGTTGGCCAACTCCTCGACGTCCGGGTCGAGATCGTCCTTGGCGAGCATCACCTCGCTCATCTGAACCGCCTGCTGGTGGTGGGGAATCATCATCTGGGCGAACATCGTGTCCGCGTCGTTGTGCTCCTCTGTGACCGCCTCAGCGGAAGTGGACGGGGCGGCCGTGGCGGTGTCCGTGCTCCCAGCGCCGGCCGCCGCGGATGTGGTGGCCTCAGGTGCCTCACCGGCGGTCTCTTCGCCGCTGGTGCCGCAACCGGCCAGGGCCAGGGCGGAGGCCAGGGCCAGAGTGGTCAGGGTGGTCGAACGCTTCATGGGTTCAGTCCTTTTCTGTGTTGAGGGGTGGGAAATCGATGGGTCAGTGGGTGTGGGCCGTCTCGGGCCGCTTCGATGGGGCGGCAGTCTGGCCCTCACCATCGGCGGCCGCCAGGTGCGCCGGGTCCAGGTCGAGGCGGCGCAGCAACTGAGCGTTGAGGGCGACGACGATGGTGGACACCGACATCAGCACCGCCCCGACGGCCGGGGAGAGCACGATCCCGACGGGGGCAAGGACGCCGGCGGCCAGGGGAACGGCGACGATGTTGTAGCCGGTGGCCCAGGCCAGGTTCTGCAGCATCTTGGTGTAGCTGGCCCTCGAGAGGTCGATCATCGACAGCACCGCGCGGGGGTCGTTGCCGGCCAACACCACCCCGGCGGACTCCATGGCCACGTCGGTGCCGGCACCGATCGCGATGCCGACCTCGGCGCGGGCCAGGGCCGGGGCGTCGTTGACGCCGTCGCCGACCATCGCCACGGTCAGCCCGCGGGACTGGAGCTCGGTGACCTTGGTGTCCTTGTCCTGGGGCAGGACCTCGGCGAAGACCTCGTCGATGCCCAGATCGGCCCCCACAGCCTCAGCGACCTGGCGGGCGTCGCCGGTGATCATCGCGACCTTCACCCCGCGGTCCTGCAAGGCGGCCACCGCCGCGCGGGACTCCGGGCGGATGCGGTCCTCCAGGGCCAGGGCCCCGATGACGGTGCCCTCGCGCAGCACGTGCAGGACCCCGGCCCCGCGGTCGGTCCACTGCCGGGTGGCAGCGGCGATCGTGGCCGGGGTGGACAGGCCCAGTTCGCGCAGCATGTTCGGTCCGCCCACCACGACCTCGGCGCCGTCCACGGTCGCGCGCACCCCACGGCCAGTGGCCGACTGGAAGCCGGTGCCATGCAGGCCCAGCCGAGTTGCTTCGGGGTGGGCGGTGGCCGCCTGCACGATGGCTCGAGCCACAGGGTGCTCGCTGTCGGCCTCCGCGGCGGCCGCGAAGGCCAGCAGCTCTCCCTCGGAGACCCCGGGCACAGCGGCAGCGCCGGTGACAGCGTGGGCGCCTTCGGTGAGGGTGCCGGTCTTGTCGAACAGGACCACGTCGATGGTGCGCATCCGTTCCAGCGCCATCCGGTTCTTGATCAGCACCCCGGCCTTCGCGGCGCGTTCGGTGGAGATCGCGATGACCAGCGGAATGGCCAGCCCCAAAGCGTGCGGGCAGGCGATCACCAGGACCGTCACGGTGCGCACCACCGCATCGTCGGGCTGACCCAGCAGGGTCCACACGACCGCGGTGAGGAGGCCGGCGACCAGGGCGAACCAGAACAACCAGGCCGCGGCCCGGTCGGCCAGTGCCTGGGCGCGGGAGGAGGAGGCCTGGGCGTCGGCGACCATCCGCTGGATCCCGGCCAGGGCCGTGTCGGACCCGACGGCCTCCACGCGCACCCGCACCGTGTTGTCGGTGGCCACAGTGCCTGCCACGACCGCCTCGCCCACCGCGCGGGAGACGGCCTTCGACTCCCCGGTGATCATGGACTCGTCGAACTCGGCCGATCCGTCGGTGATGGTCCCATCAGCCGGGACACGGGCCCCGGATCGGACCAGGACCACATCGCCCACGGCCAGCTGATGAATCGCAACGGTGACGGTCTCACCGTCGAGGACCTTCTCGGCCTCATCGGGCAGCAAGGCGGCCAGGGCATCCAGAGCGGAGGAGGCCGCGCCCAGGGCACGCATCTCCATCCAGTGGCCCAGCAGCATGATCACCACCAGCAGGGCCAGCTCCCACCAGAAGTCCAGGTCGAAGCCGCCGATGCCCAGCGTCGTGACCCACGAGGCGACGAACGCGACGGAGATCGCCATGGCGATCAGCAGCATCATGCCGGGCTGGCGGGACTTCAGCTCGGTGAGCCCACCTTTGAGGAACGGCATCCCACCGTAGAAGAAAATGATCGTGCCCAGCACGGGCGGGATCCAGATAGAGCCGGGGAATTGGGGGACGTGGTAGCCCAGCAGGTGCCCGACCATGGGGCTGAAGACCACCACGGGGACCGCCAATACGAGACTGAGCCAGAACTTGTTCTTGAACATCGCCGTGGAATGCCCGGCGTGCTCCCCGTGAGTATGGACGGCGTGGTCCTCGTCCACCGCGGAGTGGGCGTGGTCGGAGGGCATGGCCTGCCCGTGGGTATCGGCACGGTGTCCGTGGCCGGTGTGGTCCAAGGGTTGCTCAGCCCCGTGGCCAGTGTGCTCGTGGTCCGGGGCCGCGGGGTGGTCGTGGTGGTGCGGGGCGCTCATGATGTGCTCCTTCCGCGCAGGCCCCTCTGCGGGGCCGAGGTGATGTTGGGGCTCGTCAGGCGGTGACGAGGGTGTAGCCGGCTTCTTCCACGGCGGCGCGGACAGCCTCCGCCGACAGCGGTCGGGCGGCGGTGACCGTGACGGTGGAGGTCCCACCGGCGACCAGGTCGATGCGCACCTCGCTCACCCCGTCCAGGGCGGTGACCTCCTCGGTGACACTTTGGGCGCAGTGACCACACGTCATGCCTTTGACCTGGTAGGCCGTGGAGGTCCCGGCCGGAGGGGCTGTCTCGGCGGTGGGAACGGTCTGATTGAGGGCCGGGGCGGGGGCGCAGCAGGCGCAACCGGTGGAAGCCATCGGCAACTGGGAGCGGGTCTCGGGGGTCATCGGGAACTCCTTCGATCGGATCATGGGGCAGGGCCGGCAACGGTCTTACCACCTACAGGTATATACCCCTAGGGGGTATAGGTCAAGAGGGTGGGTCACACGGTCGTCCTGGTGGTCCGTGGGCTGTGCTGGGGGTGGCGGGGCAACTCCACGGTGAAGACTGCGCCTTGTCCGGGGCCGGGTGAGGTGGCCGTCAGGGTCCCGCCGTGGGCTTCGGTGAGGGCCTTGGAGATGGTCAGCCCGATCCCGGAGCCGCCGTGGTCCCGGTCCCGGGCGGTGTCCCCTCGGTAGAAGCGTTCGAACACCTGGGACAGGTGCTTGCCCGCGATGCCATCGCCGGTGTCGGCGACCTGGATGGCCAGGCGGCGGGGTCCGTGGGTGGTGGCCCGCACGGTCACGGTGCCTCCGGGTGGGGTGTGGCGCAGGGCGTTGGTGAGCAGGTTGCCCAGCACCTGGCCCATGCGTTGCCGGTCCACCGTCACAACCTCGGCGTCGTCGGCGTCCACGGTGAGGGTCACGCCCTTGACGGTGTAAGCCTCGCGGTGGGCTTCGGCGGCAGCGCGGACCAGCTCGCCCACGGGGTGTTCGGTGCGGTCTAGGTCGATCCGGCCCTCTTCGGCGCGGGAGACGTCGTTGATGTCCTCGACCAAGCGGGTGAGGCGGGACAACTGGTCGGCCATGAGTTCGTTGGTGGCCTCGTCCCAGGAGGTGACCCCGTCCTGAAGGGCCTCGAGGTAGACAGAGAGCACCGAGATGGGGGTGCGCATCTCATGGGCCAAATCCGAAAGCATCCGTCGTCGGGTGTCCTCGGTGTGCTGCAGCCGGGAGGCCATGGTGTTGAATGCCCCGGCGAGGGCATCCACTTCCGCGCCGGCGCCCATGGCCGGGACCCGGGTGTCGTTGCGGCCGTGGGCCATGCCCTGGGCCGCCTTGGTGAGTTGTTCCAAGGGCCTTCGGAGGCGGCGGGAGCACCAGGCGCTGACCACCAGCGCACACATCAGGGCGGTGCCCAGGGCCACACCCAGGGTGATGAGGTTGGTGTCGCGGTAGGCCTGCTCCACGTGCAGCAGTTCCGGGGAGTTCTCCGGGTGCCCGGCCATGAGCAGGTGCTCGTGGAAAATGGGCGGGCCGGCCATCGAGGCCACCATCACCGCGGCGGCCAGGCTGGCGGCGACCACCAGCAACTGGGCGACCAAGAAGCGGAAGGCCAAGCCGCGTTCGCGCCAGGAACTCATGGGGTCACCATCCGGTAGCCGACTCCGCGCACGGTGTCGATGTAGGCGGCCTGGTCCTCACTGAGTTTCCGGCGCAGGTGCCCGATGTGCACATCCACCAGCCGCTCGTCGCCCACCCAGGCTGGGTCCCACACGGTGTCGATGAGCTGGCGGCGGGACAGCGCCTGCTGCGGGCGGGCCGACAGGGCGGCCAGCAGGTCGAACTCGGTGCGGGTCAGCCCCACCGGGGCCCCGCCCACCCGAGCCTCGTGAGCGGTGAGGTCGACGACCAGGTCCCCGAACACCCGCTCCGGTTCGAAAGCGGTCACGGTGGTGCGGGGCCGGCGCAGCACCGCCGCGACCCGGGCGACGAGCTCACGCACGCTGAAGGGCTTGGTGATGTAGTCATCAGCCCCGGCGGCCAGCCCGGCCAGCTTGTCCTCCTCGTCGCCGCGGGCGGTGAGGATCAGCACGTAGCACTCGGAAAATGCCCGCAGCTTCCGGCAGACGTCGATCCCGTCCATCCCTGGCAACCCCAGATCCAGCACCACCACATCGGGGGTCTGTGTCCGGGCGGCCTCCAGGGCGTCGGGGCCGGTGTGAGCCTGGGTGGCGTCATAACCGGCGCGGGTGAGATAGGTGGCGACCATCAGGGCCAGCGGCTTTTCGTCGTCGACCACCAGCACTCGCCCGGCCGCCGCATCGATGCCAGGGTTCATAGCTTCAGTGTCTCAGCCGCCCCGACCTGCATCGGCGCCAAGAGCCCGGTGGACCGGAATCTTCGCCAAATCTTCAAACAAACCGCCCGAGAGCCTCCTCGAGGCGGGGAGACAATGGTGGGTGCTCCTCGCAGTGTGGTGCGAGGCAGAAAGGACTCATGAAACCTCCTACCCGTAGAACCCTGCTCATCGGCGGCCTCGGCATCCTCGGCACCGGCGCCCTGGCGGCGTGTACTTCCCCGGCCGAGACCCCGGCACCGCCGGCTACGGCCGGAGCGAGCAGCGCCGGCACGGCGATCACTCACGTGCACGCCATCACCCGCGACACGGTGACCGGGGGCGGAGCAGGGGCAGGGACGATCCTGCTGGCCACCCACGAAGGGCTGTTCCGCCTCCAGGAGGGGGAACTGACCCAGGTGGGTCCGGTCGTGGATCTGATGGGTTTCACCGTCACGCCCGAGGGCCGCTATCTGGCCTCGGGCCACCCCGGCCCCGGCACCGATCTGCCCGAACCGGTCGGTTTGATCGAATCCACCGATCAGGGCCAAACCTGGCAGGTGCTCTCCAGGGGCGGGGAATCGGACTTCCACGCCCTGGCCGCCGGCCCGAACGGGGTGCTCGGCTTCGACGGGCAGCTGCGCGCCAGCTCCGACGGGCGCACCTGGAACACCCTCGAGATCCCTTCCGCCCCGGCCGCCCTGGCGATCGCCCCGGGCACAGGCACCATCCTGGCCACCACCCAGGACGGCGTCATGCGCTCCGCCGACGACGGCGCCACCTGGGACACCCTGGACACCCCGCAGTTGATGTCCCTGATCGCCTGGGCCGACGAGAAGACCATCGTCGGAGCCGGGATCGACGGGCACCTGCTGACCAGCACAGATGCCGGGGAGACCTGGACGGCCAGTGACCAGCCGATCGGGGAGATCACCGCCCTGGGGGCCGGGCTCACGGAGGAAGGCGAGACCGAGGCCCTGCTCGTGGCCGACGGAACCGTGCTGCGCACCACCGACGGCGGGAACACCATCGAACAGCTGCTCTGACCCCGTTCACGTTCACCCGCTCGTGGACGAGTCTCCCTGGCACGCCCACGTCTCAAGCGTTCACGCACAATGCCCGCCCACAATGCCCGTTAATGTGCGCGCCTGGAGCAGGGCAGCAGGATCTGTCCCTCAACCGATGCTCGGGGCAGAACAAGAGACCCCTGCTCTCTGCAGGGGCCTCTTGAAGGATGCCGGGGGCAGGCTACGCGCACTCGTCGTAGTGGTCCTCATGCTCCGCATGCCGGTGACCGTCGTGGAGATAATCCACATGATCGCCGTGTTCAACGTTCTCGTGCCCGCAGTTCTCTCCGTGAGTGTGTTCTGCGGGTTAAAGGCCAAAATGTGTGTATGGCTCGGGTGTGTCATGGGTGGTTTCGGCCTGCCCAGCCGTGTTG
>NZ_JAVKPR010000004.1:0-216634 GCF_040980905.1 Kocuria sp. CPCC 205235
CCTGCGGGCGTTCTCGCCGGCCGGGGTCAGATCACGCAGCCGGGAGATACCGAGTCGGTGCAGCCACCGGCCCACGGTGCGCAGGTGCAATTGGTGGCCGAGGCCGAGCAGGTGGTGGTGGTGGATACGCCGGGCCGACCACTTCCGCTCCCGGCGCAGGGACTCGATCAGTTCCACGACCGGCGCCGGGGTGCGCTGCTGGCTGCGCCGCGGAATCGAGGGGCGGTCAACCAGACCTGCCTCGCCGGCCGCGAGGTAGCGGGCCACCCAGGTGGCCACCGTGGGCCGGCTGACGCGGAACTCGGCGGCCACGTGGGCCTTGGGGATCCCGTCCTCGATGTGGCGCAATACCATGCGCAGCCGGCCGGTAGGGGTCAAGGGTGCATTACGGTGGGTCATGAACGGGCTCTTTCGTCTTGGACGGTCGCTGTAGCAACTTCCATCCTGGGCAAGGAGCCCGTTCCTCACCTCACCAACACACCCCTGACAAGAACCTCATGCCCCGCAACACCTAGTGGCGGCTACGTTGGCACCATGACCTTTATTGGAATCGACCTGGCCGCTGACGTGAAACGCACGGGTCTTGCGGTGCTTCGGGAAGGTGCCGGGAGCGTCGTCGTCGACTTGGTTCGAATAGGCGCGACCGACGAGGACCTGATTGATGCCATCAGGACGGCTGAGCGTGCAGGTGTCGATGTTCCGTTCGGTTGGCCCGAGGATTTCGTAAGCGTCATTGAGGCGCAAGCGAGGGGGACACTTGAGGCCCCGGCTAGTACAGGCTCGGAATGGCGGCGGGACCTGGCGCTGCGAGCTACGGATAAAGCTGTGCATCAGCGAACGGGGCTGACCCCGCTGAGCGTTTCAACGGATCGGATTGCCTATCCCGCGTTGCGGTGGGCGGGGATTGAGGTGAGACTTCGGGACTTGGGGACGAATGTATGTCGGGATGGCGCGGGCGTGGTGTGCGAGGTTTATCCGGCTGCGGCGTTGAAGTGCTGGGGTTTGCCCTACCGCGGTTACAAAGGGGCGAAGAATTCGGCACAGCGATCGGAACTGGTGGACTCGGTATCCGAAAAGCTTCCGTGGCTGGACTGGAATGGGCACCGAGATCTCTGCGCGGCTGACGACAATGCGTTGGACGCGGTCATCGCAGCTCTAGTAGCTAGGGAAGTAGAGAGGGGCCGCTGTGAACCGCCTCCGATAGGCCTTGCAGAGAAAACCAAGCGAGAGGGGTGGATTTGGTTGCCAGGGGAGATGCCAACGGCCCCGCTTGCTAACTAACTGCTCGAACAATGGGATGGGACGTCAGTACTCCGGAACTTCCCGAATGACTCGTGCCGGATTGCCGACGGCCACGCTGTTGGCCGGTATGTCACATGTAACCACAGCACCCGCGCCAATCACGGAGTTCTCCCCGATCGTGACTCCGGGGCAGACGATTACTCCGCCGCCGAGCCACACGTTGTCATGGATGGTGATGGGTTCTGCCGTCTCTTCTTTAGCACGTCGAGGTTCTGCGGCAATGGGATGAACCGGCGTCAGAAGTTGGACGTTCGGACCGATCTGGCAGTCGGCACCGATGCTAATGGGTACCATGTCGAGGGCGGTGAGATTGAAGTTCACGAATGTGCGGGCCCCGATAGAGAGGTTTAACCCGTCATCAACGCGGATCGGTGGGCGAACTTCCACACCCTCCCCAAGGTGCGCCAATAGCTCCGTGAGGTGCGGACGAATCTCCCGACCATCCAACTCAGCGCGGTGGATGTCACACATGATTTTTGTTGCCCGTTCGGTCATTAGGTCCATCCCTCAAATTCGGCGGAACTTCTTGTGGCTTCCTCCGGGCACCGCCCCCGAGGAAGCTACGTATTACTTCAGATGATCGACCGTACCAATGGACGGGGTACGGTCAATTGCATGAGTGACGTCATACCCACGCAATCCGCTTCGAGGGATATTCCTTGGGATGCTGGACGTTGGTCGAATCGGCCGGTGTCGACCAGAGTGTCCGAGGACGGGACGCTTTATGTAATGGCAGCGGAAGGCTCCGACGCTTGGCGGCACACTTCGTACGGCTTTGTTCATGACACCGATCATGCTCTGCTGGTGAGCTTTACTCCCGGGACTTCCATGGAGGTCGAGTTCGGCACTCCGTTCGAGGAGCAATTCGACCAGGCAGGTATTTTCGTTCGGGTCTCCGCGGAACATTGGGTCAAAGCGGGAATCGAATTCACCGATGGCACTCCTCACATCGGTGCCGTGGTCACGGATGGTCGTTCCGATTGGTCGGCTACGCCCGTTCCGGGCTGGTCTGGCCGACCGGTGACCATGCGGATCAGTTGGGCCGACGACGCTCTCACCGTCCGCGCTCGCTGTTCGGACGGACCCTGGCAGCTTGTTCGCGTCGCGCCCTTTGATGCACGGGAAGGCGTCACTGCAGGGCCATTCGTGTGCGCGCCGACTCGCAGCGGACTCGAGGTTCCGTTCTGCCGCTGGAGCGTCGGCGAGGCGGACCGTTCGCTGCACTGAACGAGAAAGTCAGGGCTCCGTGGAGAGGCGGCAGCGCGACGTCGGTGTCGTCGTGAACGAAGTGCGGTCCATGGCCAGGCGGAGAGACTGGTGGGTTCGACTTACTGTGGGTGAATGACGCGGATTCTGGTGACCGGCATGTCAGGGGCCGGCAAGTCGACTCTTCTGGAGGAGCTGCGGCGTCGGGGGCACGACACGGTCGATACCGACTACGACGGTTGGACACTTCCAGACGGATCGTGGGACGAAGAGCGGGTGTCGCGTCTTTTGGCAGAACCGCACAATGTGGTGGTGTCTGGAACTGTGGAGAACCAGGTCAATTTCTACAATCGTTTTGACCATGTAATTCTTTTGAGCGCACCGCTGGACATTCTTTTGGAGCGGGTACGGACCCGCAGGAGCAACCCCTATGGCCAATCAGTGTCGCAACAAGCTGAAATTCGGCACTATGTGGAAACGGTTGAACCGCTCTTGCGTAGAGGAGCAACGATTGAACTCGACGGTACCCGGACACCACAGGACCTGGCTGATGAAGTTGAACAGCTCATCGATGGGACTGAATGACGGAGAACCGTGTTCACCCAGGCTGCTTGAGACGCACACCCTCCTGGTGGAGCCTCCACCATCGTGGTCTGATAGTCGTAGACATTCGAGAGTGAACGAGCGGGCAATCAGCCTGCCATCGAGTACGACGCACGACGTGCGGTGCACCCCCGCGTAGCGCACAAGGAGACCTGCAGAAATGGCCAAACACCGACGCAAATGGCGTCCCGGCCTGAAGAAAGTCCGCCGAAAATCTTCCCAGCACGCAGCGGGCCCGAGAAGGTCGAGCCGATCGAATATTCCTGAGGCGATCTCGCGGGCGGTCCAAGAGGTGGGGCAAACCACCGGTCACGAGGCGGGCAAGATTGTTGAGCTTCAGCGCACCAACGACGGCGGTTGGCTCATCGTTGCAGAGACCAGAGCATCAACTGGCGACCCGGCGGTTATGGCAGAGCAGTACTTCATCCGGCTCACCGGCGAAGGCAATATTATCTCGTACGAATTGGCTGGCCGGGAGACTCCATCGCGCTCTACAGGAAGCACTCAGCGGGCGCTGCCCGTGGATCTAGGGCTCCGCGCCGAGTTGGACACGGACATCGCGATTTCTTTCCGACGTATCAACGTGGTGAATCTGCGCCTACGAGGATCGATCCGCCCGTTGAGGAACAAAGGCAAGCGGCCTTAGTCGTCTTCGGCATGCTCTACTGACTCGAGGTATACCACTTTGTATACATCGGGAGTAAAATTCCTCTATGTCTATGAACACAACAATCAAGGTGAGCCCTGAACTGCGGGATCGAATTAACCGTGATGCTAAGGAGCGGGGCCTGACTGCGGCGGGTCTCATCGAGAAACTAATTGATGCGCATGAGCGACGACAGCGCATGGAAGCCTTTGGCCGGGCATTTAGAGCTGCGGATGCCACGTACTGGGATGAATATCGCGTCTGGGACGTGACGCTCGACGATGGCCAATCCGTTGAGTGAACTCCGGCGAGGAGACATCGTGTGGATCGAACTCGATCCGGTTCGTGGGCGTGAACAGTCCGGGCGGCGCCCGGCCCTTGTAGTGGCAAGTGATCTGTACCTTGAGCAGGCAAACACGCTGATGGTCATCGTGCCAGCCACAACAACTGATCGGGGATGGCCAAACCATATCCCTTTGCGGGGCCCACAACTTGGCCTGTCACGAGCGACGTTCGCTATGACCGAGCAGCCTCGGACAGTCACTCGAGATCGCGTGGTTGGCCACATCGGTACCGTCGACGCGCAAACAATGCGAGAAGTCGATCAGTGGTTGCGCGACTTTCTTGCGCTTCCCTGAGGGAATCTAACGCAAAAATCAGCCAATCAGTGGATACATCCCCTGATTGGCTGATTGACTGCCGTACTTCCTACTTTCGCAGTGACTTCTCCAACGGGATGCTGCCGTCCTGCCAGGGCAGAACAGCCCAAGCCAGCAGGTATGCCGCGATCCCGATGACCGGCAACAAGAAGGACAGCAGAATCAGCAGGCGGACCACCCACACGTTGACGCCAAATTGGCGGGCGATACCTCCGCCGATGCCCGCGACGAGTCGTTGCGGTCCGCGTCGGAAGCCGAGATTGCGCATGGATTCGAAGAATGAGTTCATGCCGTCAACACTACGCACTCTTGACGGTTGAGACAGTGGGGGTGACCCCCGGAACTCCCTGGATACACGTCAATTAGTCGCGCCCCGGGCAGCTTCCGTCAGGAGTGCCCTCTTGCTGAGTGGATGTCTGAGGGTAGCCGTACCGTGGAGCCCATGAACCATCCCGATCTGGCCAGAACCCCTTCGAGCATGTAATGACTATCCTCGAAACCCTGCCCCCGCGCCGGATCAGTCTGCCGACCGCGCGGCGCATTGCGCTGGCGGCACAGGGGTTTCTGGACCCTCCTCCGGTGGCTGGCAAGGTGAGTACTCGTCATCTGCAGCGAGTGATCAACAGAGTGGGCGTGATCCAGATCGACTCGGTCAACGTGCTGAGCCGCAGCCACTACCTACCCTTCTTCTCACGCCTCGGCAGCTATGACAGAGCCAAACTGGATCAACTCCGAGATCGCCACCCGCGGCGGCTGGTCGAATACTGGGCGCACGAGGCCAGTTTGATCCCGCCAACGACCTGGTCCTTGATGGGGTTTCGGATGGATCGCGCCAACCACGAAGCCTGGGGAGGCATGCGCGGTATCCAGCAGGAGCACCCGGACCTTGTGCAAGCAGTTCTGACGGAAGTCAGTGAGCGAGGCCCCATAACCGCCAGAGAATGCAAGGCCGCTCTGAATGTGGACATTCCCCGCCGTGAGGGGGGCTGGGGTTGGAACTGGTCTGCCGTTAAGACCGCCCTCGAGTACCTTTTCTGGTCCGGGAAGATCACGAGTTCAGGACGTAATGTCCAGTTCGAACGCGCCTACGTTCTGCCAGAGTTTCTCCATTTGCCCCGGGAACCAGTGGATCCAGACATCGCTCATCGCGAGTTGGTGCGCATCGCCGCACGGGCCCACGGTATTGGGACCGCGCGGTGCCTCCGAGACTACTTCCGACTTGGAGCTGCAGAAACCAGCCGCGCCCTAGCATCTCTGGTGGCAGATGGAGAGCTGGAGATCGTGACGGTTCCCGGCTGGTCTGATCGCGTGTACCTGGACACCTCAGCGCGAATACCGCGGAAGGCCCACGTGGAAGCTCTGCTCAGCCCCTTCGACTCACTGATCTGGCAGCGGGAACGCACCGAAGCCTTGTTCGGTATGCGCTACCGCTTGGAGATCTACACACCCTCACATCGGCGCATCCACGGGTATTACGTACTGCCGTTCTTGTTCGGAGACACCCTGGTAGCCCGGGTGGACCTGAAGGCGGACCGGCTTGCCGGTCAACTCCTGGTGAAGCGGTGCACGTGGGAGTCCGATGCCCCAACTGAGGCCGTTCCCGCGCTGCGGCATCACTTACAGACTCTGGCGCACTGGCTCGGTCTTGACGAGGTCGTTCATCCCCAGCCGGACGCCCAATAGGGAAAGAATGGAGCCATGCCTGAATTGCCTGAGCTGGATGCAGTCGTCGATCAACTCCGGGACCGCCTGGTGGGTCACCGCCTTCGAGATTTCCAGGTGGTCGCCTTCAGCGTCCTGAAAACTGCGGAGCCGCCCCATATGTCTTTGGTCGAGCGGGAGCTGACAGGGGTGTCGCGCAGAGGCAAGTTCTTGTTGCTCGAAGCAGAAGGGCGATTCGCGGTCACGCACCTAGCCCTGGCAGGTTGGCTGAAACTCGGGGAGGCGCACCTCAGCGATAGGCCGCCGGCCAGATCTGGTCCGCTGGCCGTGCGGTTGGACTTCCACGACGGCGCTCGCCTCGACCTCACGGAGCAGGGAAAACGTAAAGGCATGGCTCTTTGGATCACTGATGCACCGGATTCCCTGAAGCGGATCCAGCGATTGGGCCCTGAAGTGGATGTGGTCACCGTGGAAGAATTTGCGGAGAAGTTAGGCGCGACCTCCTCACGGCTGAAGACTGTTCTGACAGATCAAACTGTGATGGCCGGGATCGGCAATGCCTGGTCGGACGAAATCCTGCACCGCGCCAAACTCTCCCCGTTTGCTGCAGCCAACAAGCTGACGGGGGAACAAGTAACAGCGCTTCACACGGCAGTCCAAGAGGTGCTGACCGAGGTCCGTGACGCTCTGACCAATGTGCCGCTGGATCGTATCAAGGCAACGAAAAAGTCGTTGTTCGGAGTCCACGATCGCGCGGGGCAGGCCTGCCCGGAGTGTGGTGGGACGGTGGCGGAGGTGTCCTACGTGGACCGCTCGATGCAGTACTGCCCCATATGCCAAACCGGCGGCAAAAAGCTCAGCGATCGCAGAATGGACCGACTCCTCAAATAGTATTCAGCGGCGCCAACCGCTGACGTCGCACTGGCCGTTCGCGTGGTGTCCCACTGCCAAGAATGAGCCGTCCGCGCATAACGCCAAGGTGTGAGCCGAACCTGCAGCAACAGCCACGACGTTGCGCCAATCGCGGACATCGCATTGCCCGTAGCTGTTATCACCAGTGGCCAGCACATTGCCATCGTGAGTGAGGGATACGGTGTGCCGACTGCCCGCGGCAATGGCGGCCACGTTCCGCCAGGAGGACACCGAGCACTCGCCGGCACCGCTTGCTCCAGCTGCCACTACGGTGCCGTTGTGGCGCAGACCAACTGTGTGCAGGTATCCCGCAGAGACAGCAATCAACCCGTTCCACGCGTGAGTCTCGGATTGGCCTCGTTGATTGCTTCCCGCGGTCACTGCGGTCCCGTCGGAGCGAAGCCCCACTGAGTGCCAATCGCCGCACGCGATCGCGACGACCTCCGTCCATTCGCCGACGTCGCATTGGGCCTCAACATTGCGCCCCGTCGCAATGACCGTGCCGTTCCGACGAATCCCGAGTGTCCGGCGCCAACCAGCGGCAACGGTCGTCATGTCACGCCATTCCTGCACCTCGCACTGGCCGTCGCCATTCCAGCCCGTGGCTATCACGGTTCCATCGGAGCGCAGCCCCACGGTGTGGGAACGGCCCGTATTCGTTGCAGTGTGAACGTTTCCTGCTGCCACGCCGACGACGCCGCTCCACCCCAGCACCTCGCATTCCCGGGCCCCGTTGTGCCCGGTGGCCAAGACGGTTCCATCGGACCGGACTGCCACTGAATGACGTCGGCCAGCGGCGAGGACGCTCACAGAAACTGGACCGGACAAGATGACGGAAACGGAGCGGCGTCGTCGGTCAATAAGGAAGAGGTGAACTCAGCCCTCGTGACGGAAGCCCACCTTGATGGTGACCTGCCAATCCGCAACCTTGCCGTCCTTGATTTGACCGCGGACCGACTGAACCTCGAACCAATCCAGATTCCGCAGTGACTTGGACGCCTCTGCCAGCGCGTTGCTGATGGCGGCGTCGCTGCCCTCAGGGGAGGTGCCGACGATTTCGGTGATGTTGTACACGTTGTTGGACAAGGTTCCTCCTGAAGTGCGCCCCGCTGTCGCGGACCCGCAAGCGATCCTGCGTGTGATGTACGCCACACTACCGGACTGGCTTGGGCGGGCGCAGGAGGAAGGACAAAGTCTCATGGGAGGAAACTGCGGCTAATTTCCCCTGGGAGGGACTTATGGCTCGTCACAGACTTGGGGTCTGAGGCCCGCGAGCGTCACTCGTTGTGATCGACGAGCTTGTCGTGCGTCTAATTTTCATCATTCGTCTCGATCGTCTGAACGATGGAGGCTCGCACGGTCAGGACCTTCTTGGTGCGGGATGCATCTGCGTAGAACACGAAGTATTCACCTTCGTCTCGGTAATTGCGCGCTTGAACGGTCTTTTCAAACGTGCCCGGCTGGCCTAGGTCTTTGTTAATGCTGAAGGTGGTCATGTGGTTCGTCCTAACTGATCAAAGTCAGATGGAGTTGGGGCGGCGCAGCTAAGGCGCGGTCAATCAATGATCATGTTCTCACCTCGAGACCGGAGGTCCGCCAGACCGTCCCGCATGGCCTGGATCTGCTCCGGAGTGTGCCCGTTCCAATCCTTCAGTTCCGACAGAATGCGAACGGCCTCTAAGGTTCGGTAGGAACGGGTGGGGTTGCTGGGGAACCGTTTATCGGTGACATTCGGATCATTTTCGATAGGTCCGGTCGGCTCTACGACATAGATCCGTCCCGGGCCGTCACCTGTCGCGAGTTCAGCTCCCCAGGCCGCGGCATCCAGAGTTTCGGTGATGTAGATGTGGCGCAATGCGCGACCATCCTCGAAGTTCGAGGCGTATCCGGGCGTCAACAGCTCTCCCGGGACGAGCTGGGCCTTAGTGCCGTGGAGGTAAGTGCCTTCCTGAAAGACGTCAAACGGAGTTGGTGCAGTGGTCATGAGTTTCCCTCTCAGCCGGGAGAATTCCGTGCGTGACGTGGACATGTCACCACGGCAAACCTCTTTGAGCTACGAACAGGCTGGCCGACACGGCCGAGAAAACGAGGAACGACGTGCCCATGAGTGGGCCGACCAAACGACTGGTCGGCTCGGAATTCTTGCGGAATCGCGGGACGAGCAACAGCAGTCCGGCAAGTTGAACGACGCCCAGAACAGCAAGAGCCCAGTCGTCGAAATACAAAGCGAGTGGGATCAAGTGAAGGGCCACGATGAGCGCGACCCACCAGGCCATCCATCGTGCCTGTCGTCTCCTCCACAGGACTAGACATCCAACTCCCGCGGCAAGAACCTCCAAGAGGACCACCAGGCCGAAGCTCCAGTAAGCGCCGTCGAGAGCCGTACCGTCGCTCCAAAGCTTGGCAACCGCCACTCCGAAACCTCCGGCGAAAACCAGACCCAGGACTGATCCCGCTCCGAGCCAGCCCCGCCAGCGAGCCGGCGGATCTTCCTGCCCCCAGCCGAACCAAACGAACGCCATCAGCCCGAACCAGGCAATCGTGAACGCGTGATCACGGGCGAAGTCGGTGAGCATTGGGTTACCTGCTTCCCGCGGCGTTGGAGCCTGTAGGACCACAGTAGACCTCATGTCCAGGCCGGGGCATTCGCCGGACAGGCCAAAACCCGACGTGCTGCCACTACAAGTCGATCTGGCGTTCATGACCGCCAACGTCGCCCAGGTTTTCCTCACCGACGAGGACTGGTTGGGCACCCTTACCGCTGCCCATTCCGCCCTCCGCCCGGGCGGCCGCCTCATCTTCGAATCGCGCGATCCCGAACGCCGCGCCTGGGAGAACTGGACCCCCGACAGCACGCGTGAGGTCATCCGTACATCCCACAACGGCGAGGTCGAAACCTGGGTTGAGATCACCCACCTCGACGGCGCCTTGGTCACCTTTGATTCGCCCACCATCTTCCACAACGACGGCGCTCGCATCGACTCCACGAGCACCCTGCGGTTCCGCAGTCGAGACGAACTCACCGCATCACTGAAACATGCTGGATTCACCGTGGAGGACGTCCGCGACGCGCCGGACCGGCCGGGCCGAGAACTCGTCTTCGTGGCGCGCAAGAACTAAAGAGCGCGGACTCCAGTGAGGCCGCGAGCGGCGTCGTAGTTCAACGACGCTGCGTCAGGGCGCTCCCTCGGTGCGATCGTCCATGAACTGGGCCGCCACGATAACGGCCGTGGAAGTGAGTGCGATGATGATGCCGGGCCAGTGGGTGACTGACAAGAACAATGCGCTCACGCCCAGTCCAAGCACGGTGATCAGGCCGAGGCGGGGCCGCAGGGACAGTCGCCACTTGGCGCGGGGAGCGGCCCAGATGGACCAGATAATGACGATGCCGACCAAAAGCGCGGCCGCGGCGAGCAACCGCGCGGGTCCAATGACGAGAGTCCAGCCCGCCCACGCGGCGCAACTCCACAGCACCAGTTCGCCCAGAAATGCAACGAGGTGCCACGGGGTCATGTGGAATTCATCGCTCACATGACAACAGTGCCTGACTACGGGTGATGTCGGAAGGCTTATGTGATGAAAGTGCACCCAGGATGCCTCCTGAGTGCACTTTCGTCACTTAACACTGTGTTGATCAGAGTTGATCAGAGTCAGTCAGCGACCTTCGCCACCAAGCGGCCCTGCGCTGTGCCGTCGATCAGCTGCTGAATGCCGTCCGCGATCTCTTCGAAGTCGATCTCCGAAATGACCGGGGTGAGATCTCCGGAGGCCATGTACTTCATGGTCTCCAGGATGTCTTCCTTGCTGCCACCCTGCGAGCCGACCAGTTCCTTGCGGCCGAGGATGAGCGGGTAGATATCGATGGTGGCTTCCAACTTGCCCATGCCCACCTGCACCACGCGTCCGCCGCCGGACCACTTCACGACGTCCAGTGCTTCCTTGGTAGTCACGCCGAAGCCGGCGTAGTCGATGATCACGTCGAGCTCGTCGTCGGCGAACTCCGCGATGGACTTGGCCACCTTGACGGCTCCGCCTTCACGGGCGCGATCCCAGACCTTTTCGTTGATCTCCGCGACGTACACCTTGGCGCCGCGCAAGTGAGCAACTCGGGCGCCGATCTGGCCGAGGCCACCGAAACCGATGATGCCAACCTTCATTCCGGCCTCAACACCGCCGGTGGTCAAAAGCGCCCACGGAGGTCATGCCGGCGTCGGTAGCGGCGGCTGCTTCAGCAAAGCTGACTCCTTCGGGCATCGGAATGAGTGCCTCGACCGAAACTTCCGCGCGGTCCTCCCACGCGCCGTTGACCATGTAGCCCATGAACTCGGCCATGGGGGTTACGGCAACCTTGTCGCCGACCTTCCAATCGGTCAGGCCCTCGCCGACCTCGCTGATCACGCCGGCGGTCTCATGACCCGGGACGACCGGAAGTTCCTTCATGTTGGCGAGCCACTTCTCGTCCTCCATGATGCCCACGTCAGAGTGGCACAACCCGGCGGCCTTCACGTCAATGACTACCTTGCCCGGTCCTGCGGTGGGCTCGGGAATCTCCACGCGCTCGAACGGTTTGTGGGTACCAACGAAATGCCATGCCCTCATGGTGTGCTCCTACTCGTCATCGGGTGTGAACACTTCCATTCTATGAAAGTTCCGCGTCAATAAAGGGCTGTGAGACCCTTCTCACTACCGGCTGCTGACTCCGATGGCCTTCCTGAACGTGGACTGATCGGTCACAGCGGCAAGCATGTAGGCAGCAAGATCCGCTCGCGAAATCGAGCCTCCCAGCTTGCCGTCCTGGTCAGCCTCCAGAGCCTTGACCTCACCCGTTGCGGGCTTGTCCGACAGCCCGGAAGGACGCACGATCGTCCAGTCCAAACCGGACTTCTCGACCGCAGCCTCCTGCTCATTGTGGTCCGCCAGCGGTTTGGCCAGCACGATCGGCGTGATCAGGTTCAGCGGGGCCGGGAGCTGCGACGCAGAGTCACCCGCACCCAGCGACGACTGCACGATCAACCGCCGCACGCCAGCTTCCTTCATCGCAGCGATCACGGTCCTCGTCACCGTGGCACGCTGGTTCTCGACGCCCTTCGCCCCACCGACGGTAACGACGACGGCGTCCGCGCCAGCAATTGCCTTACCCACGGCTGCAGAGTTGGTCGCGCTGCCGACGACGCTCCGCACGACCCCGGGCACATCTCCACTGCGGGACAAGACGGTGACCTCGTCCCCGGCTTGGAGTGCTGCTGCTCCCACGTGGGCCCCGGTGCCCTTCGAGCCGCCGATGATCGTGATTTTCATGGTGTCCTCTTTCCGCCAGTGGGTTTCATGCGTCTCCCCAATCTCTATCAAGCTGACCTGCAGGTTTTCCGGACGATTCAACGAAAACTTGATGCCCACGACCGTTGTCTCTGGGCCATCTCGGTGGCATCATATACAGCATCAAATGATGTAGGTTTCGGTGATCTTGGAGGATGTCATGCGCACCACGGTGAACATCGATGATGAACTGCTGGCTCAGGCCAGTGAGCTGACCGGGATCACTGAACGGTCGGTGCTCTTGCGTGATGGATTGAAGACGCTTATCCGAGTTGAAAGCGCAAAACGACTTATTGCACTGGGGGGAAGCGATCCGGAGGCTACGGCTGCTCCGCGTCAACGCGGGCAAGCCGCATGATTCTGGTCGATACCTCGATTTGGATCGATCATCTTCATGGGTCAGAGCCAGTGATGCTGGCCCTTCTCGAACAAGACCTAGTCGGCTACCACCCATTCGTTGTTCAGGAGTTGTCACTGGGATCGATCAGGAATCGAGATTCCGTACTTGGGATGATTGAAAACCTTGAACAGTTTCCAATGATGAGTCATTTGGAGACCAAGACTTTGGTCCGCAGTGGGCAACTATGGGAGCGAGGATTAAGCGCGATTGATGTACATCTCCTCGGATCCGTGTCATTAGTTGGTGGAGCTAGGCTGTGGACGAGAGATAAACGGCTCCGCAAAGCGTGTGAAGACTTGGGCGTTGGCTATTTGGAACAAGCCTGAGGGGACGCAACCGCTACCGCGTGGCTGCTTCTCTGCACGATCATCACAGCACGCTGCGACTTCATCCCACCTACAAATAACTGGTGCGAACATGTCACTTTCACCCTCACCACTCCGAACCTGCAAGACTTGAAGCTCTGCTGAACGAAGGGAAGACCATGGAAGACTCACCGAAGACCCAGCCCACCAACCCGCAGAAGGGGACTCCTTGGGGCCTCGTTCTGATCATGATCGGGTTCTTCTTGGCCACCGGACTGGTGATTGGCATTGGCGTCGTTTCGCTGGATCTTGGACTCGGCGGCTGATAGGCCTCACAACCTGAGGCCTTACAGGGCCGGAGCTGTCATTCCGGATTGCTGAGCACGCCAACGGCGGTACGTGAAGATCCCAAGACCACGGCGGGCGGTCACCTTCAACTCTAAGGTGACCGCCCGCCGTCGTCGGCTGTGGTGCGAAGTTAGTTCGCGAAGGTGTCCTGCAGGTTTCCGTTGCCGGTCCACAGGGCGATGGAGTCGCCGCCGTTGTTGAGCACGTTGGCGGTGCCGTTGTTGTAGTAGGCGTCCGCGCGGTTGGTGCCCGGACCGGTGTAGACGCGCAGCTGCGCACCCGGCGCCAGGACGTAGCCGTTGCCCACGGTGAGTTGGGTATTGGCAGCGTCGCGAATGATGTATCCGGAGACGTCGATCGTGCGGTTCGTGGTGTTCTGCAAAATCACGTGCTCGCCGGTTTCCGGCTGCAGGTCGTTGCCGGGCACATCGTTGATCGAGTCAGCGATCTGTACGCCCGTGTTCTGCGGGAACGGCTTCTGACCGCGTTCGTGGCGGGAGAATTGAATGGGGAAGTCCCCGGTCACGCGGTCGACGCCCAGCGCCACCATCTGGTCATAGGCCTCGGTGGAGTTCACGGTGTACACGCCGATGCCCATGCCCGCGGCCTTGACCCGCGCCACGCCGGCGGCGTCCAGGTTCCGGTAGCTCGTGCCGAAGTGATCGGCGTACGTGGCGATCTGCGCCAGGGTTGCGGAGTCGGGCACGGTGCCGATCAGCTGCTGGAGGGGAACGTCCGGCGCGAGCTCCGCGAAGCGCTGGTTGGACGCGGGGTCGAAGCCCAAGACCTCTATTTGATCGTTCTTCAGCAGGCGATTCCAGTCGCGATTGTTCTGCAGCGAGTCCGCGACGACCTTTTCAATGCCGGGGGAGTTGACCGGCGACTTGATCTCGATGAACACGCCGATCTTGTTGTTGGCGATCTTGGCGGCATCGTTGAAGTGGGGAATCTTCTCGCCCACGAACTTGTCCGAGAAGTACGAACCCGCATCAAGCTGCTGCAGCTCGGCCCAGGTGAACGAGGTGATCGGGTCGTTTTCGCGGCCCGGGAACACGTCTTCCACGTTGGTGGTGCGCGCGGGGGTGTCGTCGTGGAAGAGGAACGGTACGCCGTCCGCGGAAAGCTGCACATCGATCTCAAAGTAGTCCGCGTGCGAGGACCGCGCGTCCTTGAAAGCCGACACCGTGTTCTCGGGGGCAGTACCTGCCGCGCCGCGGTGGCCGATCAGCAAAGGTTCGTTCGCCGACGACGCCGCCCGCGTCTCGTTCTTCGCCGCAGCCTCCGCTGTCGGGCGGGTATCGGGCTGTGCGTAAGCCGGTGCGGTGATTGGTGCCAGGACGGCGACGGACAGCGCCGCGGCCGCCGTGGCCTTGGAGATGCGGCCGAAAGTGCGGTTGCTTCTAGTGTTCACTGTGAACCTTTCGTTCAAGAACTTCGGGCAACTCGAGACCAACTTGACGGTGTATTCCCCCAGGTCCCGAGCGTGTCAGCAGGATCAACGGTGCTTGAAGAAACTGACGGCCAAGAAGCCACGGGGTGACCGGCACATGAAGAAGTAAACTGAGTTGAGACCCCAGGGGACGCGCGAAAGCCTGAATGAACTCGCATTGAGGTCGGGGCAGTTGCGCAGGGGTGCATCGAAACAGAGAGGGCAACCCAATGGGTGCCATCACGATCGAACAAATAATCTCCGCAGACGGATTCGCGGCCGAGTCTGACGGTGGAATCGATTTCTTCGAAGCGGCCGACACTGTCAATGCGCCGGAATCATCAGGTCCGGTGAGCGAGCAGGATTCTGAGCAACTGCATTGGCTCGAATCGGTCGACGGCATCATCCTTGGGCGGCGGACCTATGAAATGTTCTCCAAGTTCTGGCCAATGGCAGATCCCGCCGAGAACCCTGTTGCGGGCCCGATCAATTCGCTACCCAAATACGTGGTGTCCAGGTCGCACTCACTATCGGGCTGGTCACCTCTGATGCACATCCTGCCAATCCGTTGGAACTACCCCCGCAGCTCCTCCGCAATACCCCGTCCCGCCTCACGGCCGGAGAACATGCAGCCGCCCAGGAACGTGCCCTCCAACGAGCGGTAGCCGTGCATCCCGCCGCCACCGAAACCCGCGATCTCGCCCGCGGCCCACAGTCCAGGAACGGGCGAATGGTCCAGGCCCTGAACGCGCCCGGACAGGTCCGTCTGCAGGCCGCCCAAAGTCTTGCGCGTGATGATGTTCAACCGCACCGCGATGAGTGGTCCTGCCTTCGGATCGAGAATTTTGTGCGGTGATGCCGTTCGCGCCAGCCTCTCGCCGCGCGACCGTCGAGAGTTATGGATCGCTGAAACCTGCAGATCCTTAGTGAACGGGTTGTCCATCTCGCGGTCTCGCGCCACGATCTGTCGCTCCAAGTCCGCGAGCTCGATGAGCGGTTCGTCAGTCAGTGCGTTCATGCCTGCCACCAGCTCGCTCAGGGATGACGCCACCACAAAATCCTCGCCATGCTTCTTGAACGCCTCGACCGGACCAGCCGCGCCGGGCAGCACGCGGCTCAGGGTGAGTTTCAAATCGCGGTCGGTCACGTCCGGATTCTGCTCCGATCCGGACAGCGCGAACTCCTTCTCGATGATCCGCTGCGTCAGCACGAACCACGTGTAGTCGTACCCGCTGTGGCCGATCGCCTTGAGCGTCCCCAGCGTGTCGAAACCCGGGAAGTTCGGCACAGGCAGCCGCTGACCGCGCGCGTCGAACCACAGAGAAGACGGCCCGGGAATGATTCGAATCCCGTGATCAGGCCAAATCGGATCCCAGTTGGTCACACCTTCCGTGTAATGCCACATCCGGTCGCGATTCACGATCCGACCGCCGGCGGCCTCCGCGAAGCCCAGCATGCGGCCGTCCACGTACTCGGGCACGCCCGTGATCATCTTGCGTGGCACTTGCCCTAACCGCTCGGGCCAGTTCGCGCGCACCAAATCCTTATTACCGCCGATCCCACCCGCGGTGACGAGCACAGCAGGGGCCGTGAACTCGAATGCCTCGAGTTCCGAACGGTTGGTTGCGGCCCCGCGCGGAGCGGTGTCGGGAGCCAGTACGACGCCGCTCACGCCGTCGACGGCGCCGCCAGACTTCACGAGCTCGTCCACTCGATGCCGGAACGCGAAGGTGACCAGACCGGCGTCGTGCGCATCTCGCACGGCCCGTTCGAAAGGTGCGACGACGCCCGGTCCCGTTCCCCATGTCAAATGAAAACGTGGCACCGAGTTGCCGTGGCCGTCCGCGAGATACCCGCCCCGCTCGGCCCAACCCACGATCGGAACCCAGCGCAGACCACGACTGTGCAGCCACGAGCGTTTCTCACCAGCAGCGAAGTCCAGGTACGCCTGGGCCCAGCGGAAGCCCCAGTAATCTTCCCCGGCGGGGTCATCCACGTTGCGATCGAAACCCGCGCTACCGAGCCAATCCTGCATGGCCAGCTCGGGGGAATCCTTGATGCCCATGCGGCGCTGCTCGGGGGTATTCACCATGAAGAGCCCACCCAACGACCAATGTGCTTGGCCACCCAGGTTGGCTTCTGACTCTTGATCGACCAGCAAGACACGCAGTCCCGCACTGGTCAGTTCCGCGGTGGCTACCAGACCGGCGAGACCGGCTCCCACCACAATGACATCGGCGTTCATGCGATTCTCCGTTCTACTTCTTGGATCGGTCCAAGGCCACACGCACCAGGGCGGAGGCCAACCGCGGTAAGTCCTCGGATGACACCAAGCGACTCAAAGAATCCGGGTTGTCCGGCAGCTCGAGCTTGCGCGCGCCATCCAGGGCCTTCTTATCGAAGAACGGAGCCATGATCGGCCACACTCCTTGAACCTCGCGAGCGAAAATTGCTGCGCCCGTCGGGCCGATGCCCGGGAACTCCTGCAACCGTTTCAGCACGTCCTTGGGATTCTCGGATTGCTCTCGCAATTGCCTCAGGTCCCCGCCGTAGGTGTCGAGAAGGAGGGCGGCGCCGTCGCCGAGCATGGTGGAAGTGCGTTCGTCGTAGCGGCGGTAACCACCCCGGCCGAGAGCGTCGACGCGTTGTTGCCAGGTGGCGTCGCGCATTTTCTCGGGCGTGGTGAAGCCACTGTTGATGAGCTCGTGAGCCGTCGCGACGGCAATAGTGGCGCTGATCCTGGTGGACAACAGGTTGGCCAGGACTAGGAGCTGAAACAGGGGAGCGGGGGTGTCCTTGAGATGGATGCCCGCTTCCTGGGCGTAGGTCTGTCCGTGCTCGTCCAGGAGCTTGTTGACGATGTCCCGGTGGCTCATGAGGTCAAACCTACTTCCGTGGCTGGGGCACAAGAATATCCACAGGTAGGCGCGTAGGGTCAGCAGCATGATGAAACGTGTTTCTTTCAGCGGAATGCTGTTGAGGCACGCGCCGCTCATCGTGGTGGAACTGGTGTTGCTGGTGTCATTCATCGGGGACACGGCGGGCGGGAACCCTGAAAGTGCGGTCATGGCCATGGGGCTGCTGCAGGTGTCCCTGAGTCCGTTGGTGATTGAAGCCATCGCGCGGGTTCGCATCCCGCTGTATCTTCAGCTGCTCTACGCCGTGCTGATTTTCACCGGCGGATACATGGGCAGCTACTTGCGGTTCTACGACGTCTGGCAACCGTGGGACACCATCGTCCACTTCTATTCGGGCATCATGATCGCGCTGTGGGCGGATTACATTCTCCGCGCTGTCATGCGCAAGCACCGATTCCAGATGCCGCGGTGGCTTCACGCGACCGTGGTCACGTCATTCAGCGCACTGGTGGCCATGCTGTGGGAAATCGGGGAGTTCGCGGCGGATCAAATGATTGGATCACGGGCGCAGATCGATAATTACGACACCATGATTGACATGATCACGGGCACCTTGTCCGCGCTGATCGTCGCCGTCATGTTGGTGCTGAGGTCTCCAGAACGGTTTACCGAACGGGCAGAATCGAGAAACAGTTCAATTCGTTAGAGACAGCCATGGATCCAATCTCCCAAGCATTTACGCGTATTAAACGAACAGACTTCCTCCCTGTGGAAGCTCACCAGTTCGCGTTCGTGGACGCCCCGTTGAGCATTGGGCACGGGCAAACCAATTCCCAACCGAGCACAGTCAGGGCCATGCTCAAACTGTTGGATGTGCAGCCCGGCCATCGCGTGCTGGATGTGGGAGCCGGGTCCGGATGGAGCTCGGCGCTACTGGGCCACCTGGTCGGGAGCCACGGTGAAGTGATCGGTGTCGAACGCATCCCCGAACTCGTCGACCTGGCCCGGGCCGCGAACGCACGACAAGGCCAGCCGTGGGTACAGGTCAGGCAAGCAATCGAGGGTGCGCTCGGAGCCCCGGAGGAGGCGCCCTTCGATCGGATTCTCGTCTCCGCCATGGCGCATGCCCTCCCCGAGCAGCTCGTGGAACAGCTGGGGGAGAGCGGCGTCATGGTCGTTCCGGTGGCGGACGAAATGCTGCGTGTGCGCCGTCGTCAAAAGGGCGTGAAGGTCACCCGCCACGGGCAGTTCAGGTTTGTGCCGCTGCGCGAGGATTGAACCGCCTACCGCGGCAGCAAAGAGGCGACTACTCGATGACACCGCACGCCAGGCGACTGCCCGCATCGCCGGTGGACCGAGTGTCCTCGTCCGCGCCGTCGGCAGCGTAGCGTTCGGGAATGTTGGCGTAATTGTCCGGGTCGGAGTGAATCATGAGCGCGGAACCGTCATCGTCCATCAGGTTGTCCCTGGTGAGCCGATCCGTCTGGAACGTCAGCTTGGCCTCGCCTGACTCCATGACTAGCAGCGCGGGAAGGTCGCCTGCGTGCTCGGGGTGCCGGGCGTCGTCGCCGCCCAAGTGACCACCCGCGGACAGGAACGCACCGGTCTCGGACGGGTCATCGGGCGCGGAACTCTCCGCCTCGCACACGCCGTTCGCGTGCACGTGGAACCCGTAATAGCCGGGTTCCAGTCCTGAGAGTTCGGCCGAAACGACCATGGCCTGGTCATTGTCTTCCGCTGAGGAGAATTCCACGGTGCCCAAGTCAGCGCCGTCGGCATTCTGGACGTCCGCCGTAGCGATGGTTTCGGGTTCCGACGCCGCCGCGCTCGTCTCTTCGGAGCCCGTTTCCTCTCCGCCGCCACCGCCTGCGTTGTCGCCGCACGCGGCGAGCGTGAGAAGTCCCGCCAGACCCAGGAAGGCCATGCCGGTTCGGGCTCGAGAGATCTTCTTTTGGGGGGCGCCAGCCAGGTCAGTCGAATCGGTCGGGGAAGTCAGTTCACGCTCGTTCATGGCATCTCCTCATCGTCGGTCCGCTGGGCCGGCGCGTTCGGGAAGTGATGCCGACCGCTCAACGGTGTGGCAACTCCACGCTACGCATGACGCATGTCACAAGCGAGGGTGACCAGGAGTATTACGACTCCTTGGAGCCGATGTTCACACCCCAGTCGACCCCGAACCGATCGCGTAACCCGCCAAAGGAGTCACCCCATTCCTGCTTCTCAAGCGGCATCTCCACCGTGCCACCCTGAGCGAGTGCGTTGAAGAATTCGGTCATGCGCTGTTCGTCGTCGCCCCAGATGCAGACGTTGATACGACTGCCTCCCGTGACGCCGCCCGGGTTGTCGGAGGCCATGAGACTCGACCCCATGTCGGTGTCGAGCTGACCATGCATGACCCAGTCAGGGGTGTCCTCGACCATGCCGAAGTCTCGAAAACGCGTGATCTTGAGGTCCCCGCCAAAGACGGAGTGGTAGAACATGAGCGCTTCTTCTGCCTGGCCTTCGAAGCCGATGTATGGGGTTGCCTGAATCATGGTGTCTCCTCTTTCTCTAGGCGGAGTAGTTGTCCCCGCTCGTCACGCAGCCAGGATGTCCCGTACGAGTCGACGAAGGCAATACCTGTGGCCATCCAGCCGGGGTTGTTGGTCACAGGTCGCAATCTGGAGTGGACTTTTTCTTCCACGCGGGACTGGGTTTCAGGAAACTTCCACGGGAACTTATCGTCTTCTATTGCCGCGTAATCACCAGGGGTCAGCACGGACATCGTGAGGGGTTTCTGAGTTTCAGGCGTGTCCCTCTTAGTTTTGGAGTATGTACTGAGTACCTTGACATCGAAAACTGGCGCATTGGAGCTGTTGTGGATCAGCAGTCCCTTGGGCGATGGCTGGTCGGCGGGAGTGTCATAAGTAACGGACCAGGCCGCAATTTCGCTTGCTTGCTCTTTCTCTCTCCGATCAAGTGCAACTTCATCGCGCTTGCGTTCTACGTCAAAAAGGCGTTTAGAAGTCAGACCCGCCCAAACGGCGGCAATTAGTGCAGCCGCTGCCACTAAGACGGAGATCCACTCCGGAACTGTTCCCATCATGTTTGCTCCTCAACTCTGGTCATTCTCGAGGGAAGATTCAGCCATCCCTTTACGAGCCCATGGTTGTCCTGACTAGGGAAAACGCAATTATTTCCATGCGTTTGAGATTGAAACTCGCAACTCGTCAGTAATATGTGATTGAGACCTTTCGAATGCCACTCACCTCCAACGCTCGTCGGCAACCGTGAGGCCGAGAAGTCCCCGTAGGCGAAACAATGAAAGAGGGCTAACCCATGAGTGACCAAGTATTGAACAGTGGGTGGACGTTCACATCTCAAATTGACACTCCCCATGACATTCCAGAGCTGCTCGTTCCCGGCGAAACCCCTGTCGTTTCCTTCAAGACCGTACGAGATACTGCGACGTTCACGAACAGGCGACTGATAGTCCGTGATGCTCAAGGTTTCACAGGGAAGAAAGTTGAGACTTACTCGATTCCGTACTCGAGTATCAACATGTGGTCCACGGAAAACGCCGGAACGATCGACCTGAATGCCGAGATTGAACTGTGGACCCGGGCGGGTCGGATCAAGATCAACGTCGGACGCGGTATCGATGTGCGGAAGCTCGACCATCTCATCGCACAGTCTGTTCTGGGTGCATAGGACACTCTGGAGTCGGCCCTGGCCTCGTTATTGAGTCCGGGGTTTACTTCTGTCCGCCATTGGGCCACCGCCGGGCGACCTCACATCCTTAACCAAAACGTGACCCCCTACTCCCCGGTATTTGCTTATGCTAATTTTTTATCAGGGCAACTGAGGGTCGACGTAGGTCGCGGAGGGCTCACTTGCCGCAGCACTACTCGCTAAGCGAGGGCTAATCATGAATACTCCCACCCCCGAATCGCAGAATCTCCCCGCGCCAGGTTCGGTCGAGTACGCCAACCTTGCCCAGACCGGAAGCGCACCGCCGCTTCCATCGGAGCCTGGAATCACTCTCGCTCCTGTGGAGCCGGACACGTCCGAAGAGCCGATGCGCGAACCCATGGGTGGGCCAGCGCCGTCGGCGGACCGGCCGGGAGTGCACCCGCCGGCCGGTTTCCCGTGGTGGCCGCCGCGGCCAGTCCCGTTGCCGGGAGTTGACTCGGGGCTGGGGTTGAAGAAGTTTCGTGATCGCCTCCCACAGCCAACCATCATTCGCGCGTGGCGTCGGCCGGCGGGCAGTCCCATTCGCGTTCGTGCCGAACTCGGGCGAGTGCAGTTCCACGCGGACATCCCGCCCGCCGAGGCGTGGACCTACGAGGGCGGCCTTCCCGGCCCCACGATCGAGGTCCAGCGGGACCGCGCCGTGCGCATCGATTGGGAGAACGGGCTGGAACGGGGCGGCAAGGCGCTGAACTTGCCGTACGACGTCGTACGCGTGCCCGCATTGCCTCCGTTACCTCCCGGGCAGCCCGGGGTCAACGCAAACTTCCGTGCCGCCGCTCTCCCGGGCGGTCGGGCCGCGGATAAGGGCCCCGGCGAGGATTCTTATCCGCGACTGGACCATACCGCCGAACTCACCGCCGCCACCGTGGTCCATCTCCACGGCGCATTGACGGACGGCCACAACGATGGCTGGGCCCACAACGTGAGCCTGCCGGGCGGTGTCACGCGCTGTACCTACCCGAATCGTCAAGAATCAACCACCCTCTGGTATCACGATCACGCCATGGCGGTGACCAGGTTCAACGTATTCGCGGGTCTTTCAGGATTCTACATCATTCGGGACGAGCAGGAAGCGCGGCTTCGCTTGCCGTCGGGTGAGCGTGAGCTGTTCCTCGGTATCGCGGATCGCAATCTGGAATCCGAGGCGGGCGCGCCGGCGGGGACCATCAAGTTCACGGGGCGTGCCCTGTACAAGCAGGCCGGCTTCACGGGTTCCACCGGGATCAAGGGTGAAATTCCCGTCAGCGCACCGTTCAACATGGTTAACGGCAAAATCTGGCCCACCAAGGACGTGGACGCGTGCTGGTACCGGCTGCGGTTGCTCAACGGCTCCAGTTCGCGGATCCACCGTTTCTCCATCCACGACACCACGGATGAGAAGTTCACTCCGACAAAGGACATCCCCAGTACGGACCCTGCCTTCGGTGCGCGCCGCAAGACCGATGCGCTGGTGGTCATTGGTACGGACGGAGGCCTACTGCCTGCGCCCTTCATTCCCCAGGACGGGATCGTGGACATGGGCCCGGGCGAGCGGGTGGACGTGCTCGTGGACTTCTCCAAGTACCGCGGCCGGACCCTGGAGCTGCGCAATGAGAACGGCACGGCACTCAATGCTCAACCGGGGCAGGCAGACGCAAGCGTCATGCAGTTCCGCGTGGATGATCGCCGCGTGCTCGACCGGTTCCGGCTCCCCGGCGTTCTCAATGGGGAGTACGTGCGCTACCGCCACACGGATGACGGCAAATTGATCATCGGTGACCGAGTGATCGACCATCACGCTCATGCCTGGGTGGCCGTAGTTCCTCCCGGTATCGGGGGCTCCGTGCACCCAGAAATGTGGGAGCTGCGTGAGCTTGCGGAGGGCGAGGACCCCGGCACCGCGGAGGTGATCCGGGTGACCCGCGCGGACGGCAAGGTCCTCACGTTCAAGCCGGCGGCCAAGTTGTTCGACGAATCCCTGACCATCAGGTTCTCCGAAGGTGACTGGGCCGTCTGGAACATCCTGCATCTCGGTGGTCCGGCGCATCCGATGCACATCCACATGACCGAGTTCCAGATGCTCAATCGGTGGCAGTGGCCGCTCGGTCCCGGTGGGTCGGTGCCCGGCTTCAACCTCGCGACGGCTTCAACTTCCAATCCGTTGCCCGTTCCCGGAGCCGGTCGCCCGGTGAGTCCGATGACCGCGGGTATGAAGGATACGTGGGTTATTCAACCGGGGGAGTGGGTCCAGGTGCTCGGTGACTTCACCGGCGCCACGGGCAGTTTCATGTACCACTGCCACATTCTGGATCACGAGGACCACACGATGATGCGGCCCTTCACGGTGCTGCCCAAGAGCATCATGGCCTTCCACGATGTGCACGGTGGTGGTCATCACTAGGGGATGTGGTCAGGGCGGGCGTGGGCGCTTACGATGCCATTAATTGTCAGTAGGCTTCTGAATAATCAGTAGGCTTCCCACCCGGTGTGGTGGGGTCGGATTACCGGCCCCACCACACCGACACTTCAAGAAGAGGTGCTCATGCCCCACACGCAACAACCGCAAACTCAGGAACTCACCGTGGACGTCGTCGTCATCGGTGGGGGAGCCGTGGGCGAGAACGCCGCCCAATACGCGATCGAAGGCACCGATCTCACGGCCGTCATCGTGGAGGGCCACCTTTTGGGTGGCGAGTGTTCTTACTATGCGTGCATGCCCAGCAAGGCCCTGCTGCGCCCCCTCGATGTCGCTGGCACCTCCGCAGACGTTGACGGCGTCTCGCCCGCGCGCCTGGACCACGGTGGGATGCTCGAGCGCCGGGATTCCTTCGTGTCGAATTACGACGATTCTTCCCAGGTCGAGTGGGCGGAATCGGCAGGGATCCAGGTGGTTCGCGGTCACGCTCGCCTTGTCGGCGAACGCACGGTTCGGGTCGACGACGCCGCTGCGCTCACCATCACCGCGCGGCACTCCGTGATCATCGCGACCGGTAGCGAACCCAAGGTGCCGGGCGAGTTCGAGGGTGTGGAGGCCTGGACCTCCGCCGACGCCACCGGAGTGGTCGAGGTGCCGGAACGGTTGGCAATCGTGGGCGGCGGGGTAGTTGCCTGCGAGGCCGCCACATGGCTAGCCGGTCTCGGGGCGCAGGTCACGCTGCTGGTCCGAGGCCCAGACCTACTGTCGGACAACGAGCCGTTCGCCGGGCAGAGTGTCCTGGAGGGGATGAAAACTCATGGCGTGGACGTGGTCTTCAACGCGTCCGTGACGTCGTGCCGGAGGGAGAACCCCGAGGCCACCGGGCTGGGGAAGATTCACGGCGGCACCGTACAGCTTCAGACCACCGCGGGTGATTTCGAAGCGGACGAGGTGCTGTTGGCGACCGGGCGCGCACCGCGGTTGGGAGATCTAGGGCTGGACGCCGTGGGACTCACTCCGGACCACGTTCTCGATGACGACCTCCCCAATTCGTTACACGCCGTGGGCGATGCAAGCGGGGATGTTCCGCTGACTCACTGGGGCAAGTACCGGGCACGCGTGGTGGGGGCCAAGATCCACGCGGCAGCCACGGGCGGCCCCGAACCTTTCCTCGCTGAGTACGCGCCCGTTCCCCAGGTCATTTTCACGGAGCCGCAGGTGGCGCAGGTGGGGCCGACCGAAGCCACCGCGCGTGAACAGGGGATCGAGGTGGTCACCGCCGAGGTGCCCTACAACTCCACTGCGGGTTCCGCGCTTCTGCGCAATGACGTTCCCGGGCGAGCCAAAATCGTGGTGGACGGTTCGACGCGCTGCGTGGTGGGCGCAACGTTCGTGGGGCCGGAGGCCGGCGAGCAGCTGCACGCGGCGACCATCGCCATCACCGGTCAGGTGCCGGTCCACGTGCTGCGCCATGCGGTACCGAGCTATCCCACGGTGTCCGAACTCTGGCTGCGGTTGCTCGAACAACTTCCCGGCGAGATGCGCCGACCAAGGGATTGACCGGACCCGTGTCGGCACTGCGCGGGCGTGTCCCGACAGCACCGGCTGGGACCGCGCCGTGCCTACCATGGGGTATGACCGTACGCATGCTGACGATTGCGACCGCCGTTCCGGATACTCAGATCCACCAGCCGGATGTCGCGAAGCTCTTCGCCAACCAACCAGCCATGACACGGTTGGGGTCCCGGCTGGTCGGCTCGGCCTTCGCGGGATCCGGCGTGGCCACTCGCCACACGGTCCTTCCGGAGCTCGCAACGGCCGTCTCGCGGGGCCTCGATGGCACCAACGAGACTGACGACGCCGCGCCGTCGCCGTTCGTGGATCCCGTCTCGGGGCACTTGCTCTCCCCTGGAACGCAGACCCGCAACCAGCTCTACACCGAGCATGCTCGAAGGTTGTTCGTTCGGGTCGGGCGCACCGCGCTCGCGCAAGCTGCTCCGGCTGTCGAACCCGAGGACGTCACACATGTGATCACGGTGTCCTGCACGGGGTTCTTCGCACCCGGGCCCGATGTCCGGGTGGTCAAGGATCTGGGACTCCCGGCAAACGTAGCCCGAACGCACCTGGGGTTCATGGGGTGCAATGCCGCATTCCCCGCTCTGCGAGCCGCCTACACCGCGTGCCGCTCCGATCCGCAGGCCGTCGTGCTGGTGGTGTGCGTGGAACTGTGCACCCTTCACCTGCATGTTCGCAACGACCCGGACACCATCATGGGAAACGCCTTGTTCGCAGACGGTGCTGCGGCGACCGTGGTTACGGCTAGAGATTCCGGCGACCCGACAGTCGAACCCGTACTAGAACTGGAGGACTTCGAGACCACACTGGCACCGGTGGGTGAAGAAGACCTGGCCTGGAGCGTGGGCGACGAAGGGTTTGAAATGATCCTGGGAACCTATGTGCCGCGCATCATTGACGACCACGTCACGGATGCGCTGGCCCCGTTGCTGTCCAGGGCTGAGCTGGACGCCGCCGAGATACCACTGTGGGCCGTGCACCCCGGTGGCCGGAGCATCCTGGACAAGGTGCAATCACGTCTGGGGCTCACTCATGAGCAAATGGAACCGTCCCGTGGCGTCTTGTCAGAGGTCGGGAACATGAGCAGCGCCACCATTCTCTTCGTGCTGGACAGGATTCGGACGTCAGGGGCACGTGGGCTTGTGGCGGCGTTGGCCTTCGGTCCAGGGCTGAGCATCGAAAGCGCATTGGTGCGCGCTGTGGAACCCGACGTTCGGCCACGATGAAGGATCCGCTACTGCGCCGTCGGAGTATCAACGAAGCGGAGTTGATGGACGACCCGGGCTGTGATCCCGTGGCACTGAACAACACCTACGCCTTGTTCGGCGTGATTAATCCGTTGGTTGCCTCGTGGCGGCCCGTCTACCGACGCTGGATCCGTCCGGCCCTTCAAGCCGCAGCCGGGGATGGCCGCACGCCCACACTTTTGGACGTGGGTAGCGGGGGTGGCGACGTCGCTCGGGTCCTGTCCCGGTGGGCCACCCGTGATGGCATCGAGCTGTCGGTGACCGCCATCGACCCGGACCCGAGGGCCTATAGCTGGGCGCTCGCACATGACAACGGTGTCGGGGTGGATTACCGGGCGCTGTCGAGCGCGGACTTGGTCGCCGAAGGCGAACGGTTCGACGTGGTCGTGTCCAACCATGTCCTCCACCACTTATCGCCGGGCGAACTCACGGAATTGCTGACTGACACGTCCGCTCTGACCGGCTCCGTGGCCGTCCACAACGACCTGCGGCGCAGCCGAACGGCCTGGTTGCTGTACTGGGTGGGCACGCTCCCACTGATTCGTGCGCGAACGTTCGCCCGTTTCGACGGCCTGTTGTCGGTCCGCCGTAGCTATCGCCGGAATGAACTGATCGACGCCGTGCCTTCGGGGTGGAGCGTGCGGCAGCAACGGTTCTTCCGACTACTCGCGGTGTTCGCGGCTCACGCGGAACCCGGCCGAACGTCGTCGTCCCAGCCTTCCTGAGGCGCGTCGCAGGTCTCTCGGTAAACGAACTGCGAAGGGCGTTTGCGCTCTCGGCTGGACCAGTCGATGGCGGGGCGGTGGGTTCGTTCGGGAAGGTAACCCAGCCGGTACACGGCCATCAGCTCGAGGTCATCCGGCACGCGCAACATGTCCACGATGCGCTGCCACTGGTGTGGAGCCTCCATGGGGAAGGAGACGAACTGGATGCCCATGCCCAATTCCACCGTGGTCAGCCATAGGTTTTCCATGGCCGCGCCCATGCTGAAGACGGAGTAGAACCCGGACAATTGTTCTGGCCGATATTCACCGCGTTCCAGCATCACGCCCAGGAGCAACGGTGAACCGGCCACCAACTTGCGGTTTTCCTGACCCAGGGTTTGCGGCACACGCAGTTTGTTCATCAGGTTCTGCCCGGACGGGGTGAACGCGCGGGACGTGAAAGGGCGGAGCAATGCGGGCAACTTGTCGAAAAGCATGCCGCTGCGCAGGGTGTCCATTTCCTTCTGCGAAAACCGAAAATACTTCTTGTATCGGTTGAAGAAGGTACCGGAGCTCATAACCTCGGTCATGCTTTCACCGCTGATGGTGGCCACCGTCTCAATGGTGTCCCGGTCCTCGATGAGCACGAACCGCCAGGGTTGGCTGTTGAACTGGGAGGGTGCGGCCGCCGCGGCGCGGATCAGGGTCTGTTGGTGCTCGGGGCTGACCGGATCCGGGCGAAAGGGGCCGTTGGTGGTACGCCGGTTGAACACGGCATCAAGGAACTCCATGGATCACCTCCCGGCCAGCACGAGACCGGCCGCGTAGCAGGGGGCCGCCATCAGTGCGTCACGGGTGTGTCGCCGGAGCGGTCGCGCTCCGTGATGTTGCAGCAGGAACAGGGGAGCGGCGGCGGGAGCCAATGCGATCGCGGCCGGTGATCGTTGGGCAGCAGACGCGAAGAACGCGATGGCCGTGGTACTCGCCGTCAGGATGTACAAGCCGTGATGGACCCACCGGAACTTGGAGGTGTCGACCCATCGCTGGGCCACCGAAATCCCCAGCGAACAGTTCGCCGCATAGAATCCGGCAGCGATACACACCAGCCCACGGGACGAAGCCATGGTTCTCCTCTGCACGAAATGATCAGCCTGCTGCTTATGGCCTCTTATGATGCCACGCTCAGCCGCACGGAGCATCGGGGACTCGCAGGATGACCTCCGCCGTGGGCACCGGTTCCATTCCTGGAACCGGTGCCCACGGCGGAGGTTGGCGCCAGCTTAACGACGGATTGATTCTTCTTCGCGCTCGCGGGGCGATTCCTCGCTGTCCGGATCCACTGCGCTCTCGCGACCGTGGTCCCCGGACATGCTGGACAAGCTATTCGAGGGGGTTGCCTCGTCCCGCCAGCGGAGCAGTGCGCCGACACCTTCCGGCAAGGTCACGTACCCCTCACCGAGGGTGGAAATCTCGGCATCCGTTGCGAGAGCTTGCCGGGTGAGTTCCTCAGCGTTGTCCGGTTCGGCACCGATCGTCAGGAGGAGCTCGGAGACCTGACCGCGTTGCAAGGCTTCCGCGACCTCGGCCGCGCCGGCCACGGATTCCCCGCCCCGGTTCTGATTCTCGGTGAACTGATCCGCCAGTTTCTGCTGACGTTCCTTGATGAACTCTTCGGTCACACGTGCCATTTCTTCCCGGAACGAGGCGCGATCAAGGCTCTGACCGCGGGTGCCTCCCGGAACTTCCTTGAGGATGGCCAGCGCTTCCTTGCCGAGCTCGTCCTTCAGTAGCGACTGCGCGCGGACATCGCCGGTGAGCAACAGCATGTCCAGTTGGCGCTCGCGGACAATGGCATCAACCTTTGCGGCCACCGCCTCCGCATTGCGTTCCCAGGAGTCCTCGACGCGAGCTTCCTGGTTGGAGTAGCGCCAACCGTGTTGCGATCCTCCACCCACGCTGGCCTTGTGCAGTTCGTCGTGGCCCCCGTCCACGGAGGAGTCCTCACCCAGACCGTTGTCGTTCTTGGTGATCTTGGGGTTTTCCGGCGCGCGCAGGTGCAGGTCGGCGCCGGAACGGTCAACTTCCACGAGCAATTGGCGAACCGCCTGTGGGATCACCTGCAACAAGGGCACCAGAATTGGCTCATCACCCCAATGGGCGGAATCTTGCCGCGGGGGTGCCGGCAGCACTCGGTCGACCAGAATCTCCGATCCAGTGGCCAGGAGGGCTCGACCGTGCCGACCACCGATGGGAGACGGTTCCAGCAAGGTCTCTTCGATCTCCTCGAGAATTGCCTCCGGAGCGCCGTCGTCCGCGAGTTTCGACCGGAAGTGTCCCCACCGGGTGGACAGCCCCGAGGCGGAGCTGGGATCGGTTCGGGTGGAGTCGATGTAGATCGACAGGAACGGACCTTCGGCCTCGAGCACGGGCATGAGCCAAGACAGGTTCACGGTGACCTCCTGATTACTTGTCGGGCGACCGGGCGCCACAGTCATGGCGCCGTGGTGCACATCACTGTTCCATGCAAACGAAGCTGGGACAAGGGACGAGTAGTCACGGTTGAGGGCCGAAAACTTGGAGGTTCCACTGTGCTGCTTGTGGGGGTTAGTCCCAGTCCACGTCCCACACGGGATCTGCGTAGCGGTTTCGCAGGAACTCTCCGACCACCGCCGCACCCAGGTCTTCGGGGTCCGGTGCCACCATGCGGCCCCCGGCTCGTGTGGCCATGGCTTGAACGAATCGGACCAAGCCTGGGTCGTCACCCAATCTGAAGAACGTGACCTCTGCGCCCTGCCGCGTGACCTTGTCCAACTCGGAGACAGTGTTCAGAAGCGTCTCGCGATCCGGAGGATACGAGAACCACGCCTCGCCGTGGGTCATGAGGTGGGCGGTGGGCTCACCATCGGTCACCACGAGCAGCACCGGTTGCATGTTGGGGTGCTGGCGAAAGAACCGGCCTGCCAGTAACAGACCGTGGTGCAGGTTGGTGCCTTGTTCGTGCCAGGCGGGCAGCGCCGTTAGCTCGCCGATGTCCATGCGCTGGGCGTAGCGCCCGAACGTGATCAGCTCGAGCCGGTCGCCTCGGAACCGCGTGGAGAGCAAATGATGCAGTGCCAGGGCCGTGCGCTTCATGGGCACCCAGCGGCCGTTGAGCGCCATGGAGAACGAGGTGTCCACGAGCAACACCACCGCCGCTTGCGTCCGGGCCTCGGTTTCGCGCACCTCGATGTCCTGGACATCGATGCGCAGCCCCTTCATCGGGTCCTTGCCGGCGGCCGCCGTGCGGCCGATCGCGTTGGTCACCGTGCGAGTGACGTCCCACGGCTCCACGTCTCCGAATGCCCACGCTCGGCTGGAGCCCGTCTGTTCACCGGCCGCTCCGGCCAGGCGAGTGTCCCGGCGACCCTGCCGGCCGGAGATCCGCCCGGCGGCATCGCGCAACAGGGACTGCCCCAGCTTGCGCATCGCGCGCGGGGACAATTTCAGATCCCCGTCCGTGCCACGGCGCAGGTAACCGCTGTCCTGCATCGCCTTCTCCAGTTCGGCGAGCGTGCGGGCCGAGACCGCGGCGTCGTCGCCCAATTGTCGGGTCAGGGCCTCGATATCGAGGTCCGATAGCGTGGAGCCCGAATAGGACTGTGAGAGCTGTTCGGCCAGTGAATCCAGGTCGGCCAAGTCTTGGAGCACACCGGTGCCGTCGCCCAGGCCGAGACCCTGATCGCCGTCGAACTGCTCGGACCCGGTCCAGTCTTCCCCGGGACGCAGTGCCTGCAGGGACGCGTCCAGTCGGTCCAGCTGCGACATCAACTCGGGCGAACCGAAGGCCTGAGCGGACAGCGACATCAGCTCGTCGCGCTGTTCTTGCGTCATGGAGCGCATCATGCGCTGGGCGGCCGCCGAACGCTGGGCGAGTGCGTCGATCAACTCATCCACGTTCTGGGGATTCTCGGGGAACTGATCCCCGTGTTTGGCCATGAACTCGTAGAAGTCTTCCGGGGTGTCTTCACCGCGGGCGTGCTTGTCCAGCAGGTCGTTGAGGTCACCCAGCATCTCGGCCACGGCCTGCCGGTCCTCGTCGGTCGCGTTCTCCAGCGCTTGCTTCATGCCGGCAAACCGCTGGTCGAGCATCTCGCGCCCCAACAGGTCCTTGATCTGCTCGTAGTGCTGCCGGGCGGTATCGGACTGCCAGTCGTAGTCGACGAGTTCCGTGACGGCAGCCGCGGGGGAGGAGGGCAGGCTGTCCAATTGCATTTCGCGGAACTGCCGGTCCATGGGATCCATGCGAGCGTCGCGCAGGAACTGGTTGCGTTCCTCGCGCAAGGCCTTCTCCAGCAGCTCCTTAACCTCCTGGATCGTGCCGTCCAGGCGGTGCTTGCTCAACAGATCACGACGCCGCTGTTGCACTTTGCGTGCCAGATCGTCCAGTCCGCGCTGGTTGCGTCCGCCCCGGCGCAGGAACTCACGCATGGCCTGTTCCGGGGAGTAGCCGGACATGACGTCTTCCGCGACGGCGTCGAGGGCTTCGGCGAGGTCGACGGGCGGTGCCAGGGGATCGGGGCCCCCTGAGTACCGGCCGTACCGGGAGGACCTGTGGCGGTTACGCATGATGGCCTCTATCCGTAGACGGTTTCCCCGTCACCGGTTTCCTTGGAGAGCTGGCGGATCAGGAACAACCCTTCCAGGGCCAGCTCGATGGCGGTGGCGCGGTGACCGGGGGTGCTTCCGCCCACCTGGGATGCGATCTGGTCGTACAGGTCGCTGTCTTCCAGTTCGGGCAGGGCGTCCAGGAACTCCTGGGCGGTGACCTGCTCACCGGTGGTGATGGTGCGCTGGCCGTCGAAGGCCTCCACGAGCGGACCGAAATCCAACCCGCGGAAATGGGCCCGAACGGCGTCGGCGGTGGCGGTGCGCAAGAGATGCTCGAGGATTTCGTCCTCGCGGCCTTCTTCGCCGGATTCGAATTCAATCTTGCCGCCGAGCACGTCCACGGCGCTGTCCACGTCCACGAGGCGGGCCACGGCGTCTTCACCGTGGCGCACCGTGGCACGGTGCCGGGCCGCTGCAGCAATGGTCTCCGCGCCGGCGATCGCGAAGCGGGCCGAGACGCCCGAGGCCTGGTTGACCGCATTGGATTCGCGCAGCGCGCGTGTGAAGCGGGCCAGGATCTCGAGGATCACCTCCGGGACCTCGGCCGTCAGATGGGCCTCTTGGCGGATGACCGCCATCTCGTCCTCGAGTTCCAGGGGATAGTGGGTGCGGATTTCGGCACCGAAACGGTCCTTGAGCGGGGTGATGATGCGACCGCGGTTGGTGTAGTCCTCCGGGTTGGCCGACGCCACGACCAGGACGTCCAGTGGGAGCCGCAGCACGTAACCGCGGATCTGGATGTCGCGCTCCTCCATGACGTTGAGCAGAGCCACTTGGATGCGTTCGGCCAGGTCGGGAAGTTCGTTGAGCGCCACGATGCCCCGGTTGGCGCGGGGGACCAGGCCGAAGTGGATGGTTTCGGGGTCCCCCAACCGGCGACCTTCGGCCACGCGCATGGGGTCCACGTCGCCAATGAGGTCGGCCACGGAGGTGTCCGGAGTGGACAGCTTTTCCACGTATCGATCCGTGCGGTGCCGCCAGGCGATGGGCAGAGCGTCACCTTCGAGTGCTGCCCGGGCAACGGATTCCGCGGTGATGGGGTCATAGGGGTGCTCATTGAGTTCGGACCCCTCGATCACCGGACTCCATTCATCCAGCAACCCGGACAGGGTCCGCAACAGACGTGTTTTACCCTGGCCTCGTTCACCCAACAACACGATGTCGTGTCCGGCGATCAAGGCGCGTTCGAGCTGGGGGATGACCGTGCGGTCGAAGCCGTGCAGGCCGGGCCACGGATTCTCCCCGGCCGCGAGTGCGGCCAGGAGGTTGTCGCGAATCTCTTCACGCAGGGTTTTCTGGACGTGACCGGCTGATCGCAGGTCACCCACGGTACGAATCTCAGGCTGAACGCTCACGCAAGCCACGCTACGCGCGGGGGGCCAGCGGCGTCGACCCCTCCAAAGGGTGATGACGCCGCGTGACCCGTGGCTCTCGCAAGAACCGTGACGAGGCAGAACCGTGGGCCTACGCTGGACGGTGTGAGCCCCGAAACCACCACGCTGCTTCTGGTCAGACATGGTCAGACACCCACCACAGGGCAACTTCTGCCCGGCCGAACCCCGGGATTGCACCTGTCCGACGCCGGGCGGGAACAGGCGGCTCGCGTCGCCAAGCGGCTGAGCGAATTGCGGCTGACCGCGCTGTACTCGTCTCCGCTCGAGCGCACGCGGGAGACCGCGCAGGCCACCGCGGACGCAACCGGTTTGTCGGTGATCGAGGACCCTGGGCTACTGGAACTAGAGGTCGGTGACTGGACCGGCGAGAAACTGGCAGACCTGGCGCGCTCGCCCGAATGGCAGACCGTGCAGCACGAACCCGCGAGTTTCACGTTCCCGGGTGGCGAGAGTTTCCAGGAGATGCTGGAGCGGATGGTCGACGCGCTGACTCGCATCCGGACCGCTCACCCCGGTGGCACGGTGGTGTGTTTCTCCCATGCGGACCCGATTCGGGCGGTGCTGGCCCACGAGATGGGGACACCGCTGGACAAGTTCCAGCGGCTCAGTGTGGGGCCGTGCTCGGTGTCCGCGATTGCCTATCCGAGCGACCACGACCCCTTGGTGCTCACGGTCAATTCCACACAGGATTCCCTGGCCACGCTCACGGCGCAGTGAGGAACCATGGTGGACGACCAGCGCACGCGTGAACTCCTGGAACTCGGCGAGATTGAGATCCTCGGGCAGCTCGTGGAGAGCAGCAACGAGACCTTTCTGGTCGAACTGACCCACGGGGACTGTCAGTGTTGGGCCATTTACAAACCAGAACTGGGGGAGCGGCCCCTGTACGACTTCGAGCCGGGGCTCTACCGACGGGAGCGCGCAGCGTACCTGATGAGTGAGGCGCTGGGCTGGGGCATCGTGCCGCTGACCATTATTCGGGAGGACGGGCCGTACGGCATCGGGTCCCTGCAGCGGTTCGTGGAGACGGACCTGGAACAGCACTATTTCACCCTCTACGCGGATTGCCCGGAGACGCACGAAGACCTCAAACGCATGGCGGTCTTCGACGTGGTCACCAACAACACCGACCGCAAGGCAGGCCACGTTCTACGAGGCCTGGACGGCCGGATCTGGGGCATTGACCACGGCCTGTGCTTCGCCGAGCCGTACAAGCTGCGAACGGTTATCTGGGACTTTGCGCGGGAACCCATAGCGGAGTCCTTGCAGGAGGACATCGCGCCGCTCGAACATCAGGTCCCGGCCGATGTGGCGGACCTGCTGACTGCCGGGGAAGTCCAGGCCATTCAGGAACGCGTGAGAGTCCTGGGGCTCTTGGGCAGGCTCCCGGCGGATCCCACGGGGATGCGGTTCCCGTGGCCGCTGATCTGAACGGGTGTCTATGACGACGCACAAGGGCTCCCCCCTAGGTAGCGGGTGACGCGCGTGAGTTAACGCGAAGTTCCCCTCGGGAGGTCTGGTTCCACGAGCCGGGGAGGCCTATTCTGGCCAGCACGCGACACAAAACTGCCGTGACGTTCTGAACTCAGGAGCATCTCATGAGCACCACCCTCGCTACCTACATCGCTCTACCCGGCAACGCCGCCGAGGCCTTTGAACACTGGCACGAAGTCTTCGGCGGAGACCTGGATCTCATGCGCTACGGAGACATGCAGCTGGAGGGGATGCCCTTCGAACCGAACCCTCAACACGTAGCCCACGCGGTCCTGACCACTCCGGGTGGCCGGGTTGCCGGTGGGGACGCCATGGAGGACGGTAATGACTATCCACTGCGCGGAACCGCCTACTCGCTGCTCTACTCGGTCGAGACCCCCGACGACGCTCGCGACCTCATCCAGAAGCTCACCAACGGTGGTGGCTCGGTGGGCATGCCTTTCGAAAAGGCGCCATGGGGCGGGTGGTACGGCACGGTCTTCGATCGCTTCGGTGTGATGTGGTCCTTCGATGCACCGGCCGACGAGTGATAGTAAGTACAATGATCGTCCTACGGGTCGGTCGAATTAACCGACCACGCAGCGAGAAAGGAAGCCATCATGTCTCAACCCATTCCCGACCCCAACCCCATCGACAACCCGGACACCGCCAGTGAACCCCTGCGCGAGGACGAGTTCATCGGCACCACCGGTGATGAGGATTCCGCGTGGGAAGAGGACGATGCCCAGTGGGGGGCCGATGAGGACCCGCTCAAGGACGTGGACGAACTGCAGATAGAGAATCGGATCGACACGGCGGATCAAGAGCTGCCCACCGATCCTGACCTGGACTAGCCTGACACCATGTCGCGATTCAGCCCCTTGGAATGGCCGGTCTTCCGGCAATTCCGCACAGCGGACTCCACCGGCCGTAGTTCTGCCGTGGTGTCTCAGCGCACCCGGGACATCACCTCACGCACCGAAACGGCCGACCGGGTGGTGCAGAGCATCTGCCCGTACTGCGCCGTGGGCTGTGGGCAGAAGGTGTACGTCAAGGACGACAAGGTCATCCAGATCGAGGGCGATCCGGATTCCCCGATCTCCCGTGGTCGTTTGTGCCCCAAGGGGTCTGCGAGCGAACAGCTCGTCAACTCTCCTGGTCGACAGACCCGCGTGCTGTACCGCGCACCCCGCGCCACCGATTGGCAAGAGTTGGACGTCGATACCGCGACGGACATGATCGCCGATCGATTCATCAAGGCCCGACGCCGCGGGTGGCAGGACACGGACGACCAAGGCCGTCCGCTGCGTCGCACCATGGGCATCGCCTCACTGGGCGGTGCGACCCTGGACAACGAAGAGAATTATCTGATCAAGAAGCTCTTCACTGCTGCCGGGGCCGTACAGATCGAGAATCAAGCCCGTATTTGACACTCCTCCACGGTTCCCAGTTTGGGAACCTCATTTGGCCGCGGTGGCGCTACTCAGTCACTGCAGGACATGGCGAACGCCGATTGCATCATCATTCAGGGATCCAACATGGCCGAGTGCCATCCCGTGGGATTCCAATGGGTGACGGAGGCCAAGGCGCGCGGCGCCAAGGTCATTCACGTCGATCCGCGTTTCACGCGCACCTCGGCGGTGGCGGACAAACACATTCCGATTCGTACGGGTACCGACATCGTGCTGCTCGGCGCACTCATCAACTATGTGCTGAGCAACGACTTGTGGTTCGACGAGTACGTGCGCGCCTACACCAACGCGGCGAACCTGGTGAACGAGGACTTCCAGGACACCGAAGACCTGGACGGACTGTTCTCCGGGTACAGCGTCAAGGACAACGCGTACGACATGGAGTCGTGGTCCTACCAGACCACCGAACAGCACGATCAGGATTCCGACGACGCCGCGGAGCCTGACGAATCGGCCCTGTCCACTCACTCCGCCTACCACGGCTACGGCACCTCCTGGGACGAGCACCACGGGGAACCCCAGGACCGCTCGGACGAGACCGCACCCGAGGAGCACGAAGAGGGTGACGACGAACGCGAGCAGGCCGGCGGCGACAAGTACGGTAGCGGCGGCGCTCCCGTGGGCCCCGGAGTTCCGCTCCGGGACGACACTCTCCAGGACCCGCAGACCGTGTTCCAGATTCTTAAGCGCCACTACGCCCGGTACACGCCGGACATGGTGCAGGACGCGTGCGGTATCTCGATCGAGGACTTCGAGTACATGGCGCGGGCGATTATCGAGAACTCGGGCCGTGAACGCACCACGTGTTTTGCTTATGCGGTGGGGTGGACCCAGCACACTCTGGGGGCACAATTCATCCGCACGGCATCGATCTTGCAGTTACTGCTGGGCAACATGGGTCGTCCCGGCGGCGGCATCATGGCGCTGCGCGGTCACGCAAGTATTCAGGGATCAACGGACATCCCCACCCTGTTCAACCTGCTACCGGGCTACTTGCCCATGCCTTCGGTCCGAACGGAAACGTTCACCGATTACCTGGACACGATTTCCGCTCGCGATCAGAAGGGGTACTGGGCTTACGCGGATGCGTACGCGGTCAGTCTCCTGAAGGCATGGTGGGGAGACGCCGCGCAGGCGGAGAACAACTGGGCCTACGACTACATCCCCCGGCTCAACGGGCCTCACGGCACGTACCAAACCCTCATGAACATGCTGGCCGATCAGGTCGAAGGCTACTTCCTCCTGGGCCAGAACCCCGCGGTGGGATCGGCGCACGGCCGCTTGCAGCGCATGGGCATGTCTCACCTGAAGTGGCTGGTCGTGCGGGATCTGAACATGATCGAGTCCGCCACGTGGTGGAAGGACGGCCCGGAAATCCAGTCGGGTGAGCTGCGCACCGAAGACATCGACACCGAAGTGTTCTTCATGCCCGCGGCCACCCACGTGGAGAAGTCCGGAACGTTCACCCAGACGCAACGCTTGCTGCAATGGCGTCACCAGGCGGTGAACCCGCCGGGGGACAGCCAGAGTGAGTTGGAGTTCTTCTACAAGTTGGGTCAGCGCATCCGGGAACGTCTCGCAGATTCGGATGACCCCCGTGATCGTCCGCTGCTGGACCTCACCTGGGATTACCCCACGGACGAGCACGGCGATCCCGATGCCGAGGCAGTGCTGGCGGAGATCAACGGGCGCCATCTGACCGGCGAGAACGCCGGTAAACCGTTGTCGGCCTACACGGAGATGCGCTCGGACGGTTCAACCTCCGGTGGTTGTTGGATCTACACGGGTGTCTACGCGGACGGCATCAACCACGCCTCCGATCGTGTGCCCGGCAGTGAGCAGGACGAGATCGCTTCCCAGTGGGGTTGGGCTTGGCCCGCCAACCGCCGCATCATTTACAACCGTGCCTCGGCGGATCCACAGGGTAGGCCGTGGAGCGAGCGGAAGAAACTGATCTGGTGGGACGAGGACCAGGAACGTTGGGTTGGCAAGGACAACCCTGATTTCCCGATCGATCGCGCACCGGGCAGCACTCCGGGTAAGGACAAGCGGGGCGGCGACGCCTTGGCCGGTGACGACCCGTTCGTCATGCAAGCTGACGGTAAGGGTTGGTTGTACGCACCCAAGGGTCTGGTGGACGGGCCGATGCCCGCGCACTACGAGCCACAGGAATCTCCCGTGGCCAACCCGCTTTACGCGCAGCAGCAGAACCCCACGCGCATGACGTTCCCGCGCTGGGACAACCTGTTCGCCCAGAGTGCGGGCAAGCCGGGCACGGAGGTGTACCCCTACGTGTTCACCACCTACCGCTTGACGGAGCAACATACGGCGGGTGGCATGAGCCGTTGGTTGCCGTACCTGTCCGAGCTACAGCCGGAGATGTTCTGTGAGGTCTCACCCGAGCTCGCGGAAGAAAAGGGTCTGGAGCCGTACGGCTGGGCCACCATCATTTCGCCTCGCTCCGCGATCGAGGCCAGGGTGTTGGTGACCGACCGGATGAAGCCATTGACCGTGCGAGGGCACACCGTGCACCAGATCGGCTTGCCCTATCACTGGGGGGTCGGCCAGGACGCCGTGGTGACCGGTGACGCGGCCAACGACTTGCTGGGCATCGCCCTGGACCCCAACGTGCACATTCAGAACGGCAAGGTGGGTTCGTGCGATATCAAGCCCGGGCGCAGACCCCGCGGACCCGAGGTGCTGGAACTGGTCTCGGAATATCAGGAACGCGCGGGGCTCACACCGGCCACGAGTAACACCATGGTCACCGACCCGCAGCGAGAACTCACCGCCGAACAGATAGAGGACGGATCCCCATGACCGGAGAAGCAGCAGCCAATCCGACAGCGGACGCCCACTACGACCATCCGCACCCGCGCAAGGGGTTCTTCACGGACACCTCTATTTGCATCGGCTGCAAAGCGTGTGAGGTCGCCTGCAAGGAGTGGAACCGTAACCCGGTCGACTCGGACTACGAGTTGCTGGGATCCTCCTACGACAACACGGGTGCACTGGGTGCCAACACCTGGCGCCACGTGGCCTTCATCGAGCAGGGCGCGGATCAAATCGAACGCGCTCGTGAGTCCGGTCGCGCCCTCGTGAACCTGGGTATGCCCAAGGTCGGCCCGCCGCAGGGCTCGGTATCACCAACGACGACGCCGCAGGCCGCCCCGGCCGGTTGCGGTTGCGGTGGTTCGGCCACCGACGCTCCCGTGACCGATTCCGCGGACAGTAGCCTGGCGAGTTCTTCGGAGGGATCTTCCGTTCACCCGGACACCCCCGATTTCCGTTGGCTCATGTCCTCGGACGTGTGCAAGCACTGCACCAACGCGGGTTGCTTGGACGTGTGCCCCACCGGCGCACTGTTCCGCACCGAGTACGGCACCGTGGTGGTCCAGGACGACATCTGCAACGGCTGTGGCACGTGCGTGGCCGGTTGCCCGTTCGGCGTGATCGAACGACGCAGCGATGGTGTCTTCGAACCCAAGAACCAGCGCGATTCCCCGCCCATGCCGGACACCGTCAAGGTACCGGAACACGGCGTGGCCCAGAAGTGCACGCTCTGCTATGACCGGATGAAGAACGATCAAACCCCGGCGTGCGCCCAGGCTTGCCCCACCACGTCCATTAAGTACGGTGACCGCGATTCCATGGTGGCGACCGCTCGCGAGCGGGTCACGCAAATGCACGAACAGGGGAAGACCGAGGCCCGCCTCTACGGTGCCAACCCCAAGGACGGTGTGGGTGGAACCGGTTCCGTGTTCCTCCTTCTGGACGAACCGGAAACCTATGGCCTGCCACCGGATCCGCGAGTCCCCACGGCCGATCTTCCGTACATGTTCAAGCGTGCCGGTATGGCCGTCGCCGGCATGTTGGCCGTGGGCGCCGTCGCTTTTGCGTCGGGTGGTCGCCGATGAGTGTCTCGGAGTTCGACAACTACCGGCCCCCGGAAGAGCCGCGCCGTAAGCGCAAGGGCAAGGGGCGCCGTCGTGCGCCCGGATCGGCGTTCCGGCGCGGCGGCGACGGCTCGCGCGAAATGCCCATGGTCCCGGAGCCCGAGTTCACGTCGTACTACGGGCGACCCATCGTTAAGGCACCACCGTGGGAAGCACCGATCGGTGCGTACCTGTTCCTGGGTGGCCTGGCGGGTGGCTCGTCCATCCTGGCTTTCGGTGGTGAGCTCACCGACCGGCCGCTCCTGCGACGCAACATGCGACTCTCCGCCATCACCGCCGCGAGCCTGGGAACGGTGGCGCTGGTGACGGACCTGGGCCGTCCCGAGCGGTTCCTCAACATGATGCGCACTATCAAGCCCACCTCTCCCATGAGCCTGGGTTCGTGGCTGCTCGCCTATTACGCCACGCACGCGGGTGTCGCCGCTGCCGCCGAGGTGGATCGCGTGACGCACTCGAAACTTCCCTTGGGGCCGTTCCGTCCCGTCCTGCGTTTCGTCGATCGCCCCGCCGCCGCGGGTGCCGCAGTGTTGGGCGCACCGTTGGCCGCCTACACCGCAGTGCTGCTCGGTGACACCGCTGTTCCCACATGGAACGCGATGCACAAGGATCTTCCGTTCGTGTTCGTGAGCTCAGCCTCCCTGGCCGCGGGCGGACTCGCGATGCTGACCACGCCGATTTCAGAGACCGCGCCGGCTCGGACCTTCGCGCTCGCGGGCGTGGCCGGTGAGCTCGTGGCCATGCACCTCATGAAGGAGCGCATGGACCCCGTGGCCGTCGAACCTCTTGAGCAGGGTCGGCCCGGTACGTGGCTCATGTGGAGTGAACGCCTCGCGATCGCCGGTGCCGCCGGCACGATCCTCGGCGGACGACGTCGCTGGGCCGCCGCACTCTCGGGCGCCGCCTTGGTTGCATCCTCGGCTCTCACCCGCTTCGGTGTGTTCCAGGCGGGCAAGGATTCCGTGAAGGACCCGAAATACACGGTGGAGCCACAGCGAAACCGACTGGCGAAGCGCCGTGCCGCGGGCATCACCGACGACTCGATCACCACGGCGGGTTGATCGCATGATCTGAAGGAACTGGACCGATACATGGACATGGGCCGACACCCCAGGGTGTCGGCCCTCTGTCATGTGAACTCAGCGTCGGATGGACTGCGGCCGGTGGACCACTGCGCTCAGCGGACTCGAACCAGCTCTTCGTCGCGTTGGGGGAGAGCCACGGTCTCACCGATCACGGGATAACCGGGCAGTTCTCCGATCACGAGGAGCCCGCCCGAGGTTTGGGCATCCGCGAGGAATAACAGGTCATCTTCGGAGATGCCGGAGTCAGCGGTCAGGTGCGGGCGGACCCAGTCCAGATTGCGACGAGTTCCCCCTGAGACGAAGCCGTCCCGCAGTGCTTCTGCCGCACCGGAAACCATGGGCACCGCGCTGCGGTCGATCACCGCCCCCACTCCGGACGCGCGGGCCATTTTGTACAGGTGACCGAGCAGCCCGAAACCGGTGACATCCGTGGCCGCCTTCAGGCCCGCCGCCACAGCCGCCTGCGAAGCATCCCGATTGAGCTGGGTCATGGTGGCGATGGCTTCCTCGAAGACCTCGCCGGTCTGCTTGTGGCGGTTGTTGAGCAGGCCCACGCCCAACGGTTTGGTGAGCGTAATGGGCAGCCCCGCCTCGGCCGCGTCATTGCGGAGCAATTTGGTGGGGTCGGCTGTGCCGGTCACGGCCATACCGTACTTGGGTTCGGGATCATCAATCGAGTGACCGCCGATCACCGGGCATCCCGCTTCGGAAGCGATATTCAGTCCGCCCTGCAACACCTCGGACATCAGATCCATGGGGAGCAGGTCGCGGGGCCAGCCGACCAGATTAATCGCGACCACCGGGTGACCGCCCATCGCATAGACGTCGGAGAGCGCGTTGGCAGCGGCGATCCGGCCCCAGTCGTAGGCGCTGTCGACCACGGGGGTGAAGAAGTCGGCCGTGGACAGGATCGCGAGGTCGTCACGGACGAGGACCGCAGCGGCGTCGTCGCCGTCGTCCAGGCCGACCAGAACGTTGGGTGCCGTCTGGCCGGTGAGGCCACGGACGGCCTGCTCAAGCTCTCCGGGCGGGATCTTGCACGCGCAACCGCCGCCGTGAGCGTACCCGGTGAGTCGAAGATCGGTGGACGAGGACTGTGATGAGGCCATGTCTTCAGTGTAGGAGCCGGGCCCAGCGGGAGTGGTTCTCGCCCGCGCGCCATTCCGTGACGGGTTCTGACAGATTTTCGGGGCCTACTCAGCAGTACGGCATGATGAAATGGCTGGCTGCCGCTGTAACTGGTCTGCATCCTTTCCGGTGATAAGTTCGACACGGAGGCGTCTGTGTCCTGGTGGGCACCCCGGTCTTCAAAACCGGTGAAACCGAGCATCTCGGTTTGGCGGGTTCGATTCCCGTCCGCTTCCGCCAACTTAGGCCGTCGCTCCTCGGCCTGACCCGGGGCGGTGGCCGCACACCCCACGCACCCCAATCGCACAAGGAGTCACAGTGACCGGTGCAGACCCCCGTTCACGGATTCCCCGCACGGACCAACTTCTGGCGCTCCCGGCAGTTCAAGCCGCTCGAGCCAGGCTGAGCGATCAGGTGATTCGCACTGTCGTTACGCGGGCGCAGGATCGGGCCCGCCGGTCGGAGATAGCACCGGAAGACGTGCAGGACACGGTGATCACGGACCTTGCCGAACGGCGAGCCACCTCCCTGACTTCAGTGCTGAACGCGACCGGCGTGGTCATCCACACGAACCTCGGTAGGGCACCGCTGTCGCAGGCAGCTCGTGAGGCGTTGTTGGATGCGAGTGGGTATGTGGACGTCGAGCTGGATCTGGCCACGGGTCAACGGTCCAAACGAGGGCTGGCCACGCGCGAGGCACTTCTCGCCGCGTGTCCCACCGCGGAGGACGCGTTAGTGGTCAACAATGGTGCCGCTGCCCTCGTGCTGGCCACCACCGCCTTGGCCGCAGACCGCGAGATCATCGTGAGCCGCGGGGAACTTGTGGAGATCGGTGCGGGTTTCCGATTGCCGGATCTCATGGAATCCACGGGCGCCCGACTGCGGGAGGTCGGCACCACCAATCGCACTCATCTGGCCGACTACGCGGACGCAGTGAGTCCCCAGACCGCGGCGCTGTTGAAGGTCCATCCCAGTAACTTCAGGGTCAGCGGCTTCACCTCGGACGTCCCGCTGCGAGAGTTGCGCGCGCTCGCGGATGAGCACGACCTACCCCTGATCATGGACGTGGGCAGCGGGCTGCTCATACCGGACCCGATCCTTCCGGATGAACCCAGCCTGTCCGAAGCGCTCGAGGCCGGCGCGGATGTCGTCATCGCCAGCGGAGACAAACTGCTCGGCGGCACCCAGGCAGGAATTCTCCTGGGTCGCACGGATACGATCCAGAAGCTCGCCAAGCACCCACTGGCCCGCGCGGTACGCGCCGATAAATTAATGCTCGCAGCCCTCGAAGCCACGTTGGTCTCCGGCGACACTCCGGTGCAGCAGGCACTTCACGCGGACCCCGAGCGATTGCGCGCGCGAGCCGAGGAACTCGGCGACGACCTCGGGATGCCCGTGGTTTCCCACGATGGCCGCGTGGGCGGCGGGGGAGCACCCGGCGTGCCGCTGCCAGGGTGGGCCGTGCGCCTGCCGGAGCGAGCGGCGTCGTTCTTACGGCTGGGCCAGCCCGCCGTGCTGCCGCGCGTCCACGACGGCGCGTGCCTGATCGACCTGCGCTGCATTCCCGAGGACGACGACGCCCGGGTCGCCGCCGCGGCTCACGCCGCGTTGGGGGCGCTGGGCTGATGTACGTAGTCGCAACTGCGGGCCACGTGGACCACGGAAAATCCACGCTGGTGCGCGCCCTGACCGGCATGGAACCGGACCGCTGGGCCGAGGAGAAACGGCGCGGTCTCACCATCGATCTGGGCTTCGCGTGGGCGGATCTGGCGTCCGGGAAGAACGTGGCGTTCGTGGACGTCCCCGGACATGAACGATTCCTCGGCAATATGTTGGCTGGGCTCGGGCCCGCACCGGTGGTGTGTTTCGTGGTGGCCGCGGACGAGGGCTGGCAGGCCCAATCCAGCGACCATCGGGATGCGTTGGCAGCGCTGGGGATCGAGCGCGGGCTGATCGTGCTGACCAAGACGGACCGGGCACCGGAACGAGTCGAGGCGGTGACCGAGCAGGTCAGGGGTGAACTCGCGGGAACCGGTCTGCGCGATGCCCCCGTGGTGGCCGTATCCGCCCAGAACGGGACGGGTCTGGGCGAGTTCCGCTCGGCGTTGGACAGCCTGCTGGACGGGCTACCTCTGCCGGACCCGGCGGATCGATTGAGGCTGTGGGTCGACCGTGCGTTCTCGGTGTCCGGAGCTGGGACCGTGGTGACGGGCACGCTGACCAGCGGAACGGTTCGCGTGGGGGACCGGCTCTTGTTGCTCGGCCAGGGCAGAGGCCGCTCCGTGACCGTGCGGTCGTTACAGAGCCACAATTCCTCGGTCGAGAGCATCGGCCCCACCAATCGCGTGGCCATCAACCTGCGCGGTATCTCTGCGGAGGACATTCACCGCGGCGACGCGCTCCTGGCGCCGAACGCATGGCCCACCACGGATGAACTGGATGTCCGCCGGATGTCCGGGATCTCGTTCGAGGACGCGCCGGCGGAGATCATGGTCCACGCGGGTTCCTCCTCGGTACCGGCACGCTTGCGACCCTTCGACGACGATCACGCGCGCGTGCAACTATCCCGAGAGTTGGCGCTGATCCCGGGGGACCGGCTGGTCATGCGCTATCCAGAAGCCCGTGTGCTCTTAGGCGGTGCACGGGTCCTGGACGTGGATCCGGCCGGACTCACCCGGCGCGGGGACAGTGCACGGCAGGCCGCATGGCTGGCCGGCCTTCCGGACACGGGCGATGCTGTCGCCGAAACGAAGCGCCGCGGTGCCGTCCGAGTGGCAAGGCTGCACCAGCTGGGACTGGTAGCCACGGACACGGCCGAGCCGCCCGCAGACGCAAACATTCTGCGAGCGGGTCAGTGGTGGATTCACCGACCCGTGTTGATCTCCTGGGCGGGTCAGCTGAGGACTGCCGTAGAACGGTTACACGAGCGTGATCCGCTGAGTCCGGGTCTGACTCGGGGTGCCGCGATCGGTGAACTCTCGCTGCCCGGACCGGAGCTATTGAGCGCGATCATCAAACAGGCACAGCTCGAAGAACGAGACGGCTCCATCACCGTTCCCGGCCGCGCCGCCGGGTTGGGTGCCGCAAAAAAGTCACTCACCACCGTCGAGGCGCAACTGACCAAGAACCCCTTTGCGGCACCCGAGGCCTACGAACTGGACGATCTCGGGCTGGGTCCGCGTGAGCTGGCCGCGGCGGAACGGGCCGGACGGCTGCTGAGGTTGGAGGGCGGCGTCGTCGTGCTACCGAACGCTCCGGCACTGGCCATGCGCGAGCTGGCACGGCTGGAGCAACCCTTTACCACGAGCCAGGCGCGGCAGGCCTGGGGGACCACCCGGCGCGTGGCCATCCCGCTGCTCGAGCATTTGGATGCGCGCGGTTGGACACGGCGATTGGACGGGAGCAAGCGCGAGATCGCCCGTTAGCAGGGCAAAGGGTCTCATCTTTGAGCTGCTGCCCTGAGCGAAAAAGCTCTTATGCCTGTCGGCGGGTGGGATTAACCTGGATAGCAAGGCGGGTGATTATCGGTGGTGTTTCGACGTCGCCCAACCCACCAGAATTCATGGGACCCACAGTGCAGAGGATTGAGGAGCAATCATGACCCAGAACCCTGACGAGAACATTGCCGGCGAACCCCTCGGAGCGCGCGGTGACACCGGCGAGACCATCGGTGCGACAAGTGACGCGCAGAACCCAAACCTGGAAAAGGACCCCGAAGAGTGGGTGAGCGGTAACGACCCGATGACCGAGTCCCAGAAGTCCTACTTGGACACGCTGGCCAAGCGAGCGGGTGAAGAGCTGCCCGCTAATCTCACCAAGGCCGAGGCCTCGGAGCACATCGACCGATTGCGAGGTTCCGGGTCCTGACTCGTCCCGCCGTGTTCGACTTGGGCGGTGGGGCAGCGTGACCAGTAGATTGGTCGGGTGACTGATACGAGCTCAACCACCGTTCATTCCGTCGAAACCGGCGACGGCGATCACCGCGTCGTGTTCCTCCACGGCCTGTTCGGCCGGGGTAAGAACTTCAGCATGATCGCCAAGGGTCTGCAGCCCGAGTTCCGCAGCCTGCTGGTGGATCTGCCGAACCACGGCCAGTCGGACTGGACCGAGGAACTCGATTATCTGCAACTCGCGGATCAGGTGGCGGAGCATCTCGAGAGCAGTTTCGCCGCGGACGGCCCCGTGGACGTGGTCGGTCACTCGATGGGTGGCAAAGTGGCCATGGTGCTTGCCCTGCGTCATCCGGAGTTGGTGCGCAAGCTGGTGATCATTGACATTTCGCCCGTGGGTTCGGGTTCGAGTCGCAGCGAATTCCACCACCTCCTGGACGCGCTCGCGGCCGTGGACATTGAATCCGCCGAGCGCCGCTCCGACGTGGACGCCGCTCTCAAAGACCCCATCCCCGAGGCCGGCGTGCGCGGGTTCCTGCTCCAGAATCTCAAGAACGATGGCGACGGCCTGCGTTGGCAGCCCAACCTCACCCTGCTGCGCTCCGAGCTGGAAACCATCATGGGCTTCCCGGACATCGAGACCGATCTCAACCAGGTCCAGTTCCCCGGCCGGGTGCTCTGGATCGCCGGCGAGAAGTCCAACTACGTCAAGGACGAGGACGAGCCCGTCATGCGCGCGCTCTTCCCCAGCACCATTCGCTTGAAGGTGCGCGGAGCCAGCCACTGGGTGCATTCGGACCGCCCGCAGGAAGTCATCAATGCTCTGCGGACGTTCCTGTTGTCCGAGCGGAAGTAGGGATCGGAAGGCCAGCTTTAGGCACAACATTTCCTCACATGACGCGATGTACGTGGTTCTCGCAGGGGCGTTGGGATGCAAAGTGCTGACCTTTGACGCGCGCCTCGCAAAAGCTTCCGACCGCTGCGTCACACCCGGCTGAGAGTATTAGCGCACGTCACACGCGGCTGTTAATCAGTTGTCTTATGGTTTCTTAGATACGGTGGCGGGACGCTACCTGAGGAGAGTCATGAACACCGATCTGGCCCGCCGCCTATTCGTCACTGCCGCTGAAATCTTCTGTGTCATCGGCACGCTTGTGGGAACAGGGGTGATCGGTACACGGGTTGCGGAGTCCTCCGGTGGTGCGCTCTCCGCTGATGCCACTCTTATTGCCCCGCTCGGCACGGCGTTCTCGATTTGGTCCGTGATTTACCTCGGCCTCTTCGCCTACACCATCTGGCAGTGGCTCCCTCGCGTGGCCACCACCTCACGCGAACGCCGGATCGGGTGGCTCGCCGGCATCACCATGATCCTCAATGCGGTGTGGTTGCTGGTCACCCAGGTCGGTTGGATCTGGGTCAGCGTCCTGGTCATCCTGGCGCTCGCGATCACGTTGGGAATTCTGGTCAAGCGTCTGCGCGAAAATCCCGGGACGACGCCGCTCGGTAAGCTCATCGTGGACGGCACCTTTGGCTTGTACCTCGGTTGGGTCACGGCGGCAACGTGCGCCAATATCGCGGCAGCCGGATCCGCATCAGGCTGGGGTTCTGGAGGCCCATCAGATGAGTGGATCGCCGTGACCGTGATGACCGTTGCGGTGGTACTGTCCGCCGTCTACGTGATCGTCCTGGGCCCCCGGTTCGCGGTGGCCGCCGGTATCGCCTGGGCACTGGCCTGGATCAGCGTGGCTCGTCTCACCGATGAGCCGGCCTCACAGCTCGTCGGTATCGCGGCGGGCATTCTGTCCGCGATTGTTCTGATCATCTGGGCTCTAGGTCGTGGACGGCTCTACCGGTCAGCTCGTCAGTGCCGCAGCCTGGATCGAGAACCCGCTTACTCCTGAGGGTCGGCAGTGCGGGGTCGTTCAGCTCGCGGATCATGAGTAACAGCCTCGGCATCTGCATGAGCCTCCGCCTGGGCACGCGCATACCCTTCGCGCACTTCAGGAGGGCCGTACTGACCGTGCGCCAGTCCCAGCAAAGTCACTAGTTCCTTGGGCCCGCCACCGATGGTGGCCGGAAGGGCAATCATGCCCTCGCCCATCATCCTTTGATTGGCCTTGGCCAATTGGCGTGTAGAGCCCGTCAGCTGAGATTCGTAGCGTTCGTAGCCTTCGGAAGTCAGCTTCATCGCGACCATGGTTGAACGGCTCACGCGCGCCAGCCCCATTCCTTCCACCTCGTCCCAGCGGATCTCGAGCTCGGGATCGGTGCCCGCCGAATGGGGCTTCCCGTAGCGGAAACCCTGTTTATCCAGAGTCAGTTGCCGCTTCTGAACGATCTGGGAGAACAGGGACGGAATACCTAAGATGCCGAAGAACACCACCACCAGGAGCCCGATCCAGAAGGATCCGGACCCGAACATCCCTGCTACCGTCGCGGCCTGTCCATAGGACGCGAACATCATTCCCAGGCCGAAGAGCGTGAAGACCAGGGTGAGCAGAAACAGGAAAATCAATTTCCCGCGGTTCGTTGAAAGCTGCACGGTTCCGGAATTCTTGAGTGTTTCGAATTGCCCTAGGACACGTTGATCGTTCACGTTAACCCTCGCCCTGGTTGTGTGATGGGGGTCATGCAGTCAGCCACTATTCAGGCTATCGACCGGTGCCACCAAAGCTCGGAACCGCGTACATTCGGTGTGGTGACCAATCGCTCGTCTCGTTCTCATTCGCCGACGGCGCCGGGGTCCTCCGCAGCTGGCGTCGCCTTGGTCGTCGCGGCGGCGCTCGTTACCCAGACCGGTGCGGCCATTGCGTATCAGATCTTCGATCGCGTGGGTGCGCAGGGCGCGGTTTTTCTGCGCCTGCTCATTTCGTCGGTGCTGTTGTGGATCGTGTTCCGACCTTCGGTTCGTGCGATCACGGCCAAGAACCTGCCGGTGATCCTCGGCTTCGGGTTGAGTCTCGGCGCCATGAACATGTGTATCTATCAGGCCATTGCCCGCTTGCCGCTTGGTGTTGCGGTGACCATTGAACTGCTCGGGCCACTGGTGTTGTCGGTGGTGTTGTCCCGCAAGCTCAGTGGTCTGCTGTGGGCGGGGCTCGCGCTGGCGGGAGTGCTCCTGCTCAGCGGAGTTGGCCCCAATACCGAGGGACTGGATCCGGTGGGCGTGGCCTTCGCCTTGGCGGCCGCGTGCATGTGGGCGCTGTACATCCTCATGTCCCGCCAAGCCGGGCGGGAATTTCCCGGCACACAAGGTCTCGCGCTCGCCATGGTGGTGGGTGCGCTCCTGGCCGCGCCATTTGGAGTGGCCAGCGGCGGCGTCGAACTCCTGGACCCGTGGGTATTGCTGATCGGCGCGCTGATCGCCGTGATGTCCTCGGCGGTACCCTATGCCCTGGAGCTCGCATCGCTGCGGCTCCTTGCTGCGGAAACGTTCGCGATTCTGGTGAGTCTGGCACCGGCGATTGCGGCGCTCGTGGGGTGGGTCACGCTGGGTCAGGCACTCGATGTTCTGGAAATCGCGGGCATCGCGCTTGTGATTCTGGCCAGTGCCGCTGCCGTGCGATCGGCTCAACTGTCGTAACAGTGGCCGTGCCGGTCCCCGGATGTATTTGAGGGGGATGGCCACCACACGGATAGCCTGATTCCATGGGATTTTCGCGTGCAGAACTTGAGACATTCCGCGATCGCACGGTGCCAGACCTACTACCCGATCCGTTAAGCCTCTTGTTCGTCGGGATCAACCCGAGTTTGTGGACGGCGGCTACGGGCGCTCACTTCGCGCGGCCCGGCAACCGCTTCTATCCGGCTCTGTACCGAGCGGGCATCACCGACACTCTCATCGACGCGAGGGACGGCTACACGGAATCGGACCTGGCAGAACTGACGAGCAAAGGTATCGGCAACAGCAACATCTGCCCGCGGGCCACCGCACGGGCAGACGAGCTGTCCCGAGAAGAACTGCTGGCCGGTGCGGACCGGTTGAATCGGCTCGCGGCCGAGCGAAAACCCAAGGTGGTCGCTGTTCTGGGTATTACCGCCTACCGCTCGGCCTTCAAACTCCCGAAGGCGCAACTGGGAAAGCAGGACTCCCCGTGGCCCGGTGTGCAGTTGTGGGTCGCGCCTAACCCCAGCGGTCTCAATGCCCACGCAAGTGTTGACGATTTAGCGGCGGCCTACCGGGAGATCGCGAAGGCCGCTGGAATTATTGTCAAACACCCTTGACGTCGAATGGTAAAGCTTGCTTGACTGAGTCAAGCGCGCTTTACATAGCCGGAAGGGCCGCACAAGCCCATATCAAGGAAGTCATGATGGCAACAACAACCCGCACCACGGGAAAGGCCCCGCTCTCGGCCTACGTGCTGAGTATCGTCATGGCGCTCGTGCTCGCGTCCATCGTGGGGGCCATTGCCTCGGTGTTCTACGACGAGAACAGATTGCTCGGGTTCGTGATCTTTTCCGCATGCACCGCCGGCACGTTCTTCGCCCTGGGCTGGGTGCTTTTCGTCTCCAAGTACACCGTGGAAGAAGATGCACACGCGGAGGACAACATCGAGCACCGCTGGTATGACAAGGCCACCTCGGGTGCATTCCACGACATCATCACCACGGCCGGGATCGCTTTGTTCGCGCTGTCGGTCACCAGGCTCGAGGTCAGCGGGACCGCTGTTCTGATATTGCTTCTCACCCTGGCGATGGCCAGTTTTGGGTTACGGTTCTGGGCCGCCAAGAGGCGTGACTCCTAGTGGAGAACATCATTGCCGAGCAACGCGGGGAACGCTCCTGGTCCCAGGCGCACCTGGCCAAGCTATTGGGAGTGTCTCGGCAAACGGTGATCTCCATCGAGCGAGGCCGGTTCGACCCGAGTCTCCCGTTGGCTTTCCGAATCGCTGAGGTCTTCGCCTGCCGCATCGAAGACCTGTTCACACCGCAGGTCGCACCCGTAACCGAACCCGAAAAGAGCTGACCGGTAGCCACTCCGCTGCGACTGGGCGAGCGTGCGCTTGAAGGTACAGGGCGGCGATGATCGTCCACAAAGAACGCTCGGTCGCACCGCCGGCATGTCTAGTGCTAGAGGGGTGCCGTCATGAGCACACTCATCATCATCCTGCTCGTTCTACTGGTGGTTGTGGTCTTGCTCGCCATCATGTCGATACGAGTCATCAAGCAGTACGAAAAAGGTGTCATCCTCCGCTTCGGACGACTGAACGGAGTGCGAGAGCCGGGGATTCGGCTCATCGTTCCGGCCGTCGACGTGCTCCACAGAGTGTCCACGCGCATCGTGACCATGCCGATCCAGTCTCAGGGGATCATCACCCGGGACAACGTGAGCGTGGATGTTTCGGCGGTGGCGTATTTCCGGGTCGTTGAACCGGTCAAATCCGTGATCGCCATTGAGAACATCGGTGCGGCCATCAATCAGATTGCCCAAACCACGCTGCGCAAGGTGGTTGGCCAGCATTCATTGGATGACATCTTGTCCGAAACCGATCAGATCAATTTGGACATCAAGATCATCCTCGATCGCGCAACCGTCGAGTGGGGAGTCGAAGTAGCGCTGGTCGAACTCAAGGACATCCAACTGCCCGAGAGCATGAAGCGCGCGATGGCCCGGCAGGCAGAGGCGGAACGGGAGAAGAGGTCCAAGATCATCAACGCCGAAGGCGAGGCAAGGGCCGCGGCCGCGTTGGGTGAGGCCTCGGACGTCATGATGGCACACCCGCTGGCCCTGCAACTGCGCAACCTGCAGACCTTGGTGGAACTTGGCGTCGACAAGAACTCAACGGTGGTGTTCCCCGCACCACTCATGAGCACGATCAACGAGTTGACCGAGTTCCTGGAGCGTGAGGGGCACGCGGCGGAGCGGTATCCGACACAGCCTCCGCTACCGGGGCCCAGCCACGACGGAGCCGGGCCGAAGTTGGTGTTGTCCTAGGCAGAGGCCGTCCACCACCAGGGCAAGTACCGGTGAGTCGACTCAGTCGATGACCCGGAACCCGATATCCGGCAGGCTGTTCACCGAATTACCCCGAGCGAATTCCGCCCACTGGGTTCGCAGCAGCCGCCCGCGTTCCTGCATGTCGTTGAGGCTCAACCCCAGCGCACTGGGTGCCCCCTCCCATGCGCTCGACGGAAAGAGTAGCGGCAGCTCGGCAATATGGGCCGCGTTCAACGGGTGTTCCTCGTTGCCGTACGACAACACGTAACCCGTCACCTTGCCTCCCGCCGCTGCGTGCCTCGAGGCGAAGGCCTTGGCACCCGTTCCGTAGATCCGCTTGGTCAGCGGCTTCACCACCAACTGCTCCAGCGCGGGATCCCGTTTGGGTTTCTCGAGTCGCTTCAACAACACCGGGACCGCAGCCGCGAATAGCGCGACCTCGCGCGTCGTGTACCCCACCAGAACATCAACCTGCGGAGCCACCTGGCGCCAGGCTGCATCCAGATCCTTCTCAGCGGGCAGCGGTGCGTGGCCGTACTGCACACCGAAGGGCATCTGACCCTTGAGTCCAAAGCGTGATGCAGCCCTCTCCACTGTCGATTGAGCCGCGGTCACCTGTTCCCAATGCGCATCCGGTGCCAAACCACTCACGGTGCGGGACATGACCGCGTTCATCTTGCTGCGACTCTTCATGAGACCAAACGGCGCGCTCTGCACGATCGCCCGGCGGAACAGCCCGCGTGTGCCCTCGGCAATCATGAGGTGGGCGGCGGCGTCGCCCCCGGCGGACTGGCCGAATAACGTGACGTTTGCGGCGTCGCCCCCGAACGCCGAAATATTGCGGTGCACCCACTTCAGCGCCTCGATCTGATCGAGCAGACCCAGGTTGGCGGGGCTGGTTCGACCGTCACCCAGGTACCCGAACAGGCCCAGGCGGTAGGTCACGTTGACGACCACCACGTTCTGCTCAGCCACCAGCGTGCTCGGGTCGTAGAACGGTGCGTCACCTGCGCCGGACACGTACGATCCCCCGTGGATCCACACCATCACGGGTAGGTTCGCGTCGGGTTCGGTGCCCGCAGGAACGGTGATCGAGAGCCGCATGCAGTCCTCGTCCACGGGAAGCTTGCCGATGCTGCTGCCCACCGCGTCGTCCAGCAGCGGCACGGGTGCCTGAGGGCAGGCCGGGGACCACGACGTCGCCTGGATCGGTTCGGTCGCATCGCCCACCGGGGTGGGGGCCTCCAGCCTGTCCGCGCGCGCATAGCGGATGCCGGTAGCGCGATCCACGGGGCCGTCGTGCCAGCCGGCCACGGTTCCCACGGGGGCGTGCCAGATCGGCTGGTTGTGCATTGCGGCCTCAGTCATCGTCCACCTGTCGTTCGAGCAGTCGGCTCATTCCCACGTTGCGCGGTGAACGGTCCTTGAATCTGTGTCGTTCGTAGAGGCTGCGCCCGGGCGGGTCCGCCATGAGACTGACGAACGCGTCCGGGGGAGCATCCTGGCGAATTCGGTCCAGCAACCACGTGAGGATCGTGTCCCCGAGCCCTTGGCGTTGATGTTCCGGAAGTACGGCCATGTCAATGATGTGGAAGTACCAGCCGCCGTCCCCGATCACACGACCCATGGCCACCGTCTCCCCGGTGGGTGCGTGAATCACGTGCACGGCCGCCCACGCGCCGTCGATACCGGCGAGGGCTTGCTGATGCGTTTTAGGGCTCATGCCCGTGGCTTCACGCAAATACAGGTACGCCGAAACGCTGGGCGGACCTACTCTCAACAAATAACCGGTCGGCAAACTCACCATGGTCACCATTGTGAACCGCTCACCTGGAGAATTGCACACCCACGACGCCGCCGCGGTGACCTTGGGCACCCAAGGTCACCGCGGCGGCGTCGTGCCTGATTGGATCAGCGTTCAGGGGTGAGCGTGCGCTGATACACGGCCTTGCCATTGGCATTGACCAGTTTGACGGTGAACTCGCTGCCGTCCTCGGGGATGGCCACGTGACCGAAGTACTGGTGGTCACCGTTGCGCGGTGAGGCCATGGGCGGGCCGGCCTGCTCGAAGTCCACGCGGGGCCCGAAGGTACGGTCCAATGTGTTGGGACCAAAGGCTCCCGCGTTGATGGGCCCGGCCACGAACTCCCAGAACGGCTTGAAGTCCTTGAACGCCGCCCGTTCGGGGGAGTAGTGGTGGGCGGCGCAATAGTGGACGTCGCCGGTCAGGAACACCACGTTCTTGATGTCGTAGTCCTTGATGGCCTTCAGGATCCGCGCCAACTGCAGCTCGCGACCCAGCGGCGCACCGTGATCAGCGTTGGAGATGGACTCCCGGTCCTTACCGTCCGGCACAACCAGTCCCAGGGGCAAGTCGTTGCCGATCACTTTCCACGTGGCCCGGGAACGGCGCAGTCCGCGGATGAGCCAGCGGGTCTGTTCTTCGCCCAGGATGTCGGTCTCGTGCCGCTCCTTGCCCGGCGTGTTCTCGCTCTTGAAGGTGCGCATGTCCAGGGCGAACACGTCCAAGTGGTCACCGCGTTCGACCTTGCGGTAGATGCGGGCCGGCTCGAAACCGGTGCCGCGGGAGAGCGCACGGGAGTCCGCGATGGGCATGTACTCCTGCCACGCTTGACGGCCGCGAGCGGCCAGGGTGTCGACGTCGCGCACTTGTGTATAGCGCTCATCCTCGAGGATCTCGCCCGGCCACCAATTGTTGGTGGTCTCGTGATCGTCCCACTGAGCGATCACGGGAACCTCCGCGTACATGGCCCGCAGATTCTTGTCCATCATGTTGTAACGGTGGCGCCCGCGGAACTCGTTGAGCGTCTCGGCCACCTTGGACACCTCCTCCGTGACCACATTGCGCCACAGGGGTTCGTTCGGAACTTCCAGGGTCTTTTCGATGGGATTATCCGCGTAGACGGTGTCTCCGGAGTGCAAGAAGAAGTCCGGCTTGGTGGCGTGCATGGCCGCGTACCCGAATAACGTGGAAGCACTATCTAAAGGCTATGGTGTTGTCCATGACAACCAACGCGATTATCTACGCGCGCATCAGCCGGGACCGTAGCGGGGCTGGCCTAGGTATCGAGCGCCAGCTGGAGGACTGCCGAGAGCTAGCAAGGACGCTGGGCTGGACAGTGGTAGCCGAAATGTCCGACAACGACATATCCGCATACAGCGGCAAACGGCGACCGGATTACGAACAGATGCTGACCGAGCTGGAATCCGGACGAGTCCAAGGCGTGCTCGCGTGGCACACTGACCGGCTCCACCGTTCGCCGGCCGAGCTTGAGCGGTACATCAACCTGACCGAAAAGCACGGCGTCATCACGCAGACGGTGAGGGCTGGTCAGCTAGACCTCTCCACGCCGTCCGGTCGCATGGTGGCTCGTATGCTCGGAGCCGTGGCGCGTCAGGAGTCCGAGCACAAGGCCGACCGCGTCCAGCGCGCCATGCACCAGAACGCGCGCGCCGGAAAGTTTCTGGGCGGCACGGTTCCTTTCGGCTGGTCCGTGACAGACGGCGTGCCGGTCAGGAGCGAGCCGGAGGCGGCCGAGGTCCGTAAGGCCACCCGCGCCGTCATTGCCGGCCGCTCGCTGGGCTCTGTGGTCCGTGACTTCAAGGAGCGAGGCGTCAAGACGCGCCACGGCCAGGATTGGACCCACACCACGCTCCGGCAAGTCTTAGTCCGTCCCCGTAACGCCGGGCTGGCCGAGTGGCACGGTGAGATTATCGGGGAGTCCCAGTTTCCTTCCCTGGTCTCCCGGGACGAGTGGGAGGCCGTCAAACGGATTCTGTCCGACCCCTCCCGGCGCGTGTCTCAGTCCAACCGAGCCAAGTACCTACTCCCCGGGCTCGCACTGTGTGGCGTGTGTGGGGACCGGATAAAGACCAGTTCCGTCACCGGACGAGCCAACGGCACCAACGCTATTTACCGTTGTCGCTCCGGCGGCAAGGGCCACCCGTTCCGCACTGCCGTGCACGTGGACGCGGCCGTGTCGGAGGTCATGATTGCTCTGCTCTCCCGTCCGGACACCGCCTCCGCGCTGGCCGCTGCCTCCGCGCCGGACGTAGACGTAGCCGCTTTGCACGCGGAGGACCAGACGCTACGCGCACGGCTGGCCGAAGCTGCTGAGACGTTCGCGGACGGTGCCATTACGGGAGAACAGCTCAACATCATCACCGAGCGGATTCAGGCCCGCCAGCGGGAGCTGAGTGTCGTTCTGGCCTCTACCCGGCCGTCCCCAGCCGTGGAGTCCATGCTGAGTGCCGCGGACATTAGAGCGGCGTGGGAGTCCGCGGACCTCGAGACGCGCAGGGCAGTCGTGGACGCGCTCGCCGTGGTCACAATCCACCCCTCCACCCGGCGCGGAGGCGGCAAGTTCGACTACGACTCGATCAAGATTGAGCCCAAGATCAGCCGATGACCAGCCCGGGCTAAATCGCGCTGACTAGGGGAAACGCCAGGGTTCCAGAGGTTCCATGCTGAAAGTAACTTCCTCTATATTTCTCCCTCATGAGGGAAGTTTGTTTGAGTATGGAACCGCTGGAACCGAGGCCGAATCCCCGCGGGCCGGCCATCCCGTATCGAGGCCGCCACACCTCCGTTACTAGCTAATTCCGCAGTATTCGGGATGCTTTCTTTTGACAAAACGAAAGTATTTGCATACTTGTTCAACTTGCGTAAGAATGATTGCACTCACCCGGTAGCTCGAGTGGGTATCCAACTTCATACACGTTCCCAGTAATTCAGCTTCTGCCCTCTCGGTGCCTTTTCACCGCAGGGTAGCGTCTATCCAGTTTGTGGCAAGCCCGCTGGTGCCGGAACTATATCGCTAGCTGGCGAGAACCCCGGGTAATAAAAAGAGCACGCAGGACGTTCCGAGAACTTCAAAGGAACGTTTGTCATGCCCGAAACCAAAACACCGAATCCGGTCCTTGCTGCACGTGGCAGGCTGGCTATCGCTACCCGTGTGGGGGACACCGCTCGTGCCGCTCGCGCACGCATGGATATGCGCGTGGCTTTGCTGGAACGTAGCGTGCGTGAGGCTATGGCCGAGTCTCCCGCGCTTCCGCTGGAAGATCGCGAGCGCGTGGCCGCCATTTTGGTGGGCGGTGGTTCCAAGTGAGCACCGCTACCACCACAACCGTCGCCACTGAATCTCTGCGTGCGTTCGTGGAAAGGACCGTGGCTGGTTTCCCGCCACTCAACGAATCCCAGGTCCACGCCGTGGCCGCTGCCCTGAAAGGCGGTGCCAATTGAGCATGTCTGCCAATCGAGAAGCATCCGGGCATGAGAAAACCCCGCCGAACGATCAAACGTCCAACGGGGTTTCTCCTGACACATCACCGAGAAAGAAAAACCGAGGTACCGCACCACGATTCTCTGAGTCTGAGTATATCGGATTCTCGGATATGCCGGAAGATATCAAGGCCTTTTACGCGGAACTATCCGCGTTCGGCCACCCCCTCTGGGCGCGGGCCAAGGAAACTCACCCGACGAACTGGGGGGAGCTGGACGTCTCCGGTAACGACAAGCGGCTGGCCGACCATTCTTACGGTCCCGGCTCGCTGGTGGGCGCGATCATGGCTCCTGGTGCGTTCTCCGTGTTCGATATCGACCGCCACGGAGACGACCCCGCTGCATGGGGGGACGTGGACGCCGTGGTGACCTCCCTGGAGGCGGCCGGCGTCATCATTGCCGCTCGCGTGGCCACCCCCGGAGGAGGACATCATCTCTACGTCCCCGCGTCCCCGGAATACGTCTGCGATATCCGCTCAGGCGGGCTCCGTGATTTCCCCGGTGTGGAGTTCCAGGGCAAGAGCAACGTGTACCTCCCCGGCTCCCGGCGTGGAAAGCATGACTACCGCGGCTACGAGCTGGAGTTCTCCGACCTTGGCGCGACCGTGGACGACGAGCTGGCCATGGACGCCTCCGTGGACGCTCTGGAGTCCTGGCTCAAGGAGCACGTGCGTACCTCCGCAACGGTTGAGCGGGCTCCCGATGTGAGCCCGCCTATGCCCGAGCATCCCAGCGAGGTCGGCCAGGTCCACAATCAGGTGATCAAAGCCGTGACCGATGAAGTGGCCAAGGTTGAGCACGCCAAGGAGGGTAACCGCGACATTCTGGTGACCGGGACGATCTTCAAGCTGGGGCGATACGCCTACCTGGAGGCCGTCAACGACGGAGAAATCATTTCCCGGGAGAACGTACGGGAGTTGATGCGTCAGGCGTGCGAGCGCAACGGTCTGATCGGCTCCAAACCTGGCGATCTGTCCCCGGCCGCGTTTGACCGGAAGTTTGACCGTCAGTGGTCCGCGGGAGCGGCAAAGGCTCAGCGTGCGGTCCCGTTCGATCCTGTGGGCTCTGAGTTCACGGCAGTGACCGGAGGCTCGCGGCTAGGCGGTATCCGCACGGAGGACCGTGACGTAGCGGAATCAATCATGCCCGGGCTCAAGGACCGGCTGGTTTACACGCCGGCCATGGGCTGGTTGCTTTACGATCCCAAGCGCGGAGCGTGGCGACGTGCCACGGATGCTCGCGTACTGGGGCTGGTCATGGAGGCTATGGCCGCGTGGCTCCAGGCCGTCATCCCCCGCGCCAACCCCGGGGACTTCTCGAAGCTGGCCAAACTGCGTGACGACGTCAAGGGACGTCATGTCATGTCGCAGGTGGCCACGTTCGTCCAGCGTGACGACGCGGAGTTTGATGCTCACCCGGATTTGCTCTGTGTGGGTAACGGCGTCGTGGACCTGACGACGGGCCAACTGCGGGACCATGATCCGGCGTTGTTGCTGACCAAGTCCTCGCGGACACCGTACCTCCCCGGGGCGGTCCACGCGGACTGGGACAAGGCGCTGGCGTCCTTGCCGCAGGATGACCGTGACTGGTTCCAGGGTCGTATCGGCCAGGGCATCACTGGTCACACTCCCACCGATGACCGCGTGGTTTTCCTGAAAAACTCCGGCTCCGGTGCCAAGTCCACGTTGCTGACTGCGCTCCAGACTGCACTGGGCGAGCACATGACCAAGGTTCCGGAAAAGGTCTTGACCTCCCCGGCTGAGGGCCACTCCACGGAGCTGACCGAGCTACGCGGAGCGCGGCTGGCCTACATCGAGGAGCTACCCAAGGGACGGACGCTCAACGTCAAACGGCTCAAAGACATTGCCGGGACCGACGTCATGGACGGCCGTCGTATGTACAAGGACGTCGTCCGCTGGAGGGCCAGCCACTCGCTGATCCTGACGACGAATTACGACCTCCACGTGGCCGAGACCGACCACGGAACCTGGCGGCGTCTGGCATTGCTCGAGTTCCCGTACACGTATGTGGAACACGCGGAGCAGATCAACGACCCGGCGCGTCAGCGCGTCAAGGACACGAGTCTGCGTACCAATCTTTCCGAGGGTAAGGGGGGACGGGCAGAGGCCGTCCTCGCGTGGGCCGTGGAGGGCGCTCAGAACTGGTACGCGGCAGATCGGAACATGGCTCCGCTGACGGAGTCGGTCAAGGCCTCAACCGAGGAGTGGCGTGGCCGAGAGGACGTCATCAAGGGATTCCTGGAGGAGTTCCTGGAGTTCGATCCGCGGGCCATGGTCTCCATGAAAGAGCTGTACGACGTGTTCTCGGACTGGCGGACCTCTAACGGGAAGATGCCAATGAGTAGCGCGTCTTTCAGGAGCGCGTTCGAGGACCACGAGCTGGTCTCCGTTCGTGGCGTCAGCCGGGGGCGGGTCAAGAATCCGTCCTCAATCACGTGGTTTCCCGATGACGAGCTGGCCTTGGAGCGGGACTCCGCTAAGTCCCCCTACGTCATGCGCGGCGTCACGTGGCGCACGAACTAATCACCACACACCGAGGCTGGCCGTTCCGCCAGCTTGACGAAAGGAAAAACAATGGTCAAACAACACCTTGACCAGATTTTCGCGGACCAGGATGGAAACCTCTGGTGCCACTTCTGCACCAACGGTGGAACGTCTTTTGCTTACTGGGTCGCACACTGGCGGCAATGGGAACCCGGGTTTGAAAACGACTACCAGGGCTCCCTACCGTTCCGGCCTCTCACGGAGCTTGAACGTAACAGCGCTCCAACGCTTGAAGCTGCGGAAGCGCTCTCCTCCGGCTGGACTAAGAAACTTCTCGATAGTCATCTACGTGGCGGGAAAGTAAATCATCGGGTGGCGCGCCAATTGAGAACCAACACCGTGGAATCCACGGTTCGACTGGAGCAAACCACCTACACCGTGGAGGACGTCCGCGCGGTCCTGGACAAGTACCCAAAGGTCCACCGATACGGAAACGGCCGGAACCGGACCAACTCCCTGGCAGAGCATCGGGCATGGCGCGACGACCTGTACAACGCGGACGCGCTCAGTCTGGCCAAGATCAACGCCGCGGCCGAGTTCTGCCGGACGGAGCTGGTCCCCACGAACCGGATCACCACGGCGTCTCGGAGCACCTACGCGTGGAAACACACAATGCAGGAGCGCGGGGGCCGGTACACCACGAACGGGGAGTTCATCGTGGGAGCGCTCCTGGCTGGCCTCACTGGAGACTTCCGGCATTACAACCCGGTCCTCAGGGCCTCTCTCCTCGAGAGCGACGCCGCTCGAGAGCGACGCCTTGCCCGAAACATCAGCCGCGAGCACGAACAGGCATCGTGGCCGGACCGTCCCTGCGAGTGGGTCGTCCTGGCAGATGGTCACGTTGCAGAACAGCGGCTCAATATCCCCGTTACAAACCGAAAGGACAACTCCAATGTCTGAAAGCACCAGGCCGCGCGTACTCCGTCCGGTCACTATTGAAATTCCCGGAGAGGTCATCGAGGACGTGAACGGCGTCCCGGCCTATGTGGGCGAGACGCAGAAATTCTCTGGCTCGTTGTTCGGCTGGGACGAGATTTTGGAGGCTGAGCGAAATGACTGACTACACACTCCGAGCCGTCCCCTCGTGTCCCGCGTGTGGTGGCCGCTGGCTCAACTCATGGCGTTGGCAGCACCTGGCAGGCCCCAAGGACTGCAAACTCCGGACGGCGGAGGACGCGACACAGGCGGCTGATAGCTACCGGCTCCGGCTCACCGGCCGGACGTACCGCCGGCCAGTGACGGACGCCGAGCGAGCGTTGTGGCGACTGGTGGCCGGCCAAGACCTCCACGCGAACGCCGTCACGGTCGTCTACGCGGACTTTGCCTCCGGTATCTGGCCTCGCGCCATTGCCGGAGTCCCGAGCGCGGCTGACGTCGCCGCCCAAGCGGCATGACCAACGAGAGAAAGGACACTGAAATGACCACGACAGAAACCGAAACCACCACCGAGGACGCCCAGAACCAGGCCCAGGACGCCACAGAACCGCGTAACGATACTGGGACTAGTCTGGAGGATTCCAACGCGGGAGAGGAGCGTTCAGAGCCTCAAGACGAGTTGTCGAAACTCCGACGGGAGGCCGCCGGCCACCGTGTCAGCGCTCGAGAGGCGCGGGAGGAGCTGGAGGCGACCACTGGCCGGCTCAACAACGCGCAAGATGCTCTACTCGCCGCGGAGCTGAAAGCGCGCCGCGTCCAGGTGACTCCCGAGGCGCTCAAGGCGGTAGGGCTCCGTGATGGAGTGTTCGACGCAGAGACTGGTGCTCTCGATTCTCAGGCGTTGAGCGCGGCGCTGGCCACGGCTGAGGACACGTTTGGTCTCCGGCTCCGATACCGGCCAGCTCCTGATCCGACGGCAGGACGTGAGACTCCCCCCGGTGGAGACCGCCAGCCTGGTGGTTGGTCCAATGTGATCAATCCGAGGTAGGTGAGTACACGACGAGGCGCGCCTGTTCCCTGACCGCTGGCGCGCCTCGTCATCTCTAGAATAGAATGATTCTCAGGTCACGCGTCCAGGAGGCGCGGAGCCGTTCAAATTTCATAGTCATTGCTCTCCAGGCGAGAGCGCGAGCACTAGCCGGCAGGCCGGCCAGCTCGAGACAGCAGGACTCCCGTACCTGTTTCTTCTCTCGCCTTTGGAGGGCAATTGTCATGAGTACTACAACCTCTACCGCGGCCAACGCCTGGACCCCGGAAATCATTGACGAGCTGCTGGTCCAGCCGCTCCAGACTGAGTCCGTGGCCGCGCGTATCAGCCTGTTCCGCTCCGGCCTGTCCGGGGACCGTATGCGTTTCCCGATTGTCTCGGCTGATCCCAGCGCGGCGTGGGTTGACGAGGGCGAGGAGATTCCGGTCTCCGAGGCTCAGCTTGACGAGGTCGAGTCCCCTTTCCGCAAGGTGGCCGGCCTCTCCGTGATTTCCCGAGAGCTGGCCGAGGACAGCTCCCCGGCTGCTGCTGACGAGATTGGCCGAGGCCTGGTCCGCGATATCGCTCGCAAGGTGGACCTGGCCATGTTCACCGACGCCGGAGCCAAGGCTCCCGCTGGCCTGGCCACGCTGACCGGCTATACCCAGGTGGAGGCTCCCGAGACTCTGACCAACCTGGACCCGTTCGTGTCGGCTAAGTTCCGCGCCGCTGGTGTGGGAGCTGAGCTGGCCGCGTTCGTCATGTCGCCGGACGACGCCGAGGAGCTGGCCAAGCTCAAGGAGTCCAGCTCCTCCGCTAAGCGTCTGCTCACCGAGGCCGCCGGCCAGGCGGGGACGATGGTGATTGACGGTGTGCCCGTGGTGACGTCCCCTGCGCTGACCAACGGGATTAGCTGGGCGATCCCGAAGAACTCCGTGCGAGTCGGAGTCCGGCAGGACGCCAAGGTGGACGTGGATCACTCCGCGTTCTTCACGAGTGATCGTGTGGCCATTCGAGGCACGATGCGAATCGCAATCGGTTTCGGTCATCCCAAGGCAGTCGTCCAGATCGTTCGCCCGTCTGCATTGGTGGCCGGCTGAGCTGAGTGAGCATGGCGGCTCCTGTGGGGAACCTCCTCGCGGGAGCCGCCTCTCCCTATCCGGAACTACTGCCTGTCTCCGTAGCAAACCGATCCCGTTCTGACCTGGGGAAACTCTACTGTCTGTCCCGTCAGTAGTTCTGGAGTCTGCTGTCTGTCCAGAGAGGAGACACCAGGGGGGAGGGCCCCCCGGTCTGACGTCAGCTCGGTCTAGCGGCATAGGCTGTGACGGTTACTCCAAGATTCTGAGATTCTGCACCTTGGCCGGCAGACCCCCTGATTCCGCGCAATCCCGCACTTTCGAGGAGTAAAAGACATGGCTATTCGTGGCCCCAAACCGAAGAATTCATCACGGCTCCACCGTGAGTCGCGCGCTCAAGGCTGGCAGGACGTCGAGAACGTCCCCTACGCCGGCCGCGTGCCGTCCCTGCCACGGACGCGCGTGATCATGGGCAAGGACGGCCGCCCAGGGGCTCCCGTCCCGCTCCACAAGCTCACGAGGCAGTGGTGGAAAGCCGTCTCGAGGATGCCACATTGTGTCCTGTGGTCGCCGTCAGACTGGGCCTTTGCCCGGACCACGGCTCTGGTGGCAGACATGGCCTACCGCGGTAACGTCTCCGCGGCCACCGAGCTACGCAACCGGGAGAAGATCATGGGGACCACGAGCGAGGCTCGGAGAGACTTGCGGATCAACTACGTGGACCCCGCTCCAGTCTCCGCAGTCCCGGACCCGCGGCCGGCGGAGAACCTCGAGGAGCTGTACGGCGCGGACTGACCAGCCCGGGCTAAAGCTCTGTGACTAGGTGAAACGCCAGGGTTCCAGAGGTTCCATGCTGAAAGTAACTTCCTCTATATTTCTCCCTCATGAGGGAAGTTTGTTTGAGTATGGAACCGCTGGAACCGGGTTCAAATCACCCCGGGGCTGGCCGCACCCGGACCCCTGCGGTCGGCTTGTAAGATATAGTCTCTCAACACTATTTGGCTAGCCCCGCATCCCGCCGATGTCCTCGTTGATGCCGTAGCCCTGGCCCGCGGTGTCTGCGGTCCACACGAAGGACTGTGCTGCGGAAGTCTTCGGCCCGAAACGCTTGCCCGGAGCGGTGGTGAAAGTGCCGACGGCGCGCTCGCCCATCCGACCCCGATCGTCCTCGAACGCGTACGTGACCTTGAACCGGGTCCCGGAGGGCAGCTTGCCCGCGAAAATCTTGGCCGTGTGATCTGACGTAGGGTTCGCCCAGCCGGAGGTCAGGCGAAGACCGCGGGCAAAGCGCCCGCGCAACGGAGCGCCGTCGGCGGAAACCGCCTGAAGCGTGGCGTGCAGGCGACCCGGACCCGAGGAACGCGCCCACAGCACTGCCGAATTGGAGGAGACGTCACCGGAGGCAACGCCGCTGGGAAGAGTCAGGCGCTTGCTGATCAGCCCCGGTACGGGGCGCTCGCCGCGATGGGCGATCGCGGTGCCGGGGAGGGCAATGAGTGCCGCGCCGGCAAGGCTGCCGGAGACGAGTTGACGACGATTGATGGGCGCATTGTTGGTAGGCATGGGTTCATAGTGCTGGCCCCGAATGACATCCAACTTGCGGGTATCTGAACAATAATCGCGCTGGTCACACGCATATTTCCATGATCACGCTTTAGGGGACATGTGATGTTGACTTTCCCCGGGAACGGGCGTAATCCGAGAACTACACAACTACGTCGTGAAGCGGCCGAACGAGCTGGGCATTCGTGCGAGTGACCTGCGGGTTTTTTATCTGATCTGAGATCGCCGGGCCGGGGCCCCGTCGAGACACTTTTCGCCGCTGAGTAGTTGGGCCTGTGGGTCGTCAACGCAGTGGGCTTTCACCGTTTTTCCGTGGGAGACACCTGAGGCTCTGGCTCGTTCTGCATGATCAAGCATGATCGGAACCTGCAATGAGTTCTACAGCTAAAACCAAAGTACTGAGTGTGGCCGCCACCCTCGCGCTCGCGAGTTCAGCGGTGGTCTTGACGGGGGCACCCGCCCAAGCGGCGTCGCAACCCTATTTCACCTACGCCAATGGATGGCGTGTTCAGCAGCATCCGCGTTTGCTGGCGGATGTCAACGGCGATGGTCGGGATGACATCGTCGGTTTCGGCGACCAAGGTACCTACGTGGCTCTCGGCCGCGTGAACAGGACCTTTGCACCGCCTCAGTTGAGATTGCGTGATTTCGGATATGACCAAGGTTGGCGCGAGGGCCAGCACCCTCGTCAGCTTGCCGATGTCAATGACGACGGCAGGGCGGACGTGGTCGGTTTCGGTATTGCCGGAACCACTGTTGCCTATGGCCGAACGGACGGCGGTTTCACCGCGCCCACTCTTGCACTGCGTGATTACGGAACCAGCCAAGGCTGGCTCAAGAGTGAGCACGTGAGGGAATTGGGCGACGTCAACAATGACGGCCGGGCGGACATCGTTGGCTTCGGATATTCCAAAACCTACGTGTCGTACGCGCGAGTCGGCGGTGGCTTCACCGCTCCCACGGTTGCAGTGAACGACCTGACAGCGGCCCAGGGATGGAAGATCGGCGAACACCTTCGGGAGCTGGCGGACGTCAACGGTGACAATCGTGATGACATCGTGGCCTTCGGGGCCAAGGGAGTCACAGTTGCCTACGCGCGCTCGACCGGAGGATTCACGGCACCAACCGTGAGGGTCGGCGACTTCGGAACCAACCAAGGGTGGAGCGAGCAACGCACTCCGCGTGTCACGGGTGACCTCAATGGCGACCTGATCGAAGACCTCGTGGGATTCGGAAATGCGGGTACCTACGTGTCCTACGGCCGATTCGGTGGTGGCTTCAGCGCACCCACACTGAAGGTGGCCGACTTCGGCAGTTACGACGGCTGGAAGATCGGACACCATGTTCGCACGTTGGCCGATGCTAACGGTGACGGGACCGCAGACATCGTGGGGTTCGGATATTCGGGTACCTACGTGGCCCTGACCCAGCGTGACGGGTCCGTGGGCGCAGCCAGCTTGTGGCTCCGAGAGTTCGGCAACAACGACGGGTGGACCGTGGACCTGTATCCGCGTGTCTTGGCCGACGTGAACGGTGATAATCGAGCCGACGTGGTGGGGTTCGGTTACTCCAGCACGATTGTCGAGATGTTGAAACGTAGCTGAGTGGCAGCTCGTTGACACGTGATTCAGCGGCGGCCGTCCGCGGGAAACCGACGGGGACGGTCGCCGCCCCGTGCGTCAAGAGACCGAGTGTTTGATCATCACAGTGCCGGAGCGGATTTAGGCTGTACCGGGTAAGGAGTCAACACGGAAAGTAGGCGCAGCCGGTGGAGATCGAACCCAGGGCAGTCTTTGATGCGGTGGATCTACTGGGTGTGATCACCAATGGGATTCTCGGTGGCGTGGTGGCCCGGCACCTCAAGTTGGACCTGGTGGGTTTCACGTTCCTGGCCATCATTTCCGGGTTGGGCGGGGGCATGCTGCGCGACACCTTGTTGCAGCAAGGGTTCCCGGTGGCGCTCAGTAATCCCGCTTACCTGACCACGGCTCTGGCGGGCGCGCTCATTGCCTACCTGTTGCCCTTGGATCAACGGTGGACGCAGCGCGGGCTTTTCTTTGTGGATACTCTTTCGGTCGGTTGTTGGGCTGCCACCGGAACCATCAAGGGGCTAGCGGCCGGATTGGGATGGATGCCGTCTATCCTGCTGGGCGTGGTCACTGCCGTGGGTGGCGGCATGATCCGCGATGTTGCGGTGGGCCGATTGCCCGCGATCTTCGGCGGCAACACCCTCTATGCGACCAGCGCCTTGATCGCCAGTATCGAGATGTACTTGCTGGCGCAGTTGGGCCAACACACCGTTGGCATGGCCGGTGCCATCGTTCTCAGCGCTGCGATCAGTTTGGCAGCAAGGAAGTTCGGGTGGAGCTTGCCGGGCCCCGCGAACTTGAGTCCCAAAGCCTTCAAACGGCTGGCCCGGCTACCTCGCCCCAAGCGGCTAGCAAGGAAGAAGCGCGATGGTTCTGACCGCGCAGCGGGGCAAGGTGGCGGGAGTAGCATCGGCCAGGAAGGAAGCAACGAGGAGGGCGCAGCATGACATCCACGCAGGTGGCGGAGCAGGTTCTCAAGGGTCAGTCGAACATCAAGGACTGGCAGGAAGAGCTGTACAAGGACTTCCACTCCCACCCCGAACTGAGTTTCCATGAGGAGCGCACGTCCACCATCGTGGCCGAGAAGCTCAAGGAGTTCGAGTTCGAGGTCCACGAAAAGGTGGGGCTCACCGGCGTCGTCGGCGTGTTGAGCAACGGTGACGGACCCGTGGTGCTGATGCGCGCGGACATGGACGCGCTGCCCGTCAAGGAAGCGACCGGCCTGGACTACGTCAGCACCGAGACGTTCACGGACGAGAACGGGAACACGACCCCCGTGATGCACGCGTGCGGTCACGATGTGCATGTGGCCTCACTCCTGGGCGCCGCACGTTTGCTGTCCGAGTCCCAGGACGCGTGGCAGGGCACGTTCATCGCCCTGTTCCAACCGGCAGAAGAACTCGGCACGGGCGCGCAGTCGATGGTGGACGACGGGCTGAAGGACGTGATTCCGCAGCCCACCGTGGCCCTGAGCCAGCACGTGATGGCCAAGCCTGCCGGAACGCTGAGCACTCACGTTGGCCCCTTCCTCTCCATGGGTGCGAGCATTCGCGTGACCCTGTTCGGACGCGGTAGCCACGGATCCATGCCGCACCTGTCCATCGACCCCGTGGTGTTGGCCTCCATGGTGGTGGTCCGTTTGCAAACCGTGGTCTCACGGGAAATCGAACCCGGGGAGTTCGCGGTACTGACCGTCGGAAAGCTGACGGTCGGCTCCAAGAGCAACATCATCGACGATCACGCGGTGCTGGAACTCAACATCCGCGCCTACAGCACGGCCGTGCGAGATCATCTGATCGAAGCCATCAAACGGATCTCCAAGGCGGAGACAGAGGCGTCCGGTTCACTCGAGGAGCCCGAGTTCGAGGTCATCAACAGCTACCCGCTGACCGACAATGACGCAGACACGACCCACACCGTGGCCGAGGCATTCGTCGAGTACTTCCCGGCTGATGCCATCCGCGAGTACGGCCGCCAGACCGCGAGTGAGGATTTCAGCGACATCCCCAATGCGTTGGGCGTGCCCTACACCTACTGGGCTGTGGGTGGAACCGATCCGGAGGCGTACGCGCGGGCGGAGGCCAACGGCACCATTACGCAAGACATCCCGGGCAATCACTCGCCGATGTTCGCCCCGGTCATCCAGCCAACCCTGACGGAAGCCACCGCGGCCATCGTGGTGGCTTCGACCGCCTGGCTGGGTCGGTAGCCGCTCGACCGGCAGTCAATTAACCGACGACGGCGCCCGGTCACCTCCGCGCGGGAGGTGACCGGGCGCCGTCGTCGGTCGTGATCGGTTAGGGGGTCTTGGTGGTGGTGGTGGGGGCCGGGTTGGTCCACTGCTTGGGGCCGTTCTTGGCCGCGAGCAAAGCGAAGATCACGATGACCGCCAGGATGATGGGGGCGGTGTAGAGGCCCAGGTTGTAGTTGCCGGTGACCGACTGGATGGTGCCCCACAGCGGAGCGCCCAGGGCGTTGCCAATGTAGTAGAAGGACAGGCCCAGGGACAGCAGCTTGCTGTAATCGCGAGCGCCGACCGACTGACGCAAGACGAGTGGCGGGGCGACCGTGGCGTTGGAGACACCGGCGGACATGCAGACCATGGCCATCAGCGGCAGCGCCATGGCCATGGCACCGAACCCGGAGGCCGCCGTCGACATCTGCGGCAGGTACAGGAAGCCCAGCGCCATGAGGCCCAGGGTGATGGCCATCATCCAGATCACGCCGATCTTGTCGTTGATGATGCCGAGCAGCGGCTTCCACAGGATCAGGGTGAACGTCCACGTGGCCAGCAACAGGCTGAACGCGGAAATGTTTTCGCCGGTGTAGACCTTCAGCAGAATGGCCAGCACCTGCGTCACGGACACGATCATGCCGATCAGCACGAAGGCCAGTGCCAGAAGCCAGAACCAGGGGCTGCGCAGAGCGTCGCGGAGCACGAAACCGGGGAGCTTGGTGGGGTCCTGGCTGTGGGCTTCCTCATTCTCGCCGGGCACCGCGCCATAGGGGAGTAGACCCACGTCGGCGGGGGTATTGCGCACCAGGAACACGGTGGCGATCAAGGAGAGCGTCACCAGAACGATGGCCATGGTCATGATGGTGGGGCGCCAGCCCAGCGACTCTGCCATGCGCGGGCTCAGGATGGACCACAGCAGACCGCCCACGCCGGAACCGGAAAGCACGATGCCCAGGACCAGACCGCGCTTGGCCTCGAACCAGGACGTGGTGATGACCGGGGGAATGGGTGCCTGGGACAGCCCGTAACCCATGCCGATGACTGCGCCGGCCACATAGAACATGAACGGGTTGGGCGCGAAGGAGAACAGCAGTACACCCAGGCCCATGATGCACGAGCCCACACCCAGCATCACGCGGGGACCGAACTTGGCAATCAAGGGGCCGGCGGCGAACATCATGGTCACCACAATGGTGATGGTCAGGACCGTGAAGTAAATAAGGAAGGCGGGTTGACCGCCGTTGGCGGGGTTTCCGGTCTCGTCCGTGAACATGTCACCCACGATGAACGGGTGCAGTAGGGACAATCCTGACAGCACCACGGAAGCCGCAATCATGATCATGAAGCCACCGGCCGCGACCATCCAGTGTCGCGGGGTCATCCCCTGGGGTGGTCTGGTGGTTGTTTCCGCGGTGGTTTCCATGCTGTGCTCCCTATTGTTCTTATCAAGACCAACCGGTCACGCGATGAGACCGGCACCGCCGGAACTTAGATACAACGAGTAAAGACCCGCGATGCGAACGGGGACTCACATGGCTTGGGTCTCTCGACAGTATCCAAAAATCACGCCCTGTAGGCCGATTGACCACAGGTTCCCGAACCATTACTGCGGTCCTTGATTCGGAAATAATATCTGGATCAAGTATGTTGTTGTGGTCATGAAGGCTTTCGGATTCTTGAGTTTCGGTCACTACGGCTCCGGTCGCGGGCCCGGCGATCCTGATGCGCGGCAGTCCTTGCGGGACGCCATTGAGATCGCAGAGGGCGCGGACGAGCTGGGCGTCAACGGTGCCTATTTCCGCGTGCACCACTACGCTCGCCAGTCCGCTTCTCCCATGCCGCTGTTGAGCGCCATCGCCGCGCGTACCCGCCGCATCGAGGTAGGCACCGGCGTGATCGACATGCGCTAGAGCATGTCGCGGTTGTGACACTCGTTCCGTAAGCTTGGTTGCATGGTCGAACTGGTAGCGCTGAGGAAGACGAACGAGGTGGCCGCGTACGTCCGCGCCTCCATGGACCGCAAGGGCGACCGCTGGACGGTCGATACGCAGCTGAGGAAGATCAGGGCGCTGGCCGAGGCCAAGGACTGGAACGTCGTCGAGGTCTACGAGGACAACGCCGTGTCGGCGACGAAGAAGCGCCGCGCTGGCACCCGCTGGGCCGAGATGCTGGACGATGCCCGCGCGGGCCGCTTCTCGATGGTGGTCGCCGTGGACATGGACCGGCTGCTGCGCAGCACGAAGGACCTCAACACCTTGATTGACCTGGGGCTGCGGGTCGTCACCGTGGACGGCGAGATCGACCTCTCGACGGCCGACGGTGAGTTCCGAGCGACGATGCTCGCGGCACTGGCCCGGTTCGAGGCCAGGCGTAAGGCGGAGCGTCAGATCAGGTCGAACGAGCGCCGACGCTTCGAGGGCATCCCGACGAGCGCCTGGAAGGCGTTCGGGTGGACGCGAGAGGGCGAGCTGATCCCGGAGGAGGCCGACGCCGTCCGGCGGGCCTTCGCCGCGTTCCTCGGCGAGCCGTCGCTGTCGATCCGGCGAATCCGCGAGGATCTGAACGGTGCCGGTCATCTCACCGCCCGCGGGTCGGAGTTCTCCGTCGATGCCGTGCGCTACCTCCTGGCGAACCCGCTCTACGCTGGCTACATCAAGCACTACGCGTCGGGCGAGCTGTACCCGGTGCAGGGCGACGCGTTCCCGCCCATCGTCGGCGAGCAAACGTGGCGGGCCGCGGTGGCGAAGCTGGAGGACAACGTGCGAAGGTCGGCGAGGCAGGGTAACCAGCCGAAGTACCTCCTGTCCACGATCGGGCTGTGCGGGAAGTGCGGCGCGACGCTCGTCTCCGGGACGAACAGTCGCAAGCAGCCGACGTACCGCTGCGGCGAGCAGTTCCATCTCACCCGCCAGCGCGAGCCCGTCGATGCGATGGTGACCGAGGCGGTGCTCACCCGCTTGTCCTCGGTGGATGTGCACAACCTCGTGATGCCGCAGGAGGACGATGGGCCAGATCACGAGGAGTTGCTGACGGAGCGGAACGCCCTGGTCGAGCGGGTGAAGGAGCTGAGCCCGCTGCTGCGTGACATCCATCAGCCGGTCCTGGAGATCACGGCGGCGATCAACGACGTGAAGGCCCGCATCGATGAGATCGACGCGGAGCTGCTCGACCGTTCGGTTTCGGTGGCGGCGAAGTTGCTCGCGGACGTGGACGAGCCGGTCGGCACCGCGGAGCGCCGCGAGGTGGTCGAGGCGAAGTGGAAGACGTTGGACGTGGACCGCCGCCGGATGCTCGTGGACGAGCTGGTGACGGTGACCATCGAGCCCATCGCGCCCGGTCACGTGAAGTTCGACCCCGACCTCATTCGTATAGAGCCGCGTCGCGACTGACACGCGAGTCGACTCGTCAGTGGACTGGTGAGTCGACTCGTGGGACAATGGTTGCAGACAAGAAGATCCCACCGGGGGCCAGACTTTGAAGCTGGCGGTACTACTCCCGGATGAGTAGCCGGTCAAACAGCCCAATTACCGTGGCGGGGAACCGGAAGCACACTCATGTTTGAGGACTTCCGATGTCTGTCGTTATCGACGCTCCCCGCGCATCTGCGCTGGACTGCCCTGGGCTCGACCAGGATTCGACCCCCGATCCGCAGGCTGATGGGCTCGATCCCGTCATCGCTGCCGCCCTCGCCGCCGGTCGCCGAGCTGGTGAGCGCCTGGCCCGCACGCCGCTGACTCCGCGCCAGCGGGCCGCGGTCGCCGCCGTGATGGGTGGTGATCGCTGATGAGCGCCAACTCCGCCGCCTTCGCCCACGTGAACGGCTTCCGCTGGCGTGTGGGCGACCCCACCCTCGCCGACAGCGAAGCGCACCTCTACGACCTCGGCGTGCTCCGCTCCGTGCTGGAGGAGGCCGTCGAGATGGCCGTCGCCGATGCCCGCGCCGACGGGGTGACCTGGGCCAAGATCGGCGACGCCCTCGGCGTCACGCATCAGGCCGTCATCAAGCGTTACCGCAAGGGTGGTGCCCGATGAACGCCGCCGAACGCACCAGCGCCACCGCTCCCGCTGACCTGACCAGCCCGACCGATGGGCCTGGCCTGGCATCCGCCGGAGGCGGGCTGCCCGTCGTCGTGATGCCCGTCCTCATCCGTGCTCCGCACTCCAAGAGTTCTGGAAGCCTCATCCGTTCCTACGGGCGCGGCAAGGGCTTGTCGATTGCCGCGCCATGCAACAACATGCCTGGTCAGCTGCCGGTTTCGCCTTCGCTCCACCGCGTGACCCCGCAGGATCATTTGGGGGTCAATAGGGGGTCATTTAAGGCGCCGCACGCTCCTTCCGACGTCCTGGGCGGTGGTCGCCGTGGCTAAGCAGGAGAACAACCCGACGAGCATCGGGCTCACGCAGTACCTCGATCCGTCGTACTGGACCTGGGCCGCCGAGGACGCGAACGGGGCCGCGCTGCTCCAGCAGGGAGCCGGGGCGATCCTCGCCTACGTGGTGCAGCGGCTCGAGGCGATCGGCTGTGAGGTCGTCGAGGCCTACGGCATCGTGCACGACAAGGACGAGTGCAAGGTCTGGAGCGACACCGAGAAGACCCTCGTGGTCGAGCCGAAGCCGGATCACCTGCACGCGGTGATCAAGTTCGCCAGCCGCGCGAAGAGCGCGCCTCTGGATCGGCTCGCGTTTGGCATCGGCGTCGAACCGCAGTACGTCGAGAAGCCCGGTCGCGGGCGGTACGCCTTCGACAACATGCTCTCGTACCTGACGCACGTGAAGTACGCGGACAAGCACCAGTACGCGCCTTCGGAGGTCGCCACGGTGCGCGGGCCGGACTACCTCGGCATCGACGCCCAGCGCCGGGAGACGTGGCTCAAGGGTCGCGCCCACGTGAAGAAGAAGGTCGTCGCCGAGAACTTCGAGGACATGCGCGAGCGCGTGCTCCAGGGCGAGATCACGCGCGATCAGATCATGCTTACCGATGAACTGTTCGACATCTACTCGCGGCATCAGCGGGAGATCGACGATGCCCTGTCCGCCTACGGTCAACGCCGCGCGTACCGGGCGGCGGCGAAGCTCCGCGCCGGTGAGTTCTCGACGCACGTGGTATTCGTGCACGGGGATGCCGGTATCGGCAAGACCCGGTTCGCCACGGACTTCATCACCGAGGCGATCAACGCGGCGAACGCCCACGGCGAGCGGTGGCAGGTCTACCGGGCCGCCACGGGGAACCCCCTCGATGACTGGCGCGGGGAGGAAGTGCTGCTGCTCGACGATCTGCGCGCCTCGGCGATGGACGCGAACGACTGGCTGCTGCTGCTCGATCCGTACAACGCCTCCCCGGCGAAGGCGCGCTATAAGAACAAGGGCGAGGTGGCCCCGCGTCTCATCGTCATCACGGCGACGATCGAGCCCGTCGAGTTCTTCTACTACGCCCGTCAGAAGGGCAACGTGGACGAGGCGCTGGACCAGTTCATCCGCCGCCTGGCCTCGGTCGTGAAGGTCTACCGTGCCGACGAGATCAACCGCTACCTCGTGCAGCACATCGGAAGGATCGAGCCCTACGAGTGGCATCAGTGCAGCGTTCCGGCCGCCGCGCACACGCCCGGCATGTACGGGAACGCGTACCACCGGAACGCCGGGTCGCGGGAACTGACCTACGGTCCGGAGACCTCGGCCGACCACGACGCGGACGGCGCGGTCGCGGAGCTGCTGAGCGGGCTCGCCGTGCGGAGTCCGGACGTGCCGCTGGCACTGATCGGAGGTGCCGCATGAGCACCGAACTGGACGCGCTCTTCCAGGGGGTCGAGGGGGCCGGAGGCCCCTCGCAAGCAGGCATGGAGGACACGAGCGTCAGCGATGTGTCCGACATGCCTACTGCTTGCCACTCTGGCGTACAGGTGGAGCAGCAGACCGACTCCCAGGTGAACACGGGTTGGGCTGATGCGGAGGCTGTGCGGCAGAGTCACGGCGGCGCGAAGCGTCGTCGTGGGGGCCGCGCGAAGCTCGATACCGACTTCGGAGAGGCCACGCTCGCGGCGCTTCGCACTCGTGCGAAGCGGCTCGGGCTGGCTCCGAGCACGTGGGTGCGGGCCGTCGTGCGCGATGCCCTCCACGCCTCTCGGAGCGAGGAGCTGGACGCCGCCGTGGCCGCGCACCTGCTCGGCGTCGAGGCGCGCGCGCAGGTGTCGGCGGACGCGCGTGAGCTGGCCGCGCAGATCCGCCCGCTGGCGATCAACGTCAACGACCTGGACCACCGAGCACGTGCCGGTGAGGCGGTGGCGCTGTCGTCGGAGGTGCCCGAGCTGATCGAGCTGCTGCGCGAGGTCCGCGCCCTGCTCGGTGATCGGACGGCGTCATGAGCACGACGCACTACAGCCCGAGCGCCAGCGCCGCCGACACGGAGCGCTATATCCGGGGCAAGGAGGACGAGCGGGGCGTCGCGATCACGTGCGATGTGCCGGGAGGCCCCGGCGCGTTCTCGGCGCGCGCTCGGGCGCTCACGCAGAACACGACGCGCGAGGTCGAGGCGCTGCACTACCGCCAGTCGTTCAGCGACGAGGAGTTCGACCCGAAGAACCCCGAACACGTGCAGCGGGTGAACGACCTGGGCTACCAGCTCGCCAAGAAGATGCACCCGGATTCCGACTGCCTCGTCGTCAGTCATGTGGATGGGCGGGGAAAGAAGCCGCACAACCATATTTTGGTTCTCAATCACAACAACCGCACGGGAAAGGCGCTCTCGGACTATCGCACGTTCCACGACCGCAAGACCGGGAATCAGAAGGGCGTGCAGTCGGCGAACGACGAGCTGATGCGCGAGCACGGGCTCTCGGTCGTGAAGCGGCTGGAGCACGCGCCGAAGGACTGGGAGCTGCGCCGCGAAGACTTCGCCGAGGGGTCGCTCGACCGCGAGATGGGCGACCGGATGAGTGCGGCGCTGGCCGATCCCCGCGCGGTGGACAAGGCCGGTCTGGTCTCGGTGATCGAGGAGCAGAACCAGCAGCTCGGTGATGACGGGGATCGGGTGCCACGGATGCGGCTGCACAGCCCCGTCAGCAAGAAGGGCAAACGCGCCGGGCAGGAGACCTGGACGCTCTACATCGAGGACCGCCGCGGCGAGTCCGGGCGTGCCGAGCGCCGCAAGCGCACGAGCGCACTCTCGGCGGACTTCACCCCGGAGGGCGCGCAGGCGTTCTTCGACTACCACCAGCAGCAGAAGGAGCAGGAACATGAGCGCAGCACTCGACAGGCTGAAGCAGCAGAACGGGCCCGTGCAGTCGCCGCAACCGCTCGGCAGTCCGGAGACGATGGAGCTGTTGACCTCGATCCTCGCCGCCGTCGAGGCGCAGAATACGAGGATCGCCACGCTGACCGAGCAGCAGAAGAAGCTCGCGGGGTTCGTGAAGGTGGACAGCGAGGAGCAGGAGAAGCAGCTCTCCGCGATCTCGCATCAGCTGACCTCAACGTCGCCGCCGCCGGAGTCGAACGAGAACAGCGAACTGCTCGCCGGAATCGCGTCCACTCTCGCGGGTATGAGCGTGAACCTCAACGGGGAGAGTCTGAAGGGCTCAGCCTCTAAGTCCGAGGCTGCCGCCAAGCATCTCGATGAGAGCCGGGCTAAGTTCGAGCGGGCCGCGAACGGTGCGCAGAAGGCCTGGCGGGAGTCGATCACCCAAGCCAGCGCCGAGGCGACGAGTGCGATCAGCACGGCCCGGGATCAGGCTGTGCAGTCGATCGAGAGGGCCGCTGCCGACGCCGGGGCCGTGGCAACAGCCAAGATTGACGCCGCGAACGAGCGGGCCGAAAAGATCATCGCCACAACGGCGAAGCTGGAGGCCCGTCAGCTTTGGTCTGTCGCCGCGTCGATGTGCCTCGCGCTGCTGCCGGTCGCAGTGATCGTCGCGGGTGTTTGGATGGCCGTCGCCGGGCTTATCACGGGCGCTCAGTGGGCCCTCGACGTGGACGGGAGCGTGTGGCTCGGGATCGGTCGCTGGCTCGTGGTCTCCATGGGCCTCGCCGGGGCCGGCTACGGACTCTTCGCGTCCGTCCGCTGGGTCGCCGGTCTCGTGGAGACCTGGAAGGGCCGCGGGATGCCGAGGTGGCCCCGTTGGCGGTGATGGCTGGATCCGATCGAGCTACCGGTTCCGATCAGCAGTCGAAGGATTTTCGCAGCAGCCAGTCCTGCGGCCTCGGTGCCGCCGCCGTAGCCTGACGAGCATCCCGGCCGTGACGGCCATCGCGACGGCGATCCCGGCACCGATGATCCAGGGATTGCCGAGGAGCCCTCCGACGCCTGCGAGTGCTCCGCCCGCTGCGATGAGCGGCAGGCCGCAGCAGAGCAGCAACGGAAGCGCGCAGCATGCCAGTAGGAGCAGCCCGGTCCCTGCGGCGACGATGGGACCGGCGCGCCGTTCGTCGCGGTCGTGATCGGCGCTCATCGTCTGCACCTCTTCCGGATGAGATCTCCCCGATTGCATGCGTTGCCGTTCATGCGCAGCACGAGAGCAGTGACGGGTCGGTGGTGAAGGACTTCGCGGCGATCCGGATGCCTTCGGTCATGGTCAGGTAGGGGGCCCAGGCGTCGGCGACTTCGGCGATGGTCTTGCCGAGCACGTGGACGCCTGCGGCGGCGAGTTCCCCGGCGTCCTTGGCGACGGCGGTGAGGCCGAGGATCTCGCTCGTATCGGCGTTCACGACGATCTTGATGAACCCGCGGGTGTCGCGGTTGATCACCGCCCGGGGCACATACTCCAGGGGCAGCACGCGGCAGTCGCAGCGGATCCCCGCGGCGACGACCTCCTTCTCGGTCATCCCGACCGCGCCGATCGCCGGTCCGGTGAACGTCACCCGCGGCAGATGGGAGTAGTCGACGGACCGGTCGGCGTCGGCGAACGCGTTCTCGGCAACGAGGGTGCCGTGGTGGGCCGCGACGTAGACGAACTCCGGGTGCCCGGTCACGTCGCCCGCGGCCCAGATCCGCGGGTTCGACGACTGCAGATGGTCGGAGACGACCACCTCGCCGGAGTCCCCGGTCTTCACCCCGACCGCATCGAGGTTCAAGCCGTCGGTGACGGGACGGCGTCCGAGGGCGACGAGCACCTGGTCGGCGCGGAACTCCTGCGAGCCGCCGGACACGTCCGCGGTAACCACGACCTGCCCGGTCGCCGCGTCCCGGGACACCCGGGTCGGCACCGCGCGGCGGACCACCCGGATGCCCTCGTCGGCGAACACCTCCTGCAGTGTCCGGGACACCTCCGGCTCCTCCTTCGACGCGAGCCGGGACCGCACCAGCACGGTGACCTGGGAGCCGAGGCGGGCGAACAGCTGCGTCTGCTCCAGGGCGACGTAGCCGCCGCCGAGCACCAGCATCGACTCGGGGACCTCGGTCAGGTCCATCGCCGTGGTCGAGGTCAGGTACCCGGCCTCGTCCAGGCCGTCGATCGGCGGAGCCCACGGCCGCGCACCGGTGGCGACCAGGTAGTGCTCGGCCTCGATCGTCTCGACCGCTCCGTCTGCGGCGGTGACCTCCAACACCGGCGCGTCCGGGGTGCCCGCGAACCCGGCGTCTCCCCGCCGGACGTGCCACCCGTATGAATCGGCGACGTCGGCGTACTTCTCGCCCCGCATCGTCTCGACCAACGCCTGCTTCCCGGCGATCAGCGCGGGCATGTCCACTGGGCCTGCCGTCGTCGCGATCCCCGGGAACCGGTCGGCGGCGTCGGCGGCGACGTGCCGTGCATCGGCGGCGGCGATGAGGGCCTTCGACGGCACGCAGCCCGTGTTCACGCAGGTGCCGCCGAGCGTGCCACGCTCGATCATCACCACCGACTTCCCGAGCATGGTCGCGCGAATCGCGGCGGCGAACGCTCCGCCGCCCGATCCGATGATGGCGAGATCGTACTTCGTAGGCATCGCTGCTCCCGTCAAGGCTTGGACTTCTGTTCCGTTTCAGCCATACTGGACCTTCCAGTGCAGGGGAAGGTCAAGCGTGGCCCCTGCCGAATGATCGGAGGCCGCAATGCGCATCGGAGAACTCGCCGAACGCGCGGGCACCACCTCGAAGACGCTCCGGTTCTACGAAGAGCAGGGACTGCTGCCCCCGGCCGACCGGACGCCATCCGGGTACCGCGACTACGCGCCCGACGCCGTCGCCCGGATCGACTTCGTTCACCGTGGCCAGGCCGCAGGCCTCACCCTCGCCCAGATCCGCCAAATCCTCGACATCCGCGACAGCGGCCACGCGCCCTGCGAGCACGTGCGAGACCTCCTCGACGCGCGCCTGGCCGAGATCGAGCAGCAGATCGCCCAGCTCACCGCCCTGCACGGCACCATCGCCGACCTCCGGCACGACGCCGCGCACCCGGACCCCGACACATGCAGCCCAGACCAGGTCTGCCGGTACCTGTAGAGGGACGCGGACCGAGAAAACGAGAGCCATAACACGAACATGCGCTACGAAAATCCGCTGTACTTCGCGGAAGAGGCCGCTCAGCTGGACCTCATTGCGGACGGCCGCGTTGCACTGGGCGTGAGCCGGGGATCCCCCGAACCGGCGCTGCGCGGGTGGGAGTCGTTCGGCTACACCGGCTCGGAGGACCCCCGCGGCGCGGACACTGCCCGTGAGCACTTCGAGAAGTTCATGCGCGCCATCAAGGGTGAACCCATGACCTACGCGGATCCCGCTCAGTACGGCGCCGGAGCCAAGCTGGCCATAGAACCGCAGTCGCCCGGTCTGGCCGAGCGCATCTGGTGGGGTGCAGGATCGGCCAAGACCGCCGAGTGGGCGGGGGAGCAGGGCGTGAACCTCATGAGTTCCACGCTGCTCACCGAGGCCAACGAGGGTTCCTTCGCGGAGCAGCAGGCCGAACAGTTGCGCCGCTATCGCGAAGCCTTCCGCGCTGCTGATCACACTCGCACGCCGCGCACCTCCGTCAGCCGCAGCGTGTTCCCGATCGTGGGTCCCGAGGACGAGATCTTCTCTTACATGGGTGCCCGGGAATCGCGTGACCAGGTGGGAGTGATCGACGGGTTTACCTCCGTCTTTGGGCGCACCTATGCGGGTTCGCCGGACACCTTGGTGGAGCAGCTGAAGCAGGATCAGGCCGTGATGGAGTCCGACACCCTGACGCTCACGATTCCCAGCCAGCTGGGCCCCGAGCTGAACCTGCGGATCCTGGAGAACTTCGCTAAGTACGTCGCCCCCGAGCTCGGTTGGCAGCCGAATACTGAAGGCCCCGTGACGGGGTACGAGATTTCCTAAGCCGAGCTGGCGGCGTCGTCCCGTGGTCGGCATCGACGACGTCGCCAAGCTCACCTCCCCGGGGCCGCCCACCGCGCGTGGGCGGCCCCGGATTCACTTAAACTGGTGGGTATGTCCCTGCCGAAAATTGTGCTGTTCTATGTCTTCACCCCGCTGGCCGATCCTGATGCCATCAAGCTGTGGCAACAGAACCTCGCCGAACGCAGCAACGTGAAGGGGCGCATCATCGTCTCCGAGCAGGGGATCAACGCGACCGTGGGCGGGGACATCCATGACGTCAAGCGCTACGTGAAGGGCCTCAAGGAGTACGCACCGTTCAAGGACGCGGACATCAAATGGTCTGACGGGGTGGGGGACGACTTTCCACGGTTGAGCGTCAAGGTGCGGCCGGAATTGGTGACCTTCCACGCTCCCGATCCGATCACCGTGACTGAGGATGGCGTGCAGGGTGGCGGCACCCATCTGAAGCCGCACCAGTTGCACGAACTCATGGACCAGCACGGTGACGAGGTCGTGTTTTTCGACGGCCGCAACGCCTTGGAAGCCCAGATCGGCAAGTTCAGGGACGCGCTGGTCCCGGAGACGGATACCACCCGTGATTTCATCGACGAGATCGAATCGGGCAAGTACGACTCTTTCAAGGACAAGCCCGTGGTCACCTACTGCACCGGCGGGATCCGCTGCGAACTGCTCAGCGTGCTCATGAAGAACCGCGGTTTCCAGGACGTCTACCAATTGGACGGCGGGATTGTGCGTTACGGCGAGGCCTACGGGAATAAGGGCCTGTGGGACGGTTCGCTCTACGTGTTCGACAAGCGGATGCACATGGAATTCGAGCCCGGCGCGCAGTCCCTGGGCACGTGCGCCGAATGCGGTGAGCCCACGCCCCGCTATGTCAACTGCGCCGAACAGACGTGCCGTCAGTTGTTCCTGTGCTGCGAGTCCTGCACCGAATCGGGGGCGCGCGATCACTGCCCGGACTGCGTGCCGGTCGCGGCCTAACACGTATCGGTTCTCACGAGGATCCGTGCGTTCGGGAGCTTTGCCCCCGGGCGCCTCCTGCCTTCGGAGACTCCCCGCACGGAGCCTCGTACCCTGGAGGGCATGGCTCAGCCCACGACCCTCATGACCTTCGGCCACGGCACCGCGGACCGCGACGAGTTGGCCCGCTTGCTGCAGGGCGCGCACATCGAACGAATCGTGGACGTGCGCCGGTTCCCGGGCAGTCGCCGCAACGACGCCGCCGCGCGCGGGCAGATTGAAGAGCTCGCCCACGAGCTGGGTATCGAATATGTGTGGGATGAACGCCTGGGCGGTCGCCGCTCGCTCTCCAAAGCCGAGGACCAGCAATCACCGGACCAATGGTGGCGAGTCAAGGCCTTCCGCGCCTATGCCGCGTGGACCCGCAGCGAGGAATTCCGAGCCGGGATGGCCGACCTTCTGGGAGGGCTGGACGATAAACGTACGGCCGTGATGTGTTCGGAGTCCGTGTGGTGGCGTTGTCACAGGCGCATCATCTCGGATGTGGCCACCGCGAAGCACAGCGTGCGCGTGGTACATCTGATGCACAACGGAAAATTCACGGTGCACGAACCCAGCGAGGGATTGCGCCTGGACGAGCACGGAAACCCGGTGTGGGATGGAGCCAAAGCATGAGTCAGGACCAAGCGACCGTGGACGAGCCGAAGGTGACGGACGCCTCGATTACCCTGCTTCGCACTGGCGAGGTGAAGTCTCACAACTGGGGGTCATCGCGCGCGCTCAGGACGGCCGCAGTCAAGACGCCGCACGCTGGCCCGGTTCACTTGACCGCCACGGGTTTCGTGGGGGATGAGCAGGGGAACCTAAAACATCACGGTGGAACCGAGAAGGCCGTGTGTTGCTACCCGGCCGAGCATTACGACGCGTGGCGGGCTGAAGGGCTCGAGCTGCCCGATGGCGCGTTCTTCGAGAACCTCACCATCCGCGGCGCCACCGAGGACAAGGTGTTCCTGGGCGACGTGTACCGGGTGGGCAGTGCGGTCGTTCAAGTCACCCAACCGCGCCAACCCTGCGGCACGATCTCCAAGAAATGGTCCAACCCGGACCTACCCAAGCTCATGATGAGCACCAACCGCTGCGGTTACTACCTGCGCGTGCTCGAAGTAGGCGATGTCCAGGTCGGGGACCGCTTTGAGTTCGTGTCCCGGCTGCCGGACGCGGTGTCCTCGGCGTTCGTAAGCCGCATCATGAACGTGGAGCGCGGAGACCTGGCGGCCATGCGCGAGCTGCTCGAGGCCCCCGAATTTCCGGATCGCTGGCGCAAGCAGCTGCGACGTCGTTTGGGCGAAAGCGTCTGAGTAACCGCGAGCCTCGCGCTTGGTGCTGACCGGACCTCAGACCGGTACTACTTGGCCATCCACTCAGCAGCCCGGTCCTGTTCGGATCAGATCAGCTCCAGCGGTCCCGGCTGATCCGGAGCGGGGAAAGCCACATCGATGGCGCGGAGGTCCTCCGTGCTCAGTTGCAGCTCGAGCGCACGGGCATTGTCCTCCACATGCTCCACCGTGGACGCCTTGGGAATCGCGATTGTGTTGCCGTCCCGGATGGCCCACGCCAGAAGCAGCTGCGCGACGGTCGAATCGTGCTTCTCGGCAATGTCTTGAAGCGAAGAATCGCCGAGCAGCTCACCCTGTCCCACCGGGGAGTACGCCATGGCTACGATCTCCCGCTGCTTCATGGCGGGGAACAGGTCGAGTTCCGGACCCCGGCTCGAGGGATTGTAGAGCACCTGGTTGACCAGCGGGTTCTCCGGGTAGCTCTCCAACTCCGCCAGATCAACGTTGGACACGCCCCAGTCGCCGATCAACCCGCGGTCCACGAGCCGTTCGAAGGCCATGAGCGTTTCCTCCACCGGATATGAGCCCGGCCAGTGCAGCAAATACAGGTCGATGTGGTCGAGTCCCAGGTGTCGTAGGCTGCGCTCGCAGGCCTCCTCGGTTCCCTTGGCCGATGCATTGGACGGCAGCACCTTGTCCACCAGGTACACGTCATCGCGGATCGGCGCGATTGCCTCACCCACGAGTTTTTCGGAGCGCCCGCTGCCGTACATCTCCGCCGTGTCGATCAGCGTGAGGCCCAGCTCCACACCCCGGCGTAGCGTGCTGATTTCGGCCTCGCGGGTAGCGGTAGAGTCGCCAATGTTCCACGCTCCCTGTCCGATCGCGGTCAGTTGAGTGCCGTCGGACAGTTCTACGATGCGATTCACGATTTCTCCTGAGCCAGGGGACGGGGTGGACACCACGCTAGGGTCTCGGGTGAACCTCCGCAATCACTGTTCGGTTCAACACGCGAAGAGGACTCAGTCATGGCAACCCCCGAATCGGACACACCGCTCCTGCCGCACCCCCTCACGGGCCAGTCGTTCCCGTCGCCCGTTCCTCCGGGCGCGGGCTGGCCCGAGGACCCCGCCTCGCCGGACACACCCGTCGGGCACGACGCCGCTGCGGTGCGGGCGCTCGCGGACGGCACGAGCGGCGTCGGCGAACTCAACGCTCTGTGCAGCGTGTGCCGGGCGTGCGAGCGGTTGGTCGAGTGGCGGGAGAGCGTGGCCGAGCACAAGCGTGCTTCGTTCGCGAGTGAGCCGTACTGGGGCCGACCGGTGCCGTCCTATGGGGACCCGAACGCAAGGCTGGTCATCGTGGGCCTGGCACCCGCGGCCAACGGTGGAAACCGGACCGGGCGCATGTTCACGGGCGACCGTGCGGGCGATTGGCTCTATGCGGCGCTGTATCGGGCCGGTTTTGCGGCTCACGAAACGGTGACCACCGCGGGAGATGGACAACGTCTGCGTGGCGTTCGCATGATCGCACCCGTCCGCTGCGCTCCACCGGCCAATAAACCGCTACCCGCGGAGAAAGCGGCGTGCAGCGGATGGTTCGACCGCGAATTTACCCTCTTGCCCGATGTTGAGGGGATCATGGCGCTGGGTGGCATTGCATGGCAGACCACGTTGGCCGCTGCCGTGCGGATGGGCTGGGAGGTGCCCAAACCGCGACCCAAGTTCGGCCACGGGGCCGTCGCTGAGCTGCTGCGACCGGACGGTCAGCCCGTTCGGCTCGTCGGTTGCTATCACGTGAGCCAGCAGAACACGTTCACCGGGCGGCTGACCGAGCCCATGCTCGATCAAGCCCTCGCACTCGCGGCGGGGGAGACGTACGGATCAGGGTTGTCCGACAACGCTGCGGAGTCCGATGAGCCGGACCATCCGTAACGCTGGTGGTGGTCGGCCAGGGTCGACCGGGGTGCCCGGTGCTGACGGTAAACTCCGAGGAATGAGTGTGTGCCCCTGCGGCGGAATTCCCGCCGGTGCGTCCTATGAACAGTGCTGCGAACCGGCACTGAGCAATCAGCGCTGGCCCGAGACGGCCGAGGCTTTGATGCGCTCGCGGTACACGGCCTTCGCGCTGGGCAACCAGGACCACCTGTTCCGGACCTGGCACCCGTCGACCCGCCCGTCGGAGGTCTCCGCGGATCCGAGCACGGAGTGGTTGGGCCTGACCATCCACGAGACGGAGGCGGGGCAAGCGAAGGATGAGAGCGGCGTCGTCGAATTCACAGCGCGCTATATCGCGGCGGGACGAGGGGACAGCGAGCACGAGGTGTCCCTGTTCCGCAAGCGTGCCGGCCGGTGGATGTACGTGGCGGCCATGACCGACGAAGAGCCGTGACCTCGAGGGTCCCGACTGCCGGACCGGGGATCAGCGCATTTTGTACAGCTTGATGCCCAGGGCGTGATCCACACCGGCGGACTGACCGGCTTCCGAGGTCATGCCCGTGATCATCTCCTGGGGATCCGGGTGGCTGCCCAGCGCCGAGAGGTACTGCTTGTGGCAGCGCAGTGATTCCACCGCGGCGTTGATATTGGCCTCGGAAAGCTCGATCGCGTAATCGGGCTCCACGCCGCTGACGATCAGACGGGTGACGCCCCAGGGTTCCAGGTTTTCTTCGTCCATGAGCTCACGGAAGACCCACGGATTGTCCGCGTCACGGATGGCGTCCAGCGTAGCTAGCCCGGCCACCCTGTGGTCCGCCTGATTGAGGCCCCACGCGGCCATCACGTCCCAATTGATGGTGACCACGGTATCCGGCTTGATCTTCCGGATCTCCCGGGCAATGCGTTTGCGGATGTCCAATCCGGATTCGAGCATGCCGTCCGGTAGATCCAGGATCGTGAGGTTTTCGACACCCACGGCTGCACAGGCGTCCCGCTGTTCCTGAGCTCTCAAAGGGCCGACATCGCTCGGATCCTGGTCTCGGATACCCGCCTCACCCGCGGTCAGCAACAGATAGGAGACGCTCGCTCCGCGCTCCACCCAGCGGGCCGCTGCGGCGGAACCGCCGTACTCCATGTCATCCGGGTGCGCGACCACGCACAGCACGTTCTGGACCTGGGAATCGTCGAAAATCGGAAGATCAGCCATGCTCTCAGCCTAGGCACGTGGACGCTCCGCGGCCAGGGATTCAGCCCCTGACGTTTACTATTCTGCGGCGTAGGGTGAAGTCATGGACGTTCAGATTGTCAAAGGTGACATCACCAAGGTTCAAGCAGACGCCATCGTCAACGCCGCCAACTCATCGCTACTCGGTGGCGGAGGAGTGGACGGTGCCATCCACCGAGCGGCCGGCAAGCAGCTGTTGGAAGAGTGCAAACGGTTGCGCGAAACCACTCTCAAGGACGGCCTCCCGTCGGGCCAGGCCGTGGCCACGGAGGGCTATAACCTTCCTGCGAAGTGGGTCATCCACACCGTAGGACCCGTCTTCGCCAAGAAAACCGACCGGAGCGACACCCTGGCCTCGTGCTACCGGGAGTCATTGCGCGTGGCGGACGAGATTGGTGCGAAGTCCGTGGCGTTCCCCGCCATCTCGGCCGGGATCTACGGGTGGCCGATGGACAACGCCACGGAGATCGCCGTGCGCACGGTGCAAGAAGCGGACACATCCGTGGAGACCGTCATTTTCGTGCCCTTCTCCAACGACGCCGAAGAAATGTTCCACGAAGCGCTCGGCCGCTGAGCAGACGGACCGGGGCCAAGCGTGAGGGGAGGATTGTGCAGAAAATCGCCACGATTTCTGCACAATCCTCCCCTCAGACTGCGTGCCTGCGGTTTCCTCACATCAGGCCGCTCACGTAGGGCCGGAAGCTTAGATCAGTCCCAGTTCCTTGACCGCAGTACGTTCCGACTCGAGCTCGGCCACGGACGCGTCGATGCGCGAGCGAGAGAACGCCGAAACATCCAGGTCTTCCACGATCGACCAGTCACCGTTGGACGTGGTCACCGGGAATGAGCTGACGAGCCCCTCCGGAACGCCATAGGAACCATCCGACACGACCGCCATCGACGTCCAATCACCCTCGGGGGTGCCGCGGAACAGATCGCGGGCGTGGTCCACCGTGGCCCCGGCGGCAGAGGCTGCGGATGAGGTGCCGCGCGCCGCCAGGATTTCCGCACCGCGCTTGGCAACCCGTGGAATGTACTCTTCCTCGACCCACGAGTGATCCACCAGATCCAGTGCGGGCTTGCCGGCCACCGTGGTGTGGCTCAGGTCCGGGTACTGCGTGGCGGAGTGGTTGCCCCAAATGGTCATGCGCTTGATGTCGGTCACGGGCGCCCCGGTCTGCTTGGACAACAGGGACTTAGCTCGGTTGTGGTCCAGCCGGGTGAGCGCACTGAAGCGGTCGGCGGGGATGTCCGGGGCGTTCTGCTGAGCAATCAAGGCGTTGGTGTTGGCGGGGTTTCCCGTGATCACCACCCGGATGTCGTCTGCGGCCACTTTGTTCAACGCAGCCCCCTGAGCGGTGAAGATGGCACCGTTGGCCTCCAGCAGGTCGCCGCGCTCCATTCCCTTGGTGCGCGGACGGGCACCCACGAGCAACGCGAAGTTGGCGCCGTCGAAGACCTTCTCGGGATCGTCACCGGTCTGCACATCGGCCAGCAAGGGGAACGCGCAGTCCATGAGCTCCATGACCACGCCGTCCAGGGCACCCAGTGCCTGGGGAATCTCCAGCAACTGCAATCGAACGGGCTGATCCGGTCCGAACAGGTCACCTTGAGAGATTCGGAACAACAAGCTGTAGCAGATCTGACCTGCGGCTCCGGTGACGGCAACGTTGACGGGTGCTGGACTCATGGATCCTCCTGAGGAGCGGGGTGACGCCGGTTTCGCGGGTGTTCAGTGACCTATGACACTAGCAGCGGGAAGTTCAGCGCACGGCTAAAGATGGCGACAGATGCTGACATGACGCGTGGCGCACAGCACAATGAAGACATGGCAACTACCGCATTTCAGGGAAACACCGTCCACACCTCCGGCGAACTGCCCGACGTGGGCACCACCGCACCCACCTTTGACCTGGTGGGTTCCGATCTCAGCCCCGTGACTTCCCAGGATTTCTCTGGCAAGCGCGTGGTCCTCAACATCTTCCCGTCGTTGGACACCGGCGTGTGCGCCCAGTCCGTGCGTGAGTTCAACAAGCGCGCGGCAGCACTCGACAACACCGCAGTGGTCTGCGTGTCCAAGGACCTGCCGTTCGCCCACGACCGTTTCTGCAGCGCCGAGGGCATCGAGAACGTCACCACCGGTTCCGCATTCCGCTCCAGCTTCGGCGAGGACTACGGCCTGGTTCAGACCGACGGCCCGCTCGAAGGCCTGCTGGCTCGCGCCGTCGTGGTTCTCAACGAAAACGGTGAGGTGGTCTACACCCAGCTCGTCGACGAAATCACCGACGAGCCCGATTACGACGCCGCTGAGGACGTCTTGTCCTAAGCAGTCACCTTTGTGGGGCGGGGCCTTTCGGCCCCGCCCCTTTTTCGTGCCCGGTTCCTCGACGTGGTGAACCACGGCGAGAATGACGCCGCCGCGCCGCCCCCGAAGAGGCGACGCGGCGGCGTCGTCGATCTGGAAACGCGCTACGCGATCAGGCGCTGAGCGAATCCACGATCTTGTTGAGCGTGGCCGAGGGGCGCATCACGTTGGAGGCCTTCTCGTTGCTGGGCCAGTAGTAACCGCCGATATCGGCCGGCGAACCCTGAACCTCGAGCAGTTCCTTCACGATGGTGTCCTCGTTGGAGCGCAGCTCCGAAGCGACCTTCTCGAAGGCCTTGGCCAACTCGGCGTCCTCGGTCTGCTTGGCCAGTTCCTCGGCCCAGAAGAGCGCGAGGTAGAAGTGCGAGCCGCGGTTGTCGAGCTCGCCGGCCTTGCGGGACGGGGACTTGTTCTCGTTGAGGAACGTGCCCGTGGCGCGGTCCAGCGTGTCCGCCAGAACCTGAGCCTTGGGGTTGTCGTAACGAGTGGCCAGGTGCTCGAAGGAGGCAGCCAGGGCGAGGAACTCACCCAGGGAATCCCAGCGGAGGTGGTTTTCCTCGACGAGCTGCTGCACGTGCTTGGGAGCGGAACCACCGGCACCGGTCTCGAACAGACCGCCGCCGTTCATCAGCGGAACGATGGACAGCATCTTGGCGGAAGTGCCCAGTTCCAGAATGGGGAACAGGTCGGTGAGGTAGTCACGCAGCACGTTGCCGGTCACGGAGATGGTGTCCTCGCCGCGGCGGATGCGCTCGATGGTGAACGTGGTGGCGTCCACGGGGGAGAGGATGCGGATGTCCAGACCGTCGGTGTCCTCGTCGGCCAGGTACTGGTTGACCTTTTCGATGAGGTTGCGGTCGTGGGCGCGGGACTCGTCCAACCAGAACACGGCCGGCATGCCGGACTCGCGCGAACGGCGAACGGCCAACTGGACCCAGTCCTTGATGGGAGCATCCTTGGCCTGGCACGCGCGCCAGATGTCACCGGGCTGAACCTCGTGGGACATCAGGACCTCGCCGGCCTGGTTGACGACCTGCACGGTGCCGGCCTTCTCGATCTCGAAGGTCTTGTCGTGCGAGCCGTACTCCTCGGCCTTCTGCGCCATGAGGCCCACGTTGGGAACGGTGCCCATGGTGGTGGGGTCGTAGGCGCCGTTGGCGCGGCAGTCCTCGATCACGGCCTGGTACACACCGGCGTAGGAGGAGTCCGGCAGCACTGCCAGGGTGTCCTCCTGCTGGCCTTCACGGCCCCACATCTTGCCGGAGGTGCGGATCATGGCGGGCATGGAAGCGTCCACGATCACGTCAGAAGGCACGTGCAGGTTGGTGATGCCCTTGTCCGAGTTCACGTACGCCAGCTCGGGGCCGTTGTTGATGCCCTCTTCGATGGCGGCCTTGATCTTGTCGCCGTCAGCCACGTTGGCCAGACCGGACAGGATGCCGCCCAGGCCGTCGTTGGGGGACAGCCCGGCCTGAGCCAGCTGATCGCCGTACTGGGCGAAGACCTCGGGGAAGAACGCCTTGACCACGTGGCCGAAGATGATGGGGTCAGAGACCTTCATCATGGTGGCCTTGAGGTGGGTCGAGAACAGCACGTCCTCTTCCTTGGCGCGGGCCACCTGGGCCTTGAGGAACTCGTCCAGAGCAGCGGCGCTCATGAAGGTGGAGTCGACCACTTCACCCTTGAGCACGGGCACGGATTCCTTGAGCACCTCGGTGCCCTGATCGGTGACCAGCTGAATCTTGAGGGTGTCATCGGCGGGCATGACCACGGACTGCTCGTTGGCGCGGAAGTCGTTCTGACCCATAGTCGCCACGTTGGTCTTGGAATCAGCGGACCATTCGCCCATGGAATGGGGGTGCTTCTTGGCGTAGTTCTTCACGGCCTTGGGAGCACGGCGGTCCGAGTTGCCCTCGCGCAGCACGGGGTTCACTGCGGAGCCCTTGACCTTGTCGTAGCGGGCGCGGGTGTCCTTGTCCTCATCCGTCACGGCCTCTTCCGGGTAATCCGGAATGTCGTAGCCGGCGGCCTGGAGCTCGGCGATGGCTGCCTTGAGCTGCGGGATGGACGCGGAAATGTTGGGAAGCTTCACGATGTTGGCTTCCGGGGTCTTGGCCAGCTCGCCCAGTTCGGTGAGGGCATCGGCCACGCGCTGCTCTTCGGTCAGGCGATCCGGGAACTGAGCGGCAATGCGGCCGGCCAGGGAAATGTCCCGGGTCTCCACCTCAACACCAGCGGTGGACGCGAAGGCCTCGACCACGGGCTTGAAGGAATAGGTGGCGAGCAGGGGCGCCTCATCCGTCTTGGTGTAGATGATCTTGGGCATGGGGCAATGACTCCTTGGTTTGACGGTCACTGGACTGCCCACCAGCCTACCCCGTGGTGGGGGCCACACCCGTTGAGTTTCATTCGTGGACCAGCACCGGATTGGAGCCGAATATCAGGCTTCCGGGTGCTCCAGATCCTCCTGTGCCTCCACGGCCAGAGCCAGTCCGGCACCGGAGTACAGGTTGATCACCGTGTTCACGCCCAGCTTCTCCAACTCGGCGACCTGATCCTCGTACTGTGCCACCGCGGCTACGCGGCCGGAGAAATCGGATTTGTGGAGTTCGTGCAGCGCGGACAGGTTGGCATCGTGGAACGGCATGGCGAGCACCGCGACTTTCACGTGGCCCGTTGCGGAGATCCGGTCCCACACGTCCGCGTCCGTGGCGTCCGCATTTTCGACATCGTAGCCACGCTCCCACAGGTGGTGCGCCCTCACGGGGTCGATCTCGAGCCCGACGACCTTGTGCGAGGTCGTTACCGTGAACTCGTCATAGGTGGCGGTACCCACCCGCCCCATGCCCAGGACCAGGACGTCCGCGCGAGTCAGATCCAGGGGACGGTCCTCGGGGTGCAGCTGATCCTCGGGTGCTTCCGGGACAGAGCGAAGCAGGGCGGTGGTGATCAGGCTGCCGCGACGGTTGAGCACCGTGGACACCACGAAGCTCAGGGCCACCGCACACGCGAGCATGACCAGCCAGTCGTCGTCGAGCTGCCCGGAGGCCACCGCCGTGGCGCCCACGATGAGAGCGAACTCGGAATAATTGGCCAGGGCGAGCGCCCCGCGGACTGCCGTGCGCCGTCGTAGCCCGCACAACGTGAGCACGGCGGCCATGATGGCGGACTGCAAGGGGATCAACAGGCACAGGATGACGGCCATGATGACCATTTCCAGGCTGGGCAACCCGTAGAAGCCGATGCTCACGAAGAACCCCACGAGCAACAGGTCTTTGACCGTGAGAATCGACTTGGCCAGGTCCCGGGCCAGGGGATGGGAGGCCAAGAGCACGCCCACCAGGAGAGCACCGAGATCACCCTTGAGTCCCGTGACGGTGAAGGCCCACCAGCCCGGAACGAGCGCCATGACCACGCCGAACAAGGCCAGCAACTCGCCGTGACCCAACCGGGACCACAGCTTTCGTGCGAGCCGGGTCACGGGCCATAACAGTGCAAGCACCAGCAGTGCCCAAGGAGAGGGGAGGTGGCCGCTGGAAATGGTCAGATACAGCACCGCCGCGATGTCTTGAAGCACCAGGATGCCCACGGCGACTCGCCCATACAGCGAGTTCGACTCGCCGCGCTCGTCCAGGATCTTGACCACCAGAACGGTCGAGGAGAACGACAGTGCAAAGGCCACCAGCAGCACGGTGCCGAGAGTTTCGCCAGCCAGTTCCAGGCCCGCGAGCATCATGAGCCACAGGACCCCCGCGCTGGCCAGGGCACTGATGACCATGTGAATGCCACCGGCGGCCCACACCTCTTTACCCAAAAGAGTCCGGACGTCGAGTTTCAGCCCGATCCCGAACAAGAGCAGCGTGACACCGAGTTCGGACAGCAGCTCCAGTTCGTCCAGGCGCTCGACGCCCAGCCCGTTGAGCAGAAACCCTGCGGCCAAGAACCCGAGCAGGGGTGGCAGCCGAATCAGATGTGCGAACGCCCCCAGCCCCATGACCACCACCAGATAGACGGCCACGGTGGTCATGGCTCAGTCGACCTTGGTCAAGGGGCGGGCCGGGGGCGTCATGTCCGGTTACCGGCTGAGGGTGTCCTGGATTCGCGCGCGTTCCTTCTCGAGTTTGCGCACGCGGTGGCCCAGCGTGAACATGCGCACCGATCCCACGAGCGCCATGACCAGCGCACCCGCCACGGCGGAGAGCAGCATGGCCACACCGAGCGGCAAGCTGAACTGCCACGCCATGTATTCGAATCGTGTGGACACGTTGTTCTGGATGATGAAGATCAAAAGCAGGATCAGGATGATCACGCCCAGGATCAGCGCGGCCCACACGATGCCGGACACGCCGCGCTTCTTGGGCCCGTCCAGAGTGGGATCGGTTGCGCGCGCGGTGCGATTGTCGTGTTGGTCGCCGCGGGTCGTTTCCACCGACGACGACGCCGCGCGGTCGCGTTCCGCGCTGCGGTCTCCTGCGTTTTGTGGGCTCGAGTCGAAGGGTTCACCGGTCTCCGACGGATCACGCCGAGGCTGTACGGGGTCCTGCGGGTGCTGAGTCATGTCGATTCCTCCCGGTAGCAGTACTTGTTGTGACCAGCGTAGTCACAGGATGAGTCAAGAGAGACAGGAGCCGTGGTCAGAACGGATTTCGTTTCAATCAAGCCCCTCGTGTTTCGAGATTGTGACTAATGAGTAACGAATGAGGCGGATTTGTCGGACACGGACAACTAGTAGGCGTGTTCATGGTGAACGACCGGTAACCTAGATCTCACTTGTGAGGTGAAACACACTTCACGCTCAACTCATCCAATTCGCGGGTGGAAGCACACCGTGGTGCCCCACCGATCGTGACACCACACCAGGAGAGATACCGTCATGGGAAATTACACCTTTAAAGGCAAGGCAGCTGTCTCAGTCGCTGCCATTGCCGCACTGGCACTGTCAGGCTGCGCCAACGTTGGCGGCGGCGGAGAAGAAAACGGCGGGGGTGAAGGAGAAGGTCAAGAAGGCGGCGTGGTCACCGTTGCCGAGACCAACGCATTCACTGCAGTCAACAACGCCACGGCGGCGACCAACCTGGACATCAACGGCAAGATTGCGAACGCTACGCGCGAAGGCTTCATCTATGTGAACCCCGCGCAGGAAATTGTGCCCAATGAGGGCTTTGGCAGCTACGAGAAGACTTCCGACGATCCCTTGACCGTCGAGTACACACTGAACGATCCGGAGTGGTCCGACGGCAACGCCATCGACAAGGCCGACATCATCCTCTGGTGGTCGATCCTGTCCGGCTACCACAACGATGAGGACGCCGAGGCCGAAACGGGTACCAAGTACTTCAATATCGCAGGTTCCACGGACATCATGGGCAAAACCGACAAGCCCGAGTTCTCCGAGGACGGCAAGTCCTTCACCATTACCTACGAGGAACCTCAGTCCGACTGGGAAATCGCCTTTGACAACGATTACCTGCAGCCGGCCCACGTGGTTGCTGAGCAGGCGGGCATGACCGAGGACGAACTCCTCAAGACCCTGGAGGACTCGCCCGAAGGTAATCCTGAGGATCCGCAGGAACGTCCCGAACTCGAAGAGATCGGCAAGACCTGGGCCGAGGCCTTCCAGTTCTCGGACAAGCCGGAGGACGAGAGCCTGTTGGTCTCCAACGGCCCGTACAAGATCAACGACATCGTCGAGAACAACTCCGTGACCCTGGTCAAGAACGATAGCTACACCGGTGACAACGCTGGCAAGCTCGATGAAATCACGGTGCGCACCATTGGTGACGCAACCGCTCAGATCCAGGCGCTGCGCAACGGCGAAGTCGACATCATGGCCCCGGGCAACGTCAACAAGGACACCATCGATCAGGTGAACGAGTTGGACAACGTGGAAGTCATCCAGGGCGGCCAGCTTGCCTACGACCACCTGGACCTGAACTTCGGCGCGGACACCTTTGAGGATCAAGCAGTCCGAGAGGCATTCCTGAAGACCGTTCCGCGTCAGCAGATCGTCGATCAGCTCATCAAGCCGGTCAACGACGAGGCCTCCGTGCTGAACTCCCAGATGTGGGTCACCAGCCAGAAAGAGTACGGGAAGACCACCGAGGAGAACCAGGCAGAAGACCTCTACGGTGACGTCGATATCGACGGCGCCAAGGAACTGCTCGATGGCAAGACCCCGACCGTGCGAATTCTCTACAACAACGAGAACCCGCTGCGCGTGGATACTTTCCAGCTGATCAAGGAATCCGCAGAGCAGGCCGGCTTCAAGGTTGAGGACTTGGGTGACCCCAACTGGTCGGAGAAGCTCGCGGACGGTGACTACGATGCATCGCTGTTCGGCTGGGTCTCCCCGGGTGTGGGCACCGAAATGTTGTCCCAGATCTTCAAGACCGGCGGTGGCGGTAACTACACCAAGTACTCCAACCCCGAGGTGGACAAGCTCACCGACGAGGCTCGTTCCAACCTGGACAAGGACGCTCGAGATGAGCAGATTGTCCAGATCGACAAGCACACCTTCGAGGACGGCTACGGTCTGCCGCTGTTCCAGTCCCCGGGCTTCTTCGGAGTGTCCGACCAGATCGACGGTGTGACCGAATACCAGCCCAACCAGGACGGCGTGTTCTGGAACGTGTGGGAGTGGTCGCGTAAGTAAGGCGCACGAGCTCACTTGAAGGAGCTAACCGTCTAGCGTGCATGGCGTGTTGCGAGTCCGTGGGAAGTTGACGCGGTCTCGCAACACGCTGTCACCCTTACACCCTCACAAGGCAGCGACATGATTTCTTACATTCTTCGACGGCTCGTCACGGCCGTTTTCATTCTGCTGGGTGCCTCATTCATCGTTTACATGATGACGGCGGCATCGGGCGACCCGCTCTGGGATTTGTACGGACACCCCAACGCGGCCCAATTGATTCCTGCGCGAACCGAAGCCTTGAATCTCGATCAGCCACCCATTCTTCGCTACTTCACGTGGCTGGGTGGCGCACTGGGATGCCTCGCACCATTTACGGACACTTGCACTTTGGGCTTGAGCCGTGAGGGTATGGAAGTGACCCAGATGCTGGCCTTCGCCATGGGCCAGACCATCATGCTGGTGACCGCAGGAACCATCCTGGCCATCGTCATCGGTATCACGCTGGGCATCGTTTCAGCCCTTCGCCAGTACTCCGGACTGGACTACGGCATCACGTTCTTCACGTTCTTGTGCTTCTCACTGCCGAGCTTCTGGTTGGCGGTGCTACTCAAAGAAATTGTGGCGATTTCCTTCAACGACTTCTTACAAGACCCGGTCATGTCCCTAGCCAGCATCCTGGCTATCGGCGTGGTGGCCGGGTTGATCTGGTACCTCGTGTCCTTCGGGAAGCTGAAGACTCGCATCCTCATGGGGGTGCTGGGATTCCTGGTGACCTCGGGCATCGTGTACTTCGTGTTGGCGACCAACTGGTTGACGGCGCCGTTCCTGGGCATTCCCTTGATCGGTCTCACCGGTGTTCTCGTGGCCGTGATCACGACCATCCTTATTTCGGGGCTGCGTAATAAGCGCGCTCTCTATGCGGGTCTAGCAACCGTACTGGTGGGGCTCGCCCTTTATTTCCCGGTCCAGAGCTTCTTCCGAGGTGCAGGCCTGCTGACCGTGATCATCCTGTGCCTGGTCATGATCGCCATCGGTGCGGCGATCGGTTTCTTTGCCGGTGGTTACGACCGAAGTCAGGGCATGCGCGTGGCCGGTATCACCGGGTTCTTCGTGGCGCTGCTCATCATCCTCGACCGCTTCATGCAGTCCTGGCCGAACTACTTGGACTCCGGCCACATCCGAGGGCGGCCGATCGCCACGGCCAGCGCTGCAACACCAGGTCTGACCGGTGATTTCTGGATCATGGGCATCGACCGGTTTACCCACCTGTTGCTGCCGACCATTGCCCTGACCTTGCTCGCACTGGCGTCTTACTCCCGTTACTCGCGGTCCTCCATGCTCGAGATTATGGGCCAGGACTACATCCGTACGGCCCGCGCGAAGGGCTTGTCCGAGCGCACCGTGGTCATGCGTCATGCCTTCCGTAACGCGCTGATCCCGTTGGCCACCCTGGTGGCCTACGACATCGGCGCTCTCATCGGTGGTGCGATCATCACTGAATCCGTCTTCGCGTTCACTGGTATGGGCCAGTTGTTCGTGCAATCTGTACGCAACGTGGACCCCAACCCCGTGATGGGTGTCTTCTTGGTCACGGGAATCGTGGCAATGGTCTTCAACCTCATTGCTGACCTCGTGTACTCCGTTCTCGACCCGCGTGTGAGGGTGAAAGCATGAGCCAGCCGCAGCAAATTGAAGTTCAAGAGGCCGAGAACCTTGGTCCCATGGGCGAGCCTCGCAACGACGTCCAGGGAAAGAGCCAGGGGCAGCTAGTCCGCCAGCGGTTCTTCGGCAACACGGGTGCGGTCGTTTCGCTGATCGTTCTCCTTTTCATTGTTCTGCTGGCGATCACGTCCATTGGCATCGGCCCCGTCCCGGGCTGGTGGAAGTGGGATCCTGACGCGACCGGAACCGTTGTCAATGGCGGCCGTCCCACACTGTCGCTTCTGCCTCCGGGCCTGGGCGATCATCCCTTCGGCCAGGACAACCTGGGCCGCGACCTGTTCGCCATGACCATGCAGGGAACGCAGTATTCATTGATCGTGATGGTCGTGGTGGGCGTGATCGCTGGCATTCTGGGCACAGTGGTCGGTGGCCTCTCCGGTTACTTCCGTGGCTGGACCGAAGCCATCCTGATGCGCCTGACCGACGTGATCATCATCATCCCGCTGGTCATTCTGGCGGCGTTGCTGGGGCGAATGGCCATCTCCTTTGTGCGTTCCACCGGGTTACCCACGGTCGCCACGGTCATTGCGCTGGGCCTGCTGATCGGTGCGGCATCGTGGCCCCCGCTGGCCCGCCTGGTGCGCGGTGAGTTCCTGTCGCTGCGCGAACGCGAGTTCGTCGACGCCGCCCGGCTCGCCGGCGCGTCCAGCGGCCGGATCATCTTCAAGCACATCCTGCCCAACACCGTGGGTGTGATCACCGTGAACATCACGCTGTTGATGTCCTCGGCGATTCTGCTGGAAACTGCGCTGTCCTATTTGGGGCTCGGTATTCAGGCGCCGGACTGGTCACTGGGCCGTCTCATCAGTGAGAACCAAACAGCGTTCGCGACCCGCCCGTGGTTGTTCTGGTGGCCCGGCGTGTTCATCGTGACCATCGCGTTGACCATCAACTTCATCGGTGACGGTCTACGTGACGCGTTCGATCCACGCCAGCGCAAGTTCAACCCCAAGAAGGCTCGCGAACGCGGCGAGCATCGCAACGAGCGCGGCGACGTGGATGCCGGTACCAACGCCAACATGCGCGGTGCCGTCAACCGGGCCACCCGATGAGTCAGTCATCGGCGGGCGCGTCGCGGGTATCAGGCTGTGACGAACAGCGCGATACCCGCCGCGGCCAGCGCCAACGTCACGGCGAGCGGCGCCGGAACGTAACGGACGCGCACGGGTTCCAGAGCGGCGTCGTCGCGGATGAAGACGTCCAACTCGCCCGTGTCGATCTTGCGCTGCCACAGCGTGCGGATGTCATTGGCTGCGGTACCCGAACGGGTACCGGCCAGGTCGCCGGTGCGCACGGCGCCTTCGGTGCGGGCCAGGGGATGGGCTCGCGTCACGCCCTGGGTGCCGGAGCGCAGTGCGGATCCGGGACCCGCAGCGGGCAGCGCGAAGCACGAGTGGGAACCGCCTTCGGTGACCACCGTGACCGTGAAGCGTGTGCGCACGTCGATGATCTGCGCCCACGGAATATCCACGCTGCGCAGCGGATTGATGATCCGCACGCCGAATCCGTGAATTTCCATGCGGGGGCGCCAGTACAGCGCGTATCCCAGCCCAGCCAGGGCGGCACCGCAGCACACGCTCGCCACGGTGAGCAGCGCGTTCTGGCCCCAACCCGTCACCGCCGCCACCACGCCCAGGATCACCAGAAAACCGGTGAGCCACGGGGCGGACGCGGCGCGATACACACGCGGGGGAGCAGCGGGGGAGTTCTGGTCGTGGGGCATGGCCCCCATGCTAAGCATCCCCACCTCGCAACCCACGCACACCACGTTTCAGACACGATGGAGCACACACGATGAGCACCTCGCACTCCGCCCCCGGCCATCCCGAGGGCACCCCCGACAACAACGGATCGGGTCAGCACGCAGCCTCCGGTGGCTCGCCCTGGCGGGACGACGCCGCTCGCCAACCCGGTCGCCACAGCGCACCTCGGGGCGGCAACGAGCGCCCGGGAGTCAGCGAACCCCGAGGCGCCGAATCAGCCCTCGGCAGCAAGGAAGCCATGGGACGTGACGACAACCAGGCTCGGCGTGATCGTCGTTCCCTGCGGAGCGGTTTCGGCAAGCGCAGGGACCGGTCAGCTGCGGGCTCCGGTACTCAGGACGCCACCACCGAACGCTCGTCCCGCGGCTCGCGGAGCCAACGCCGCGTGGTGCGCGGTGAACCGGTCCTGGTGGTGGACGGGCTCTCCGTGGACTTTGGCGTGGATAAGGAATGGGTCCCGGCCGCAATCGACATGAACTACCAGGTGGCCGCCGGTGAGGTGCTGGCCATCGTGGGCGAATCGGGTTCGGGCAAGTCTGCGAGTTCCATGTCGATCCTGGGACTGCTGCCCTCCAACGCACGGGTCAACGGTTCGGCCAAGCTGGCCGGTGAGGAACTCATCGGACTGCAGGGGGCCGCTCTGCGCCGCGTGCGCGGTGAAGAAATCGCCGTGATCTTCCAGGAACCCATGACGGCCCTCAACCCGGTCTACACCGTGGGCCAGCAGATCGTGGAAACGATCCGGCTCCACCGGGACATGTCGCCAGCCCAGGCCGCCGAACGCGCCAAGGAAATGCTGACCATGGTGGAACTTCCGGATCCGGAAAAGGCGTTCCGTTCCTACCCGCACCAGTTGTCCGGTGGTCAGCGTCAGCGCGCCATGATTGCGCAGTCGCTGTCGTGTGATCCCAAGCTGTTGATCGCCGATGAGCCCACCACCGCTCTGGACGTCACGGTGCAGGCAGAAATCCTGGACCTGATCCGCAACCTCAAGGACAAACTGGATTCTGCCGTCATCCTGATCACCCACGACATGGGCGTGGTGGCCGACCTGGCGGATCGGATTGCGGTGATGAAGAAGGGCCGGATCGTCGAACAGGGGCCCGCCGAGCAGATCTTTTCCAGCCCCGAACACCCCTACACCAAGACCCTGCTGGAGTCGGTCCCTCACCTGGGTGAAGGCAGCGAGACCGGTGAGTCTGTTGACATGGTGGCCGTGCTGGAACGTGAGGTTGAGGCGGAGGAACGCGAGGCGGCGTCGTCGTCGACCGACCGGGACGCTGCGACGGCCAACGACGTCGCGGCAGGAACCGCAGGATCGACCGCGGCGACTGCCTCCGACCGTCCCACGCTGCCCACGGATGCGGCGCGCACCCCGCGGCACATGGAACCCAGTGACGACACCGCTGCGCTGCGTGTGACCGAGCCCGTGCTGCAGCTCAAGGACGTGGCGATCGAGTACCCCAAGCAAGGCCGTAACCCGGCGTTCCGCGCAGTGGAGGACGTGAGTCTGACCGTGGCCGCGGGTGAAGTGCTGGGCCTGGTAGGTGAGTCCGGTTCGGGTAAGACGACCATCGGTCGTGCGGCCGTGGGACTGTTGCCCGTGGTGGAGGGATCGTTGATCGTGGACGGCCGTGAACTCAGCGGCGCCTCGCGCAGGGAACTTAACGGAGTGCGCAAGGACGTGGGCATGGTGTTCCAGGACCCGTCGTCATCGCTGAACCCGCGACTGCCGATCGGCGAATCCATTGGTGAGCCCATGTTCCTGGCGGGAATGGCCAAGGGGCAGGAGCTGCAGAACCGGATCGAGCAGCTGCTGGACCAGGTGCGATTGCCGCGCAACTACCGCAACCGTTACCCGCACGAACTCTCGGGTGGTCAGAAGCAGCGCGTGGGTATTGCCCGTGCACTGTCGCTGAAGCCCAAGCTGCTGGTTGCGGACGAACCGACCTCGGCGTTGGACGTGTCCGTGCAGGCCACGGTGCTGGACCTGTTCGAGGAATTGCAGGCAGAGATGGGTTTCGCGTGCTTGTTCGTGACGCACGACCTCGCGGTGATCGACCGGCTCGCGGACCGGATCGTGGTCATGCAGCATGGCCGGATCGTGGAGCAGGGTCAGCGCGAAGTGGTGTTGCGCAGCCCCGAGCAGGATTACACCAAGCGGCTGCTCGCGGCCGTGCCGGTGCCCGATCCGGATACCCAACGCGCACGCCGCGAGCTGCGTCAGCAGATGAAACTGGGCGCGTCCTAAGGGGTATCACTGGCAGCGGCTCAGGGACGTATTTGGACGAAATCGGTATGTGTCACTCACGGTCATGTGTGCCGGGTGTCACAGCAAACTTACTAGGGTGGAGACATGATTAATCCCGCACGCCTGACCTCAGACCTTTCCCGCTTGCGTCGTGAAACCGACATGTTCCTGGCGACCATTGAGTCCCTGGCCGACCGCGAGATGACCGAACCCACCCTGTGCGAGGGCTGGGATCGTGCGCATGTGATCGCTCACATTGCGTCGAACGGTAACGCGCTGGTCAAGCTCATCGACTGGGCCGTGACCGGCGAACCCGCCGAGCTCTACGCGTCTCCGGACGCTCGTGAGCAGGAGATCGACGAACTGGCAGCTCTTCCCAAGGAAGAGCTCATCCAAAAAGTTCGTGACAGCGCGGACTACTTCGAAGAGCAGTGCGAACGCCTCAAGGGTGAGATCAAGACCGAGGAACTGGACCTGCACGGCAAGCCCGTTCCTGCCACATCCATCCCAGCCGTTCGCGTGGCGGAGGTCGTTGTGCACCACCACGACCTGGACACCACCTGGACCATCGAGGAAGCGGACCCGGATTCGCTGCTCAACGCCGTGGAGGCCGCTGTTCGCACCATGCGCGCCAAGAACGCACCGGGCATGACCCTGCGCACCGAGGAGCGCGACGAATGGGTCATCGGTGACGGCGGCCAGGAGATCACCTCTGACCGCGAAGGCATGCTGGCCTGGTTGGCTCGCGGCGACGACGAGCACATCGAGTCTCAGGGCGAACTGCCCGAGCTGCCCAAGTGGTAAGCCTTTGAGTCGCTGTTGACTCACAGAAAACCGCCGCCGTGCACTGTTGCACGGCGGCGGTTTTTCGTGGGGTGCTACCTCAGTCGCGCACGTCGAACAGCCACGGATCCCAGCGGCGATCGGTGTGCGGATCACCGAAGTTCACGAACGTCTTGCCCTTGGATTCCACGACCTTGTACTCCTGGACCACTTCCAGGCTCAAGCGCTCGCGGTGTTCCACCTCGACGATCACGGCTCGGGCACCGGAGCGGTCGGGCAGGGTCGCGGGGTAGGCCAGCGCGGCCACCAGCAGATTGGAGGCCTTGGCGGAGGTCATGGCGCGCAGTTCTTCCAGAACGTCATCAGGGTGCCGCTCTGCGGTCTCGGCCGGATCCAGGGAGTTCAACTCGAACTCGCCGTCCTTGGCCCCGGTCACCACGAACACGGGGAAGGCGCCGAACTGCAGCACCTGATCCTCCACGACCGTCTGAACGTGAGTCAGCGCAGTGTCCACGGCCTCAACGGCGCTGTCGGAAACCCACTGACGCCATGCGTTGTCGTGGTCCACCTGGGCCTTGGCGGCTTCCGACTGGGACAGGCGAGGCTTCTTGGAGGGGCCACCGGAGTGACGTTTGGGCGGGCGGGCGGAGGACTGAGCCACGAGTGGGGACCCCTTAGTGAGATAGGTGAAAGTCGAGCGTTCTGAGTCAAGCCTAGGCGCTCGCTAGACTGGATCGGAATCACTAGCGAATACCAGGAGCATGCATGTCTGCGATTAATCGCGAGCAGGTGGCCCACCTGGCCGAGCTCGCGCACATCGAGATGACCGAGGAAGAGCTCGCGCGCGTTGCGGGCGAACTCGACCTCATCGTCTCGTCCGTGGCCTCGGTCAGCCAAGCCGCCGGACCTGACGTTCCTGCAACCAGCCACCCGCTGCCGTTGCAGAACGTTTTCCGTGAGGACGTGGTGGGGGAGACCCTCACCCAGGAAGAGGCCCTCTCCAACGCACCGGACAGCCAGGACGGCAAGTTCCGCGTGCCCGCAATTCTGGATGGGGAGTGAGCATGAGCGAACGCATCGTAGAACTGTCCGCCGCCGATCTTGCGGCCAAGCTGGCCTCCGGGGACGTCTCGTCCGTTGACGCGGTCAACGCTCACTTCGAGCAGATCGACGCCACCGAGGGCCAGGCTGTGGACTCGGCCGACCCCCACAAGGGCACCGACGGTCTCAACGCTTTCCTGCACCGCAACCGCGAGGAAGCACTGCAGGTTGCGCAGGACGTCGACCAGGCCCGCGCCAACGGTGAGCAGCTGCACGAGCTGGCCGGCGTGCCGATCGCGGTCAAGGACCTGATCGTCACCAAGGGTCAGCCCACCACCGCGGCATCCCGGATGCTCGAGGGCTGGATGAGCCCGTATGACGGCACCGTGACCAAAAAGCTGCGCGCCGCCAAGATGCCCATTCTGGGCAAGACCAACCTGGACGAGTTCGCCATGGGCTCATCTACGGAGCACTCTGCGTACGGCCCCACGCGTAACCCGTGGGATCTCAACCGCATCCCGGGTGGTTCCGGTGGCGGTTCCGCCGCTGCGGTCTCCGCGTTCCAGGCGCCCCTGGCCCTCGGCACGGACACCGGCGGTTCCATCCGCCAGCCCGCTGCGGTCACCGGCACCGTGGGCGTCAAGCCCACCTACGGTTCGGTTTCCCGTTACGGTGTGATCGCCATGGCATCCTCGCTGGATCAGGTGGGCCCGTGCTCGCGTACCGTGCTGGACTCGGCCCTGTTGCACGAGGTGGTTGCGGGTCACGATCCGCAGGACTCCACCTCCCTGAACGACCCCGTGGGTTCGTTCGCCGCGGCCGCCCGTCAGGGTGCTGAGGACGGTGGGCTCAAGGGCCTGCGCGTGGGCGTGGTCAAGCAGCTCACCGGCGACGGATTCCAGACCGGCGTGCAGCAGCGCTTCAACGAGGCGGTCGAGCTGTTGCAGTCCGCCGGTGCCGAGGTCGTGGAGGTCGAGACCCCCAACTTCGAGTACGCGTTGGGTGCCTACTACCTGATCATGTCCTCCGAGGTCTCATCCAACCTCGCCAAGTACGACGGCGTCCGGTTCGGTCTGCGCGTAGTCCCGGAGGGTAACCCCACGATTGAGCGCGTCATGGGTGCTTCCCGTGCGGCCGGTTTCGGTGACGAGGTCAAGCGCCGCATCATCCTGGGTACCTACGCCCTGTCCGCCGGCTACTACGATGCCTACTACGGTTCGGCCCAGCAGGTGCGCACCCTGGTGCAGCGCGACTTCAACGCGGCATTCGAGAAGGTGGACGTGCTGATTTCGCCCACCGCTCCCACCACCGCCTTCAAGATCGGCGGCGTGGACGAGTCCGCGGACCCCATGCAGATGTATCTCAACGACATCGCCACCATCCCCACCAACCTGGCGGGTATTCCGGCCATCTCGCTTCCGGGCGGATTGGCTCCGGAGGACGGCCTGCCCGTGGGCATCCAGTTCATGGCTCCGGCTCGCGAGGACGCGCGCGTCTACCGCGCCGGCGCGGGCCTGGAGCGACTGCTCAACGAGAAGTGGGGCGGTCCCGTGTGGTCGTCTCGCGGCGACGTCGCCACTACCGTTCGTGACTTTGCGGCCGGTGCCGCGCTGGGAGGCAAATAATGAGCGAGGACGTCCTGTCCTTCGAAGAGGCCATGGAGCGCTTCGATCCCGTGCTGGGTTTCGAGGTGCACGTGGAGTTGAACACCAACACCAAGATGTTCGACGCCGCCCCCAACACCTTTGGCGATGAGCCCAACACCAACATCACCCCGGTGTCCCTGGGGCTGCCCGGTGTGCTGCCCGTGGTCAACGGCAAGGCCGTGGAATCCGCGATCAAGCTGGGTCTGGCGCTGAACTGCTCCATCGCGGAGAAGTGTCACTTCGCCCGGAAGAACTACTTCTACCCGGATACGCCCAAGAACTTCCAGACCTCGCAGTACGACGAGCCGATCGCCTTTGACGGTCAGCTGGAACTCGAGCTCGAGGACGGCACGCCGTTCACCATCGAGATCGAGCGGGCGCACATGGAGGAGGACGCCGGCAAGCTCACCCACGTGGGTGGCGCGACCGGCCGCATTCAGGGTGCTGCGTACTCGTTGGTGGACTACAACCGTTCCGGCGTGCCGCTCATCGAGATCGTGACCAAGCCCATCGTGGGCGCCGGTTCGCGCGCTCCCGAGTTGGCTCGTGTGTACGTGGCGGCCATTCGCGAGATCGTGAAGAACCTGGGTATCTCCGACGCCCGCATGGAGCGCGGCAACGTGCGTTGCGACGCCAACGTCTCCCTGATGCCCAAGGGCACCACCGAGTTCGGGACGCGCTCGGAGACCAAGAACGTGAACTCGCTGCGCGCCGTCGAACGCGCCGTGCGTTTCGAGATCCAGCGCCACGCCGCCGTGCTGTCTGCGGGCGAGAAGATCGTTCAGGAAACCCGTCACTGGCACGAGGACACCCGGTCCACCACGTCCGGTCGCCCCAAGTCGGACGCCGACGACTACCGCTACTTCCCCGAGCCGGACTTGGTTCCCGTGGTCACCACGGAAGCGTGGATCGAGGAACTGCGGGCTCAGCTGCCCGAGCCGCCGGCCCAGCGCCGTAAGCGTCTCAAGGCCGAGTGGGGTTACTCGGACGAAGAGTTCCGGGACGTCGTCAACGCCGGCGTCATGGACGAGATCGAGCAGACCATCGCGACAGGCGCTTCTCCGGCCGTGGCTCGTAAGTGGTGGATGGGCGAGATCGCCCGTCTGGCCAAGCAGGCCGAGGTCGAGATCGTTGATCTGCCCGTGACCCCGGCCCACGTGGTCGAGGTCAACGCTCTCATCGACGAAGGCAAGATCAACGACAAGCTGGCCAAGAAGGTCATTGGTTTCGTGGTCGAGGGCGAGGGTTCCCCGTCCGAGATCGTCGAAGCCCGGGGTCTTGCGGTCGTCTCTGACGACGGTGCTCTCACGGCTGCCGTCGACGACGCCATGGCCCAAATGCCGGACGTGGTCGAGAAGATCAAGGGCGGCAAGGTTCAGGCCGTTGGTGCGCTCATCGGTCCGGTCATGAAGGCCACCCGCGGCCAGGCAGACGCCGGCCGCGTCCGCCAGATCATCCTGGAGAAGCTGGGCGTGCAGGGCTAGCTTCCGCTGCCGCCGGTGTGGTTACGCCGGGCGAATCTCAAGTGAGGGTCGTGCAGATTCCGAGTCAGGAATCTGCACGACCCTCACTTCACGTCTGAGTCCTAATTCTCCGCGGGGACGTCCTCGCTGACGAGCCACTCGCGCAGGCCGTTGTCGATTGCCGAGGGGGTGTTGACGATCTGCGCGATGCGCTCGCGGTTCTGCGTGTCTTGTGCTTGCGAGCGGCAGATTCCGTTCGGCGAGTCCGACGCCGCCGAGCACCACGCGTACTGACCACCCTGGGTGTTCGAGCTGGGCGCCCAGGACAGGTCACTGACACCCCAGCTGCCGTCCGCCGCCTTGGCGAACTGGAACCGCGCGATCAACCCATCATTGTTGACGGGCATCATGGGTGCGGTCTCGGTGACGGTGTTGCCCACGCCGTACACGATCCACGTGCCGTTGTGGTTCTCAATGGGCTGCACACTGTGCGAGCCGTGCCCGTAGATGGCGTCGAATGCGCCGGAGTCCGCCAGCGCATGGCCGGTCCGGACCTGGAAGTCGTCGGCCGTGTCCGTGTATTCTTCGGCGGAATGGATGGCGGCCACTACGACATCTGCACCTAGCTCGCGGGCCTTTTCGGCCTGACTCACGGCGCGGTCGATGTCCGCCTGGGCAACCTCCGGATCGACGGTGGGGTCTTTGCCGTCCCGGAAGCGGTCAACCTGCCACTCGTGTTCGGCTTCTTTCTTATTGACGCTGTTGGTGCCCGTCACGATGGCCACGGTGCCAGCTTCGGTGTGAATGCGAAGGGGTTCTTCGGAGGCAGCCTGGGAATCGTAGGAGCCGGTGTGCTGCAGACCAGCTTCGTCCAGGGTGGCCAATGTGCGGTTGATCCCTTCAGTGCCATGATCCAGTGTGTGATTACTCGCGGTGGTGCACGCGTCATACCCCACCGACTTCACCGCGGTGAGGATCTCGGGCGGTACCTGGAAGTCCGGATAATCCGCGTACGGCCCGCCTTTCTCCGCCACGGGCGTCTCGGCATGGCAGACTCCGATGTCCGAGTTCTCCAGGTAGGGGCGTTGCCCGGCGAGCAGTGGTTCGAAATCGAAATTCTGACCGTCATGGGCGGCTGGGTCTGTGGCAAAGTTGCTCCACAAACCCTCGTGAAGCAGCAGATCTCCGGTCACGGCCATGGTCATGCAACTGTCCTTGGCGCACTCAGGCCTGGCTGCAGCGGGGGAGAGCACGGGGGAGGCTGCCGCACCCTCAGCGGATTCAGAGGGCGCCGGTGTGGGACCAGAAGGTTCGGGGTTATCTGCACATCCAGCGAGGCTCCCTACCGTGAGCACGGCCGCGGCAGCTACGGTCAGAATCCGGTGGCGGTGAGAGTTCGGCAAGCCCATGGGTTCGATGATTTCACAGTCAAAACATGAGGCGGATCACATTGAGAACGTGTTCGGACTCAATCGGCCAGATTTAAGTCATTAAATCCTGACTTAATTCATGAGATGCTCTTCACACGAAGCAAGCCAAAGGTTAGGCTTTCCTAAGTTTCGGAAGTCACACAGAGAGCGAGGAAGCCATGGTCGAGCAGACGATTGGTGGCCAGTCTCAAGGTTTGAGCACCCATGATCGAGCAGTGTCCCTGGCACATCGGATGCTTGCGGGGGCGGGACGTGCGGCACTGGTCGCCTACGCGCTCGAAGGCCAGCCCACGCTTGACTCTCTGGCTCACGGCATGACCGCCAGCGGGGACCTCATGGTGGCGACCACCGTGTTCTCCGGCTCCGATGATGCGGTCCTTCTCAATCCCGGCACTCGCATGGATGTACGGATGGACATCACCAAGCTCTCACCCGAACCCCGCGTAAAAATCCTCACGGCCAGCGCACACATGCTCGGTCAGTTGGAATGGTTGGATCCCGAGCGAGCCACTGATGTCCTCGAGTATGAAGAAGTTCCGGAGATGGTCAAGGCTGTGGCTCAGTCTCCCTTCGGCATGCTCGGCATTGTCCGGGTCTCGCGCGTTCTGCTGCACGACGGCGTGGGTGCCACGGCCATTCCGTTCGCGCACCTGGTCGAGCGGCATGACGACGTCGCTCTGGCCGGCTTGGGTGACATCGAGACCGTTGGTCTGGATGTTGCGTCCAACCTGGATTCCGTTGATCTTGCCTCGCTGTGCGATGCAATCAGCAACGGCTGGGTCGAGGCGCGCGTCTTGAGTGAGAAGCCCTCTGTCGGAGGTTGCTCCCACACCAAGAACCGTGAGTTCGTGGTGGATGTCGATGTGACAGGATTGACGGTCATGCGCAACGGCGCCGAGCGCACTCATGTGTTCTTCGTGCCCTTCGACCGCGAGTCCGTGGTGGAGTGTGGTGGTCTCTTGGCCCGAGTGGAGTCCCTGTTCGGGGCTCGGGTGGGCGCCGCCGAATAATCGACCCGGAGTCACCCTCAATCTGGGGAGTAATCGCCCAGGCAAGCTGGCTCGTCAGAACCTAAAAACCGTGCCCGTGCGTTCATGAAGAACGCACGGGCACGGTTGTGTCCGGAAGCGAGTGATTACTCGGCTTCGTAGGACGCGCAGTTAGCGGTGTCGCCGGTCATCTCGATGGAGGACGCGGTGCACAGCAGGTCGGTGTTGTGCTTGCACTCGAGGCGCTGGCACGCGCCAACCTGGCCGTTGGCGGTGGGCAAGCCTCCGCGAGCGTCCAGGGAAATGAAAGTGGTGCAGGATGCGGTGGAGCCGCTGCCGCCCACGGTGATGGCGGGCGCGGAGCAGCCGTTTTCGTTGTATGCGCACGCGGTGGCGGCGCAAGCGGAGACGGCGGTCAAAGTAGCCATGATCTGTTCCTCTCAGGCGGTTCGTATTTATAAAGATACGAGCGAAAATTCCGCCTTACAAGTAAGTTGAACCTTAGGTCAAACCACTCTGACTTAATTAAATTAGCGAAGTCCCATGTTTTCTAATTGCCTACCAAGGGGAGCCTTGCCTTGCTGTGACGGGCATCTCGGGGGTCTGCGGTCAGTGAAGAGTGTTTCGTAATTGGGTAGCCGATAAATCACCCATGCATTAGCTAGTGCGATTCAGGGCATCCGCGTGAAATGCACATTAATCACACATGACACCAATTGAAATGAATAACTACTAACGCGAGTGAGCCCGGTTTCTACCTGCGGTACTCGCTGCCGTCCGGGGCTCGCGTGATGTACCCGGTGTCCACGCAGTGCCGGCGAATCAGGGCCGGATCATCGCTGAACCTCTCAATCCGGTCATTGAGCTCTCGCTCTTCGACGCGCTCGTCAGTTGCCAAATATTGATCCATGATCCAGCGGATCAGCCCGTCTCTGTCGGCGGCCTTGGACGGCCAGCGGGCCACTCGGCCATGTTCGAGGAACCGCTCGTAACCCTTCGGGGTGCCGCTGGCACCCTCGGCGAGAAGTTCACGGAACGCGTCGGTGGGGGACCAGGCGCCGTCGGCGTCGTCGATCAAACCCACCCGTTGCAGGTTCTGGAGTGCCCGCGATTGCTTAGCGGTGGATGTCCCGGGAATTTGATCGAGAACGACCCGGGCGTACATGGCACGGGTGCCCGGATTCGCCAGGGCTGCGAAGATTTGACGGGTGTCCATGGAGTCGTAGTCGCACGTTGATCCGATCAACACGCGACGGTCTCCAGTTGTCCAGTCCTCAGGGTCTAGCTGCTGTTTCTCGGATGAAACCAAGCAGCACTGCCGCGAGAGCGGTGGGCTGGTCCTCCGGGATAAGAGTTCCGCTGTCGGAAATCGTCACCAGTCGACCCCGGGGTAGGAGGTCGGAGTGAACCACTCGTCCAATACACGGTCGGGGATTCGAGTGTGAGATACGGCCCCCCATGCGCGTCGGTGATGGCGGAAGAGGGGGGTCCGCAACAACTGCATGAGTAGCCATGCCCCGCCCGGGGCTCGTGTTAGCAAAACTGCGGGCCGGGCCTGCGGCGGCGGGAAGTTGTCAAAGGCTTCACAGGCGACAAATGCCATGCGTGAGATCCGCTCGTCGCGTCCGAGCGCGACGACGAATTGAGGGCCACCCCAGTCGTTCATCACCAATGTGACATCTTGCAGCTCAAGGGCCTCGAGGAAATCGGCAAGGATATTCGCCTGCCCCAATTGCGAAAGATCGGCGTCAAGGTTCATAGCGTTTTTGTGGGCACCCAGTGGGAGAGTCGGCATGATGCAGCGAACACCCCCGAGGAGCGGCACCACTTTGCGCCATTGCAGGTGATCCATGGGGAACCCGTGCGTCAGGACCATTACCGGGCCAGGGCCACCGGTGTCCACGTAGTTGATGGTGCCCGCGGGTAACACAACGGAACGGTGCCGTCCGGTTGAGGCTGTCTGGGGCTGCGTGTCCGCACCTTCGTCAGCGGAGTGTTCACTCGGGACGTCGCGAATCAATTCGATGACGGCGGTCACCGTCGGCTCCGGACCGCTGGTGAGGACTGCTCCGGCGCGTCGGAGCGCCGCGATCGCGGGTTCGTTTCCCGCTGTGGTGTGAGCGATGATTCTTTGCGCGCCCGTGCCGATCGCTCGCTCGATAATGAGCGAGAAGACGCCATGGCTCAGGTCGCGGCCACGGGCGGATCTCGCGAGCCAGATGCCACACTCCACTTCTACGGGAGACAGCGACTCCAGTCGGATCGCACCGCTTACACGTCCGTTGACACGCACGGCCTCCGTGAGTTGGTGACCATTCACCAGACCCGGTCGGTTCCTCCGATGGAAATCACGGAGCCAAGTGACACGTGCCTCTCCCCAACCCGGTTCGAGTGGCGGGGTCACATCATTAGGATCGGTGTCCGCAACGGCAACAGCCACCAGCTCTTCCAGGACGGATTCGTCAACTGGTACCAGTTCAAGTTCGGGAAGCATGAGGACCTTCGGGTAGCTCAACCGAGGCCGGTGCTCGACGTGTTCCGGCCAGGATCAGGCCGGAACCAGCCAGCAAGAGGAGGTCTTGGCCCACGCCAGGGCCCGCAACCACGGTCCCGACCACAACCCAGGCTCCGAGGGCCCAGGGGATGAATCGTGGAGGTGGGATACCACGGCGGTTCAACCACGACACGGTAAGGCCGAGGAGCACCATTGGGGGCCCAAAACTGTTGATGGACAGCCAGTAGGCACTCATCGCTGGGCTCATGCTGGCGAGTTCTTCATTCCACAGTTGACCACTGAACCATGTTCCGGCGTGACGCGCGGCACCCTCGGCGGTGAGCGCGCCCACCGTATGAGCGGTACCGTACAGCACAATCAGACGGCCGCCCCAGGTGACCAACCGGTTTCTCGAAGTGTGTGGCGCGCCCATTGGGCGCTTCTTATCGGCGCGTGAAGTAGGGCGGGTTAAGACTGAGCTGGCAGTGATTCCACCTCTGATCTGATGGCCGACCGAAGAACTCTTAGTGGAACTGGTGTGCTGATCTCGGAGCAGCCATGCGCGTTCCCATTTCCGGGTCAGCGCAGGATATATGACGGCGTACCTGAAGGGTTTGATTGCGGCCATGTAGACCCGCCCCAGCAGGCCGTGCGGTTTCACCAGTGCGGCCATCCGCAATTCGTAGTCACCTGAGCCAGCCTGCACCCAACCCAAATGACAGAGGTGGTGGACGGTTCGATTGGCCATTTCGAGAACGCACTCGTTACTCGTCTCGTACACCATGGTGAATGGGGTGTCGGGCCAGGGGGAATCGATAGGGTCCTGGCGCAGGTCAGGGGGAAGCCGGTCGCGCAATGAATCCACGCGCCGCCCGACCCCCTGCTCGGGGTTGTCCCAACCAAAGAGACCCCCCAACTTCCAGCGCACGGCGAACAGCAGCCGAACTACCCGGGGGTCGACATTGCGGTCGCTCTCGTTTTGCAACGCTTCCAACATGGCGGGGAAATCATCCGGCCTAGCTCCCGGTGTCCGGTAGGACCACACGTCTTCTACACGGAAGTCAGGCGCTATTTCATGGATCCGCCAAGGACGAACGGAGTGGTCGGATTTGGAGAGTTTCATCGGTCTCACATCTTTCCCGGTGCGGGGAACGCCTCTTGCGCAACAGAATACCATACCGTATGGTATGGAACCATACTCCAGCTATTCCGAATCAGCCGGATCTGAGCACGAGGATGAAGGGTGCGTCACATGAAATCTCGACAGGACTGGTTGGAAGCCGGACTGGACATTCTGGGCGGTCAGGGTCTTCCGGGGCTGAGGATCGAAGCGTTGTGCTCTGCTGTCGGCGCCACGCGGGGTTCCTTCTACCACCACTTCGTAGACATGCCCGGATACCGAGTGGCCTTGTTGGAGGAGTTCGAACTGAGGTGGACCTCGCGGTTGATTGACCACGCGGAATCTATCGCAAGTCAAGGCCCAGCGAGTCAATTACAAGTGTTGTCGGATGATGTGGTCGACAGTCTCTCTCCCCGCGAGGCGATTATCGAAAGAAATGTGCGTGCCTGGGCGACGCAAGACGCTGATGCCGCCACAATCTGGGCGCGCATCGACGCGCGCAGGTTGGCCTACCTCACTGACCTGTTGCGCGGTCTTGGATACGACCAAACAGAATCCGAACGGGGCGCGCGACACCTAGCCCTGTTGGTGATCGGCGCCAATCTCATGAGTCCACCGAGTAGCCCATCGGAGTTGCGTGAAGTTTTCCAGCCTCTGATCGAGAATTTGTTAGCAGGTGCATCACAATGACCAATTGTCCGAAACGCATTTCGCCGCTGCGCAGTGCGGGGGTATGGACCATGGTGCTGGGGTCGGTTCATATCGCCACGACAGGGATGTTCTACCCTGCCTCTGTGCGCAGCATCATCAAAGCCGGGGTCGTTTCTTCGGTCGATGCAGACCCTGCACTGGCTGAACGTCGTGGAGTCGGTTTCTGGTACTTCACGTCTGGCCTACTGCTGATCGGCCTGGGAGCTACGGTTAGGGAGCGAGAAAGGGCTCATGGCCGCCCACCGCGTAGCACCGCAGCCATTCTGGGGTTGACCGGTCTCTGGGGCATTACGCTCTCGCCCGCCTCTGGTTTCTGGCTGTTCTTGCCGATTGCCTGGCTTGCACACACGGCCCGACGTCGCGCTTCACAATGATTGATCGCGAACAAAGGACACGTGATGAAAAACCTCATGGCCGATCAAGTGCGCCGGGTACGGGTAACCGAACCGATCGCTACAGATGGCCGCCCCTTCGACTACGCCGATGCCTTTGAAGTTAGTGTTCCCCATCCGGATATGAGCGCTCCACGGGAGTGGCTGCATGAAGGGTTGGCAACGACCTCGGGTGTGGTGACGCGGCTCGTTGGTGTTCTTGGGCTTGGTGAATCACCAACTGAGGTTGGCCAGCTGGGACCTTTCCGGATCATCGAATCCAGCGCGGAAGTGATCCACCTCGAAGCGGCCATTCCACTGATGCACATCACTATGGTGGGTCGACGAACTGTGCCTTCGCAGCGGCGGCTAACGACCGTCCTCCACTTCAGGCGACCACTTCTGGGCCGAATTGCCTGGACGATTATCGGTCCGGTGCATCGCCGAGCGGCAAAGTCGCTCATCACCGCCGCGACGACTCTTCGTCCGGATCAGGAGCTTGACTCGGCGGCGGGCTCGACCCAGGTTGACCGTGGGTCTCGCGTTTCCGGTCTGGCTTTCGTGGACGAACATGCCGTGGTGATCAATGCACCTGCGAACAACGTCTGGTTGAACCTGAGTGCCGCGCTTGACCAGACGTTCTCAGGATCAGTCGCAACAACCTATGCCCGGGTTGCAGGTTGTGCAGAACGATCTCCATCTGGACCGAGGCCCCTTGCTATTGATTCGACACTCGTCGGGTTCCGAGTCGCCAGTGCGAGGCCCGGAGCGGAACTTGAGCTCACAGGGAGGCACCGGTTTTCCGTGTATGCCCTGTCGTTCCACATGGAGCAGGCAAATAGCGGACAGACGCGTCTTCGGGCAAGAACCCATGCCAATTTTCCGGGCGGGGGCGGTCGCTTGTATCGCTTGCTCGTGGTGCGGACCGGTTTCCATGCTCGATCCGTGAGGCATTTGCTCAAGGACATCCAGCGTCAAACTGAATCCTCCCGGGGCACCGGCTGAGACGACCGCAACGAAAGGACCGGGATCGGGAAAATGAGAGTCATCATGGCGCTGAATGATTGGCGCTAGTGTGACTCACATGACATTTCGCTTTGACACCCCCGAGCATCTGGTCGCCTCACCTCGACTCTCCGGATTCAGTACCCATCCCTCCGGAGGTGTGATTGCCCTGCGTAAAGAACTCTCCGCTGACGGCAAGAAATACGTGGCCCAGGCGTGGTCCGTAGAACACATTGATGATCGTGCGGTCGGTAGGCAACTGACCCACGATCAGCACGGGGTCTCGGAAGTGTGTCCGGCGCCCGATGGCAATGTGTTCTTCACTTCGGGTCGGCCGTACGGGGATGACGACAAAGAACGCACGCGACTATGGTTGCTGCCGCCGCACGGTGAGGCGCGGATGATTCTGGAACGGCCCGGCGACGTCGAAGACCTCAAGCTGGGTGGCGAACGCTTGTTCTTCGTGAGCGGTACGCTCCCGTCTGCCCGCCATGCGAAAGACATGAAGGCGGAGAACGAGCGGTTGGACAAGCTCCGTGAGGATTCGGGGGTGAGTGCGATCCTGTACGAGAAAGCGCCCACTCGAGACTGGGATCACGACCTGGGACCGGATGAACCGACCTTGTGGTTCGTGAACGCGTCGGAAGCGATCGGCGGCGCTGCGGTCCAGGACAGCATGCGACCTGTTCGGCTTCCGGAAGGCCGTCTGCTTGGCTATGAGCCTTCACCCGATGGAAGCTTTGTGGTGGTCACAGTGAACGCCTGGATCGACGGCGGCTGGGAGCGATCGGAGGTCTGGCGCATCCCGGCAGCGGAGGATGGTTCCGGCGAACCCCAGCTTATCCGCGCCGCTGACTCGAACATCTGGTGGGAAACGGGCCCGGTCAGCCCCGATGGAAGCCGGGTCATTCTGCTCAAGGAACAGCTGTGGAGGAGTACGCAAAACCTCTCGGTGTCACTGTGGGCGTACGACTTCGACTCGGGTGATGCGCAAGAAATCCTGCACGGAGACGAATACTGGGGAGAAGGCCCCCGGTGGATCGATGACAACACCGTGGTGTGCAGTGCGGATTACCGGGGCCGCGGGATTGTGTTGCGCGTGACCTGCGCCCCGGGGCAGGAACCCAGTGTCGAAATATCTGCCGGTGGTGATGGCCAAGGGTGGACGTACGGTTCTGTTCAGGTTGCAGGGGACGGGCTCTGGGCCCTGCGATCGCGGGTGGATCGTCCCGAGGAACTTGTCCGCTGGCCCGTCGACGAATTCTCAGCTGATCCCGCGCCTGTCGAGGGCATCCTTCCCGACGACGTTCCGGCCGGTCGGCTCGAAGAGGTCACCACGCTTGCGGAAGACGGCACGGAGATCCGAGCCTGGCTCGCACTACCGGACACCCCCGCCGCGGCGGAACTTCCCCTGCTGGTGTTCGTACATGGCGGTCCGTGGGCATCCAACAACGCGTGGTTGTGGCGGTGGAACCCCTGGCCGTTCGTGACCCGCGGCTACGCGGTATTACTTCCGGACCCTGCCATCTCGACCGGCTACGGCCAGCACATGATCGACCGGGGTCAACAGGAACTAGGTGGTGCACCGTTCACTGATGTCATGGCCCTGGTGGAAGCTGCGACGCAACGCCAGGACATCGACGCCGACCGGCAGGCACTACTGGGCGGTTCCTACGGCGGGTACATGGCCAACTGGGTGGCCGGGCACACGGGGGAGCGGTTCAAATGCATCGTGACCCACGCGTCCTTGTGGGATCTGCACACCATGGGCTCGACCACCGACAACACCGAATGGGAGGAAGCAATGGCGCCGTCGCAGGCGGATCACTATTCACCCCATCGGTTCGTGGATGACATCCAGGTGCCCATGTTGGTGATCCACGGCGACAAGGACTACCGCGTGCCCATCTCCCAGGGTCTGCAACTGTGGTCTGATCTACAGCGGCATACCGCGGTTACGGGACACAAGTTCTTGTACTTCCCGGATGAGAACCACTGGATCCTCAAGCCCGCGAACGCGCGTACCTGGTACGAGACGGTTCTGGCCTTCGTGGATGAGCACGTGCAGGATAAGCCGTGGCGCAGGCCGGAGTTGTTGGGGTGAGAAGCGGAACTGTGAGGGGAATACTGCGGCTCCCTTTACAGTGTCAGACCTTGGAACGCGTGAGAAATGAGTGATAGGTCACGTGTGGACGAGCAGCTCACTCAGGAAGAGTAGAATCGCTGAGATTCCCCTCTACCTCGATTCATGAAGAGAGACTTGCGTATGTCTGAAACCACCGCCCAGCGCGCCGATCTGCGCAACGTGGCAATTGTTGCCCACGTTGACCACGGCAAGACCACCATCGTCGATGCCATGCTCCAGCAGACGCACGCTTTCTCCTCACACGGAGAGGTCGAAGAACGAGTCATGGACTCGGGCGACCTGGAGCGGGAGAAGGGCATCACCATCCTCGCGAAGAACACCACGGTGTTCTACGACGGCCCCTCGGCCGACGGCGAAACCATCACGATCAACGTGATCGACACCCCGGGCCACGCTGACTTCGGTGGCGAGGTGGAGCGCGGCCTGTCCATGGTGGACGGCGTGGTGCTCCTGGTCGATGCTTCCGAGGGTCCCCTGCCCCAGACCCGTTTCGTGCTGCGTAAGGCCCTCGAGGCCAAGTTGCCCGTGATCCTCGTGGTCAACAAGGTGGACCGCCCGGACGCCCGCATTGAGGAAGTGGTCTCCGAGACCATGGACCTGCTGCTCGGCCTGGCTTCCGATATCTCCGAGGACTACCCGGAGATGGATCTGGACGCCGTTCTGGACGTCCCCGTGGTCTACGCCTCCGGTAAGGCCGGTCGTGCGTCCACCGACCAGCCCGGCAACGGCGAGCTCCCCGACAACGAGGACCTCGAGCCGCTGTTCAAGACCATCATCGAGCACATCCCGGCACCTTCTTACGAAGAGGGCGGCGTGCTGCAGGCCCACGTGACCAACCTGGACGCCTCCCCGTTCCTGGGTCGTCTGGCCCTGCTGCGTATCTTCAACGGCACCCTGAAGAAGGGCCAGACCGTTGCGTGGGCCCGCCAGGACGGCCAGCTGAAGAACGTCCGCATCTCCGAGCTGTTGGCCACCAAGGGCCTCGATCGCGTTCCCGCCGAGCAGGCCGGTCCCGGTGAGATCGTGGCCGTCGCCGGTATCGAGGACATCACCATCGGTGAGACTCTGACCGACCCGGAGAACCCGCAGCCGCTCCCGCTGATCACCGTGGACGATCCCGCGATCTCCATGACCATCGGTATCAACACCTCCCCGCTGGCCGGTCGCGTCAAGGGCGCCAAGGTGACCGCCCGTCAGGTGAAGGATCGCCTGGACAAGGAGCTCATCGGTAACGTCTCGCTCAAGGTTCTGCCCACCCAGCGCCCGGACGCCTGGGAAGTTCAGGGTCGTGGCGAGCTGGCACTGGCCATCCTCGTGGAACAGATGCGCCGCGAAGGCTTCGAAATCACCGCCGGTAAGCCGCAGGTGGTCACCAAGACCGTCGAGGGTAAGGTGCACGAGCCCTACGAGCACATGACCATCGACGCCCCGGACGAGTTCCTCGGTGCCATCACTCAGCTCATGGCGGCACGTAAGGGCCGCATGGAGGGCATGGTCAACCACGGCACCGGTTGGGTGCGCATGGAGTTCAAGGTTCCTTCGCGCGGTTTGATCGGCTTCCGTACCAAGTTCCTGACCGAAACCCGCGGCGCCGGCATCGCCTCCTCGTACGCGGACGGATACGAGCCGTGGGCCGGCGACATCGAGTACCGCACCAACGGCTCGCTCATTGCTGACCGTTCCGGTGTGGTCACCCCGTTCGCCATGATCAACCTGCAGGAGCGCGGTTCCTTCTTCGTGGAACCCACCTCTGAGGTGTACGAGGGCATGATCGTGGGTGAGAACTCTCGCGCGGACGACATGGACGTGAACATCACCAAGGAGAAGAAGCTCACCAACATGCGCTCTTCCACCTCGGACAGCTTCGAGCACCTCACTCCGCCGCGCAAGCTCACGCTCGAGGAGTGCCTCGAGTTCGCTCGCGAGGACGAGTGCGTCGAGGTCACCCCGGAGGCCATCCGCATCCGCAAGGTCGTCCTTGACGCCAACGAGCGCGTGAAGGCTGCTCGTCAGCGGGCTCGCGTCTGATCATGAGCACACCGCAATACCCCCAAGCGGGCACGGTCACCAAGGGCGCAGTGGATTCACTGCTGCCCGCGGGCCGTGCCCCGGGGGACGCGCGGATCCTGTGGGTTCACGCCCACCCGGACGACGAGTCGATCGCTACCGGTGGCTCGATCGCCCACTACGCGCGCACCGGTGCCAGCAACGTGCTGCTCACCATGACGCGCGGTGAACGCGGCGAGGTCATTCCCGCGCCATTGGGCCACCTCGAGGTCGGCCAGCCCGGCTGCCCCGACACCGACGGCACGGCCCTGGGCCTGTATCGCGTGGGCGAGCTCGACGACGCCGCCGCGGCACTCGGTCTCTCCGATCGCTTTTTCGCGGGGGAGACCCCCGCCTTTGATGAGTCCGTAGGTTTCGCCAACGGGTTGGGCCGTTACCTGGATTCCGGGATGAGCTGGGGCGACAACGGTAGGGCACAGCCCGCTGAGGACGTCTCGTCGGCAGCCCTCACGTCGGCCACCGAGGACGAAGCCGCCGCCCACGTGGCCGCGGCGATTCGAGAAGTCCGTCCGCACGTGGTGGTCACCTACTGCGACGACGGCGGTTACGGCCACCCGGACCACGTGCGCACCCATCACGTCACGATGCTCGGCATCGACAAGGCCAAGAGACCGGCCGACGGCGCGGAAGCCTGGGACGTCCCACTCGTCTGGGGCACCGAGGGCGACGTGGATCCCGAGGACCAGCGGCAACAGGCCGTGATCTCCGGGGACCTCGACGCCAAACGCGCGGCCATGGCGGCCCACGCCACTCAAATCGTTCTACCGGAAGACGCATCCGAGACGTTCGAGCTGTCCAACGGCGTTCCGCAGAGGTTGACGGCCACCGAGCACTATCGCTTGCTCAGTGGGGACCTGAACAGCGGAGACCTAGACAGCGGAGACCGCTCATGAGCCGTGCCGAACGGACTCCCGTGAATCCCGCCCCGTGGCAGAACAGCGCAGGGAACGGGAACCGCGGCGACCAGATCTCCACTGGATACGACTCCGCTACTCGACTCTCCGCAGACGGCACTAAGCCTGCCGCGGCGGATCCCGCGGTTGCGAACCCGGCCGACGAAACGGGGGAGACGGACGAGACCACCGCGACCGGGGCGGCGTCGGCGCGCCCGACCACCCTGTCCGCCGTGCTGACCACCGTGATCACCGGCCTGCTGATCGGCTCCGTGGCCACCGTGATGCACGCGAACATCTGGTACGTCAACGAATCCTTGTGGCTACCGTGGGGACTGTTGTTCTCCGGAGCCCTCGTGTGGTTCGCGAGCGTGTGGTGCGGTACCGCGACCCGTCGGGTGTGGGCCGCTGCGGTCCCCGGCCTGCTGACCTACGTGCTCTCGTGGGGGTTCGCCTATCTCAAGAACGGCTCAGCCCTGGTGGTCACCTCGTGGGAAGCGCCCATCGGCATGGTGGGTTACGGATGGTTCGCCGTGATTTTCGTGGCAGTCATGGCGGCCGTGATTGTTACGGGCCGCTACATCGTCAGACTCCGCCGACAAGCACGTGACTGACCACGCGGTTAGACTGTTGGCTGATCCCCTCGAACCAGGAAAGGTACGTTTACCGTGACATACGTGATCGCTCAGCCTTGTGTGGACGTCAAGGACAAGGCATGCGTCGAAGAATGTCCCGTGGACTGCATCTACGAGGGAGAACGCTCCCTGTACATCCACCCGGACGAGTGCGTGGACTGCGGCGCGTGCGAACCGGTGTGCCCCGTGGAAGCCATCTACTACGAGGACGACACCCCGGAGGAATGGGCCGAGTACTACAAGGCCAACGTGGAGTTCTTCGATGACCTGGGTTCCCCGGGCGGTGCCGCCAAGCTGGGCAACACCGGTAAGGATCACCCGATCATCGCCGTGCTGCCCCCGCAGAACCAGGACTGACCGTGACGCAGCAGCGCGCCTTCGGTCTGGATCTGCCGGATTACCCGTGGAACTCGCTCGCGCCCTATCGCCAGCGCGCGGCTGAGCACCCGGGCGGCACCGTGGACCTGTCCATCGGCACGCCCGTGGATCCCACGCCGCTCGTGGTCCAGGATGCGCTCGCGGCCGCCTCGGACGCGCCCGGCTATCCCACTACGCACGGAACGCCCGCGCTGCGCGAGGCGATCGTGGACTGGTACTCCCGACGCCGCGGCGTCGCCCATCTGGACCCGGCCGCCGTGATGCCCACCGTGGGTTCCAAGGAATTGGTCGCGTGGCTGCCGCTGTTGCTGGGACTGGGCCCGGGCGACGTCGTCGCGCGTCCGACCGTCGCGTACCCCACCTATGACATCGGGGCGCAGCTGGCCGGCGCCGAGGCCGTGGCCGCCGATGACCTGGACGACCTGGAGCCGGAGATTCGCTCTCGTGTGCGCATGGTGTGGGTCAATTCGCCGGGTAACCCCACCGGAATCGTGCGTGACGCTGCGAGCCTGAAGAAGATCGTGGACCAGGCGCGTGCGCAGGGTGCCTTGGTCGTTTCGGACGAGTGCTACGCCGAACTGGGCTGGGGCGATTGGGACGTGGCCGAAGGCGGCGAACCCGTACCGTCCGTGCTGGACGAGCGCGTGACCGGGGGAGACCTGTCGCTCGTGCTGAGCGCGTACTCGCTGTCCAAGCAGTCGAACCTCGCGGGCTACCGTGCAGCGTTCTTGGCCGGTGACCCCGAACTGATGCCGTCGCTGATCAATTCGCGCAAGCACGCGGGCATGATCGTGCCGTATCCCGTGCAGGAGGCCATGCGAGTGGCTCTCGCCGACGACGCCCACGTGGCGTCCCAGAAGGCGCTCTACCGTGACCGTCGCGCCAAGTTGTTGCCCGCCGTGGAGGCTTTCGGGCTGCGCATCGACCATTCCGAGGCCGGTCTGTACCTGTGGGGAACCGCGGGGGAGGACACCTGGGACACTGTGGGTCGCTTTGCCGAACTGGGCATCGTGGTGGGCCCCGGAACGTTCTACGGGGACGCCGGAAACGGCTACGTGCGACTGTCCATGACCGCCAGTGACGAGCGGATCGATGCCGCTGTAGCACGACTGCGCGAGGCCGTGTAACCACACTCATCGCATGTCGAATGAGTGGAACCTACGCCACACCACGGGGTAGGTTAGATGATGATCAAACTGTGCCCCATTATGTGCGTGACAGTCACGGAAACGAAGTTGTTGCCGTGAACGGGACCGCGAACAGCTCGCGGGGCACCCAAGCAAACCGTGGAGGACAACACCATGGCAGAGGCCAAGAAGAACGCCCAGAAGGTTGAACTGAACTATCAGGACGGCAAGGCATTGGAGCTGCCCGTCCTGGAAGTCACCGAAGGCAACCAGGGCTACGGTCTGGGTTCGTTGCTCAAGGAAACCGGCAACGTGACCTACGACCCGGGCTTCATGAATACGGCCAACACCAGGTCCCAGGTCACCTACATCGACGGCAACAACGGGATTCTTCGTTACCGCGGTTACCCGATCGAGGAACTGGCGGAGCACTCCAACTTTGTGGAGACCGCCTACCTCCTGATCTACGGTGAGCTGCCCACGCGCGAAGAGTACGAGGACTTCGAGCACCGCATCACCACACACACCATGGTCCACGAAGACATCAAGATGTTCTTCAACGGTTTCCCGCGTTCCGCGCACCCCATGCCCGTGCTGTCCTCGGCCGTGTCCGCGCTGTCCACGTTCTACTCGGACTCCCTGGATCCGTTCGACAAGGAACAGGTGGAGATCTCCACCATCCGCTTGCTCGCCAAGGTCCCCACCCTGGCCGCATACGCGTTCAAGAAGTCCATGGGTGAGCCGCAGCTCTACCCCCAGAACAAGCTCAACTACGCGGAGAACTTCCTGCGCATGTGCTTCGGCGTGCCCGCCGAGGACTACGAGGTGGACCCGGTGGTCGCCAAGACCCTGGACATTCTGCTCATGTTGCACGCGGACCACGAGCAGAACTGCTCCACCTCCACCGTGCGCCTGGTGGGCTCCTCGCACGCCAACATGTTCGCTTCCGTCTCCGCGGGCATCAACGCCCTCTACGGCCCGCTGCACGGCGGCGCCAACGAGTCGGTGCTGCACATGCTTGACCAGATCCAGAACCGCGGCCTGTCCGCAGACGAGTTCATGGAGAAGGTCAAGAACAAGGAAGACGGCGTCCGCCTCATGGGCTTCGGACACCGCGTGTACAAGAACTACGACCCGCGCGCCAAGATCATCAAGGGCTACGCCCACGACGTCCTGGCCAAGCTGGGTGGCAACAACGAGATGCTTGACCTTGCCATGAGCATGGAAGAGAAGGCCCTTGCGGACGACTACTTCGTGGAGCGCAAGCTGTACCCGAACGTCGACTTCTACACCGGCCTGATCTACAAGGCCATGGGCTTCCCCGAGAAGATGTTCACCGTGCTCTTCGCCATCGGCCGCCTGCCGGGCTGGATCGCCCAGTGGCGCGAGATGATCGAGGATCCGGAGACCAAGATCGGCCGCCCGCGCCAGCTCTACGTGGGCGAGGGCGAGCGCCACTACCCGACCTCCAACTAAGCGCCACGCTTCAGTAGAACACCCCGTCACCGACTCAGGTCGGAGGCGGGGTGTTCTGCTGTGCGGCGGTGCGCTGCGGCCTGCGTGTGAGGGGACGTTAGGGCCGTGCGCCGCACCTGAGGTGTCGTTGGAACCCTTGGAGGGGCGGAGAAGGGTTCTTGGGGCGCAGGAGGTGTCCGTGAGGGTTCCAGCGGCGCATGGGGCGGTGTGCTTGTGAGGGGACGTTAGGGCCGTGCGCCGCACCTGAGGTGTCGTTGGAACCCTTGGAGGGGCGGAGAAGGGTTCTTGGGGCGCAGGAGGTGTCCGTGAGGGTTCCAGCGGCGCACAGTGCGGCATGCATTCCAGGGGACACGGCGAGCAGCGCGACGAGACTAATCGTTCAGATCAGCGAGCTTCTTCTCAAGTTTCACCTGTTTACGATGCAGGCGGCTCCAGCTGAACATCCGCAGGCTGACCATCTTTGCCAGTTCCTTGCGAGAGGGGAGGTCGTGAGCGGCGAGATCGCGATCGATGGCGGCTTCGTCGTCGCCGTCGTGCCGGTCCATGAGGTCGTTCGCGGCCTTGGCGCGCTCGGAACTCAACGGATGCTCCTGGATTTCGGCATTGACCGCATCGAGTTCAGCCTGTAGCTCCTGGCGTTTGTCCAAAGACAAGTTTGTTCTCCCTGATAGCCCTATGCGTACGAATAGAAACTAACAAGGTTCGTAGCGCATCGCGACAGCGCCGGACTTGTACTCGACGCGGTCAACGAGTCGGAGGTCCAGGGGTTTGGACAACCCTGCGAACAGCGTGGGGCCGTGGCCGATCACCCGTGGGTGGACGACCAACTCGTATTCGTCGATCAATCCCAGATCAGCCAGCGCCAGCGGTAATGTCACGCCACCGACGAACAGCCCTTCGCCGGGTTCCTCCTTGAGAGCGCGGACGGCTTCGCCCGGATCACCCCGCAGGAATTCGGAGTTCCAGTCGAGGCTGTCCAGAGTGCTTGAGACCACGTACTTCTTGGCCGAGTCGATGGTCTTCGCGAACGGCTCCATCCACGGCACGATCCACTCGCCCCACGTACCCGTGACCGGGTCGCGGCGCCATGCTTCTTCCATCATCTGATAGGTCACCCTGCCGAAAATGAGGGCGTCCGCTCGTGCAAGGGTCTCCGCCGCACGGCGGTGAAGTTCTTCGTCAGGAACGGCCGCCATATGATCTACGCAGCCGTCCAACGTGACGTTGACGGAGTACCTGAGCGGTCTCATGGCCCCAGGGTACGCCCGGGGCGGGGCGAGCATTCGGGAAGGGTCAGCCGTCGTAACCGTTGGGGTTGTTCTTCTGCCAGTTCCAGTGATCGCGGCACATGGTGTCCATGTCGCGGTCCGCGGACCAGCCCAGTTCGGCCAGAGCGGAGGAGGGGTCGGCGTAGGACACGGCGGCGTCACCGGCGCGGCGGGGTGCGATCTCGTAGGCGATGTCGCGCCCCGATGCCTTCTGGAATGCGTCGCGGACCTCGAGCACGGAGTAACCGCGGCCGGTGCCCAGGTTCCAGACGTGCACTCCGGGGTCCTGGCTAATGCGGTCCAGCGCCTTGAGGTGACCGTCCGCGAGGTCCACCACGTGGATGTAATCGCGCACGCCGGTGCCGTCCGGAGTGGGGTAGTCATCGCCGAAGACCATGAGCTTCTCGCGGCGGCCCACGGCAACCTGCGCCACGAACGGCATCAGGTTGTTGGGAATACCCGAGGGATCCTCGCCGATCCGGCCGGATTCGTGCGCACCCACCGGGTTGAAGTAGCGCAGCAGCGCCACGGCCCAGCGGTCGTCGGACGCGGCGAGGTCCGCGAGCATGTCCTCGATGTGCTCCTTGGTGCGCCCGTACGGGTTCTGCGCGTCCATGTTCTGCTTCTCGGTGAGCGGCATGGTCTCGGGCGCGCCGTACACGGTGGCCGAGGACGAGAACACGATGGAGCGGCAATCGTTCTCATCCATGGCCCACAGCAGGTTCACGGTGCCGGACACATTGTTCGTGTAGTACCACAACGGCTTCTCGTTGGATTCGCCCACGGCCTTGAGGCCCGCAAAGTGGATGACGGCCTGGGGGCGATGACGAGCGAACACGCGGTCGAGCCCGGCGCGGTCCAGTAAGTCGACCTCTTCGAACGCGGTGATCTCGCGGCCGGCCAGTTCCTGGACCCGTTCCAGGGACGTCTTGGACGAGTTGGAGAGATTGTCCAACACCACCACGTCGTGGCCTGCCTCAAGCAGTGCCAGAACAGTGTGCGAGCCGATATAGCCGGTTCCCCCGGTCACGAGAATCTTCATGGGCACCAGCTTAATCAGTTCAGGCTGGATCCTGGCTTGTTGCAGTACTGATCACCACTTGTGTGGACGGCGGCGCAGCTTGGCCCTCGTCGGTCAACTCAGCCGCGGACTCCCACCCGGGCACCGGGGAGAAGCGCGTGGAGGTCTGGTGCTCACGGTCCCAGGTCTGCCCCTCGTAACTCACGCGCGTGATGCCCAAGCGTTCGGCATTGGCCACGGCCCAGTGGGCGGCGGCCCAGCCGGCCTCGGAATTCTCGGGTTCGACGACGGCGCTCTCACCCTCTGCGCGCACCTCACCCAACGTGTCGCCGTAGTCCCGTTGCAATCCGACGGTCGTCGAATCCGCGCGCTGCTCTGCGGAAGCGGCACCATTCGAGGTCGAGGGGGACTTCTCCACCGGGTCCAGCACGCAGTTGAGCAGCGCGGGCTGTGTCCCGTGGAAGGCGTCCGTGAGGGCGGTGGCGCTGCCCTCGTGTTTGGCGTAACCGTCCGGCACACCGGATTGCTGCACGGCCTGGGCCGCCTGCGTCACGGACATCGAGTGGTAGTCCACGTGCACCAGGTGGTTGTAGAAGGCCACCGTGGAGTAATGGGGATCCATGATTTCTTCGACGGTCCCCCAACCCTGGGAGGGCCGCTGCTGGAAAAGTCCCACGGAATCGCGGTCGCCGTAGTCGATGTTGACCAGTTCCGACTCTTGCTGTGCGGTGGCCAGTGCAATCACGGAGGCCCGGTCGTCCAGGTCCCGCGCGAGCGCCTCGGCGGAGACGATCGAGGCATTGAGGGTTTGTTCCGGGGTGAACGTGTGTTTGGTGCCGTCCGCAGCGACCACCGTGCACCGGGGATCGCCGACCGCGGGTTTACCGGCGATCAGGTTGAACCCCACGTACAGGGCGGCCGCGATCAAGGCGCAGATCAGCACGATGATCAGGATCAGGTGAAGCGCGGCATGGCGGCGACGACCGGACGAAGTGGAAGACATGATTCCCCGGAGTAGGCAGCTGAAGAGTCGAGTGTATCGCCGAGCCCGCGGCACCTCGCTCGGAGGTGCCGCGGGCTCACCGGCTTCAGTGGGTGTTCCTAGTTGGCGTGCAGGGCGGGGTTGAGCTCAATGGCTCCACCTTCGCGCGGCAGCGCCTCGACCGCGCCGTTGGTCGAATTACGGCGGAAGAGCAGGTTGGAGATCCCGGACAGCTCGGAGGCCTTGACCACGCGGGAATCGGCGCGGGCTTCCAGCAGGGTTACGCGGGTACCGGCGGTGACGTACAGGCCGGCTTCGACCACGCAGTCATCGCCGAGGGAGATGCCCACACCCGCATTCGCACCCAGGAGGCAGCGCTGGCCCAGGGTGATGCGCTGCTTGCCGCCACCGGACAGGGTGCCCATGATGGAGGCGCCGCCGCCGATGTCGGTGTGGTCGTTGACCACGACACCTGCGGAAATGCGGCCCTCGACCATTGCGGATCCCAGGGTGCCCGCGTTGAAGTTCACGAAGCCCTCGTGCATTACGGTGGTGCCCTCGCCCAGGTAGGCACCCAGGCGCACACGGTCCGCGTCACCGATGCGCACACCGGTGGGAACCACGTAGTCCACCATGCGGGGGAACTTGTCCACACCGAACACGGTCACGTGCCCACCGGCGCGCAGTCGCACGAGCGCGGTGGTCAGTTCCTCGGCGAGCACGGGGCCGCGGCTGGTCCAGGCCACGTTGGCCAACTGGCCGAACACGCCGTCCATGTTGATGGTGTTGGGCTTGGCCAAGCGGTGGGACAGGACGTGCAAACGAAGGTAGGCGTCCGCGGCGTCGGCGGGGGCGGCGTCGAGATCGATCACGGTGGTGACGATCTCGGAACGTACGTTGCGATCGGGATCGGTGGTCGCGGCCACGCGCAGGTCGGCCTCGAAGGACGTGTCAGCGTTGGGGCTCAGCGCGGGAGCCGGGTAGAAGACATCCAGGACGGTGCCGGCCTTGGGACCGGAATCGACCACGGTGGCCAGGCCTACGCCGGATGCGGTGCGGGAAGTTTCGGTGCTCTCGCTCGTTGAAGTCATGAACACCATCCTAGGATGTCCGCCACGGTGTGACGCGAAGGTGACTAGGCTGGCTCGCATGGACTCCACCACCACACCCATCGAACTCGACCTCACTATGGACCCGGCCGATCTCACCGCGGCACTCGTGGACGTGGAATCGGTGTCCGATCATGAGGGCCCCCTCGCGGACGCCGTGGAAACCGCCCTGCGTCAGCTGCCGCACCTCGAGGTGCACCGCGACGGGGACTCCATCGTGGCCCGGACCAATCTCGGCCGTGACGAGCGCGTGGTCCTGGCCGGCCACCTGGACACCGTGCCCCTGCCCACCGTGGAAGGCTCGCTGGGCACGGTGCCGTCTGTGCGGCGTCGGGAATCCGAGCGAGACGTGATCTACGGACGAGGCACCACCGACATGAAGGGCGGGGTGGCGGTCCAGCTCGCGCTCGCGAACGCGTTGACCGACCCCAACCGGGACATCACCTTTGTCTTTTACGACCATGAAGAAGTCGCCAGCGACGCCAGCGGACTGGGCCGACTCATGCGCAACAGTCCCGAGTTACTGGAGGCCGATTTCGCGGTGCTGCTCGAACCGACAAATGGCACGGTGGAGGGCGGCTGCAACGGCACCATGCGTTTCCGCATCACCACGGCCGGCAAGGCCGCGCACTCGGGCCGCGCGTGGATCGGAGAGAATGCGATCCACAAGCAGGCCGACGTCCTTGCGCGGTTGGCCGCCTACGAGCCCCGAACCATCACCGTGGAAGGTTTGGACTACCGCGAGGGCCTCAACGCGATCCGGATCGGCGGGGGAGTGGCCGGCAACGTGATCCCGGACAGCGCGTGGGTCGACATCAACTTCCGTTTTGCCCCGGACAAGACTCTGCAGCAGGCGCAGGACCACGTGCGCGAAGTTTTCAAGGGTTATGAGCTGGACTTCCAGGATCTGTCTCCGGCCGCCCGGCCCGGGCTCGATCGGCCCGCCGCGGCGCAGTTCGTCGCGGCCGTGGGTCAGGAACCGATGCCCAAGTACGGCTGGACGGATGTTGCTCGGTTCTCGGAGGCGGGGGTGCCGGCCGTGAATTTCGGTCCCGGGGACGCGCTGCTGGCTCACACGGATGACGAGCACGTCTTCGACGACGCAGTGCGCGAGTGCTACCGGGCGCTCGCGGAGTGGCTGGCCTAGTCACTTTTCCGCATGAGTGACGAAAGGGCCTCGGAAGCTCTCGGCTTCCGAGGCCCTTTCGCTGCGTTGATTTCCTGGTGTTCTCATTTGATTCGACGACGACGACGCTCGGCCGGCTCAGCCGGTCTCGTCACCCGCCGCGGCCTCGTGGAGGGGCCGGGTCTTGCCGGAGGTGCGGTAGCTGAGCAAGCGTGAGAGCCTCCCCGCGAGGAACGTCAGAGCCGAGTTGATGATCATGAACACCACTGCGGCCAGCAGCAGAGTTTGCAGAATGTTGCCGTCACCGGAACCCAGTCGGCGCGCGGAAGCGAGCAGCTCGGGGTAGGTGATGATGTAACCCAGGGCGGTGTCCTTGAGGATCACCACGAACTGAGAGACGAGCGAGGGCAACATGGCCGTGAGTGCCTGGGGCAGCAGGATGCTTCGCAGCGCTTGGGATGGTGTGAGTCCCACGGCCAAACCGGCTTCCCGCTGGCCCTTGGGCAATTGGTAGACACCCGAGCGCACGAGCTCCGCGATGACCGAGCCGTTGTAGAGGATCAACGCGATGACCACGGCCCAGAACGGTGTGTTCGACGGCTGAATCAGCCCGGTGCGTGCCAGCCCCAGGTAGAAGAAAATCATCATGACCAGCACGGGTACCGCGCGGAAGAACTCAACCACCACGGTGGACACCGCACGCAGGATCCACACACTGGAGAGGCGTCCCAGGCCGAAGATCAAACCGAAAATGACGGATCCCACGACGGCCAGGGTCGCAGCCCTGAGGGTGTCGAGCAGGCCGGGAATGAAAAAGTTGCTCCAGGTGCGTTCGGTGAACAACGCAGTCCACTTCTCCGCATCCAGCTGACCCTGTTCTCCCAGTTTCTGAACCACCAGCCACACCAGGACTGCGACCACGAGCACGGCCACCACATTGAGGATCATGGTGACGCGCTTGGCCCGTGGACCTTGAACATCGAAGAGTACGGACGTGCTCATCGCTTCACCGCCAATTTCTGCGACAGCCACGTGGTCAACAGACCCACGGGTATCACGATGATCACGAATCCCAACGCCACGGTGAGGAACACCGCAATGATCACGTCCGGGCGGAACTCGATCATGGTTTTCATGAGCGCGGAAATCTCCGTGACGGACGCCGCCGCGGCCACCGTGGTGTTCTTGGTCAGCGCGATCAGGGTGTTACCCAGCGGTGTGATGGCCCCGCGCAGAGCCTGCGGGAAGATGATCAACCGGGCCGCCGGTAGGAAGCTCAGGCCGATCGCCCGAGCCGCTTCCGCCTGCCCCGCGGGAACGGTGTTGACCCCGGATCGAATGGCCTCGCACACGAACGCCGCGTGATAGATGCTCAGGCCGATCACGGCGTAGATGAAGAAGTTCTGGTTGAAGTCGTCGGTGAAACTGATGGTCAGTTGCGACCACACGCCCAGAACCAGGAACACCAGGATGATGGTCAGCGGAGTATTGCGGATCAGGGTCACGTACGCGGCGCCCACGGCACGCATGGAGGCCGCCGGGCTGATGCGCATGAGCGCCAGGACACTGCCGAGCACCATGGAGCCGATCGCGGCCCAGAAGGTCAGTTGGATATTGACCCAAAAAGCACCCAGCACGTCGTACTGGGATAACAGTGAAGCGTAGTCACTGAGGTATTCGGACACGTTTTCCTCCCGTTGTACCCGGTGGGGTTCCGTAGGAATCTGTTGGGATCCCCACCGGGTGCGGGTCAGTCAATCGATCAGGCGCAAGCATCGGGAGTGGGCGGGTTCAAATCCTCGTTGTACTTGTAGTCAGCGCCCTCGGTGTTCTTGGTGACGGCTTCTTCCCACGCGCCGTCCTCAACCATCTTGGTGATCGCATCATTGATGGCCTGGCACTTGTCCGAGTCCTTGGGCAGGCCCACGCCGTACTTCTCTTCCGTGAACGGGTTGCCCACCACCTTGAACTTGCCGGAGTTGGCGTCCGTGGCGGCCAGGCCTGCCAGGATGATGTCATCGGTGGTGACGGCGTCCACGCCCCCGGAGCCCAGAATGGTCACGCAGTCCGCGTAGCCACCCTGTTCCACGAGGTTCACGGTGCCGGCGTACTGGTCCTTGATCTTCTGCGCGGAGGTCGAGCCGGTGACCGAGCAGAGGTTCTTACCCTCGAGGTCCTCGGGGCCCTTGATGTCCGTGTTGTCCTGGCTGACCAAAAGGTCCTGACCGGCCACGAAGTACGGCCCCGCGAACGCCACGGATTCCTTGCGCTTGTCGGTGATGGAATAGGTCGCGAAAATCATGTCGACCTGGTCGTTGGAGAGCATGTTCTCGCGATTGGCCGACGGCGATTCAACCCATTCGATCTGGTCCTCGGAGTAGCCCAGTTCCTTGGCGACGTACTTGGCTACGTCCACGTCGAAACCGGTGTATTCCTCGCCGTCCTTGAAACCCAGGCCGGGCTGGTCGTACTTGATGCCGATGCGGACCGACTCGCCGTCGCCGCCAGATGATTCCCCACCGCCGCCGTCGTCATTGCCACCGCACGCGGTCAGGGTCAGGGCTGTGGTTGCGGCCAGGGCCGCAAGGGTCATTGATTTTCCGTACTTCACGGGGTGCTCCTTAAATAGAGTGTGAGGTGCGCTGTGATCAGTGGTGCTGAGGCATCAGTGACCCAGAACCTTGCCGAGGAAGTCCTTGGCACGGTCACTGCGCGGATTGGTGAAAAACTCTTCCGGGGTGTTTTCTTCGACGATTGCGCCGTCCGCCATGAACACCACGCGGTCCGCCGCACGGCGGGCGAAGCCCATCTCGTGGGTGACCACGACCATGGTCATGCCGGCCTTGGCCAGAGAAACCATGGTGTCCAGGACCTCGTTGATCATCTCGGGGTCCAGGGCTGAGGTTGGTTCATCGAACAGCATGACCTTGGGGTCCATGGCCAGCGCCCGGGCAATGGCCACACGCTGTTGCTGACCACCGGAGAGCTGGGCGGGCAGCTTGTTCGCCTGATTTCCCACTCCCACCCGGTTGAGCAGTTCCATGGCCCGTTCTTCGGCCTTTTTCTTGCTAGCTCCGCGCACGCGCATGGGGCCAAGGGTGACGTTCTGCAACACGGACTTGTGTGCGAACAGGTTGAAGGACTGGAAGACCATGCCCACGTCAGCGCGGAGTTTCGCGAGCGCGCGGCCTTCCTTGGGTAGAACTTTGCCATCCACGGTGATCTCACCGCTGTCAATGGCTTCCAAACGGTTGATGGCCCGGCACAGGGTGGACTTCCCGGAACCGGAGGGACCGATGACGATGACCACCTCGCCGGCGGAGACTTCCAGGTTGATGTCTTTGAGTACGTGAAGGTCTCCGAAGTGCTTGTCCACGTGTGACAGTCGGACCAGGGGCTCTCCGGTGCGCGTTCCGGCCCCGGCGCCTGGATCGGTGTCGGTGGAGGCGGTTGAGTGTGACATGCAAGTAAAAGTAGTGCACGGATTGACCAAATGTGGTCTACAACACAAGACCGAATGTTAAAGTTCGGTTTCATTTTGATGGCGCGGTGCACGCCTGTGCGTGTCCCAGGCACCCCGTAGCCTGGAGCCATGACCATTCCCTCTGACTCCAGTCCAGATCAGGTTCCACCCGAGCGGTTCAAAGGTCCCGTGGTGCTGCGCCGTTCGGAAATGGCACGACGCACCTCTGATCAGCGGTTCTTGGATCAGCGCCCGGAAGTTCCGGGCGATTTCACGCGTACTGATCCGTGGCGGGTGCTGCGCATCCAAGCGGAGTTCGTGGAGGGGTTCGACGCCCTGGCAACACTGGGTCCCGCGGTCTCCGTCTTCGGTTCGGCACGCACACCGCAGGAGCACCCGGAATACCGAACTGCTCGTGAGATCGGCCAGGCCCTCGGGCGCGCCGGTTACGCGGTCGTGACCGGCGGAGGCCCGGGAGTCATGGAGGCGGCCAACCGTGGTGCGGTGGACGTGGGCGCTCAATCGGTCGGGCTCGGGATCGAGCTGCCCCACGAGCAGCGGCTCAATGACTGGGTCGATCTGGGCATCAACTTCCGCTATTTCTTCGCCCGGAAGACCATGTTCGTGAAGTACACGCAGGGGTTCGTGGTGCTCCCGGGTGGTTTCGGCACCATGGACGAGCTCTTCGAAGCGCTCACTCTGGTGCAAACGGGCAAGGTCACGCGTTTCCCGGTGATCCTCATGGGCACGGCATTCTGGTCGCCGTTGGTTGCCTGGTTGGAGCAGATCGTGACCCGGGACCTCAAGATCGCTCCCGATGATCTGGAACTTTTCCACGTCACGGACAGCGTGGAGCAGGCGGTGAACATCTTGATCGAGGCGCATGCGGCGTCCAACGGTTCCGGCGCATGAGCACTACGTCCGTGGCCACAGCGCAACGATCTCGGATAGGAACTTCGCTGCAACGCGCCTGGGAGATCACACCATGGTGGCTCGCGGTGGTACTCGTCTATGGACTGTCCAGGGTGTGGGGCTGGATCGTCTTCACGGTCGTGGGGCGTCAGCAGGGGCCCGGGCCCTGGGGCCAGGGTGCCATGGGCTATCTGCAGTTCGTGGACATCTGGGATTCGGACTGGTACCGCCGGATCTTCTCGGAGGGATACCCTGCCCAGATTCCCCGCGATGTCTTCGGTCACGCTGAGCAGAATCAGTGGGCCTTTTATCCAGTGCAGCCCTTCCTGGCCCGCGGCATCGATGCCGTCACGGGAACCGGGTGGGCACTCACGGCCGCCACGATCTCGCTGCTCGCGGGCTTCGGGGCGGCCCTGGTGCTCTACAAAATTTTCGACGGCGTTCCGGCTCTCCGCGAATCGCGCTGGGCCAACAACGTGGGCAAGGCGCCGCTGTGGGCGGTAGGAGTCTTCGCCTTCAACCCCGTGGCGCCGGTGCTTCAGACGCCGTACTCGGAGGCGTTGCACCTGCTGTTCTTGAGCCTGGCCATCCTGTCGGTGCTGCGAGACAAGGCCCTACCGGCCGGAGTGTTCACCGTACTCATGGCACTCACCCGGCCCACGGGAGTGGCCTTCGCCGCAGCCCTGGGCGTGTGGTGGCTGTGGCGCAGCGTGGTGAGTGTGCGGCGTCGTGAACGGAAGTGGTACCGATGCGCGGACCGCTGGCTCGTGGTGACCCTCATCGCGTGCGCCGCGGCCCTGAGCTGGCCCGCCATCGCGTGGGCCGTCACGGGGGAGCTCACCGCGTACACCGACACGGAAACGGCTTGGCGCGGTGACGACCGGGTGATCCCGATCCTGCCGTGGGTGGACCGGGGTGTGAATCTCTTCGGTCCGGTCGCCGGGGTTCTGGCCCCCGTAGTGCTGGTCGCCGCGGTAGTTCTGATGCTGCGATCCCGCGTGGTGAAGGAGGCCCTGCCGTTCTTCGCCCGGGTGTGGATCGCGGCGTACGGCGGATACCTCCTTTTGGTCCTTCATCCGCAGTCCTCCACGTTCCGACTGTTGCTCCCGTGGGCCCTGCTGGCCGGGCCGCTGGTCCATGTGTCCGATTCCAAGGCGTATCGAACGCTGCTCATCATTACCGGAGCCATCCTGCAGTTCGTGTGGGTGGGGTGGCTGTGGCACTGGAAACAGCTGCCCGGCGGCGGCGATTTCCCGCCGTAACGGCCCTGGTCGGCGGCTCCGAAGGTGGGGCTGGTCACGGCGGCCGGTCAGTGTTCGATAAGATGGAATCCGTAGGTACACACGAAGAGGAGTTCATATATGGCGGCCATGAAGCCTAGAACCGGTGACGGACCGATGGAAGTCACCAAGGAGGGGCGCAGCCTCATCATGCGAGTCCCCCTGGAAGGTGGCGGGCGCCTGGTGGTGGAGCTGAAGGCCAACGAAGCCACGGAGCTTCGCGAGTGCCTCGCCAAGGTGACCGAGTAACGGACGGTTCAACACCGCACCACATACCTCGAGGGTCCACACACGCATCGTGTGTGGACCCTCGAGGTATGTGGTGTTCGCTGCGGGTCAACTGAGTCCAGCCGAAGCCCGTTTCAACGGTGGCGCGGTGCAGATGCCGGCCCGTTGAGGGGTTAGGCCCGGGACCGACGATCAGCGGCGCACGGCCAGCAGCACGCCGGTACCGGTGGGAAGCAGGGTGCTCGCCAGACGGTCCTCGCCGCGCAGGGTACGTACCACGTCGCGCATGATCACAGTGTCCTCGTCGCGGTGGGCCGGTTGCGACACCCGGTCTTGGTGCAGAGCATCGTTGACGATCAACATGCCGCCGCGGCGCAGCAGCCGTGCACCCTCGATCACGTACTCGGCGGTGTTGGCGAGGTCCGCGTCCAGGAACACCATGTCGTAGGAGTTCTCGGTCAATCGCGGGAGCACCAGCGAGGCCGCACCGGAAATGGTGCGGGTCCGTTTGGTTTCGAAACCGGCCTCGCGGAAGGTATCACGCGCGGCACGCAAGGCACGGATGTCCGTGTCGATCGTGGTCAGCACGGAATTTGACGGCATACCGCGCAACAGCGACAGGCCGGAGACACCGGCACCCGTTCCTACCTCGACCACGGTGGCCGGGCGGGACGACGCCGCCAGGACCGTGAGCAGCGCCGCGGTCGCGGGGGTGACCGGGTCGAGTCGGAGGGCGAGGGAGCGCTCGCGGGCACGGTACGCGCTTTCGTCGTCCGTGGCGTAAGCCTCGCAATAGGCCCAGCTAGTGGTCTTATCCGTACTCATGGACGTTAGTGTGCCCTTCGCTGCTTCCCTGTGGTCTCGATCCGCGACAATCCTGCCCGTGCGGGTGATGATGGTTCAGCTTATCGCGGTCCCCGAGCCACGCGCGTACCCGGGACTCGACGGGTGGACCGGGCTGAAGAGCGCCGGGCCCATGGTGCGTAGGTCACCCAAGTGAGTCCAGGGTGCCGGGAGATTTTCCCGCGACCACCCAGAACCCTGTCAGCTTCACGGCACACAATAACAACGTCAAATCAACGATCCACCATGATGGTCCGGGAGGGGGAGACCTCACTGAGCACGCTGTATCGAAACCTCACTCGGACCCGTCGCATCCCCCAGCGCCGTACCGTGATGTTCGCGACCACCGTGGCCCTGTGCGTCACCGCAGCGTTGCTCATAGGCGTCGGGTGGTCGGTGGGTAACAAGCTGAACGGATCCGGTGCCGAAGACGCACCCCCGGCCGCGGCCGCCTGGAACGGTAGTCACGGCATGATCAAGACCACCACCGAAACGGACGCGCAGTCCCTGCGTGCCGAAGGGTGGACCCTGCCGTCCCTGGGATCGGAGGGCTACCAGGTCGAGTCCATGGTGCAAGGCGAAGTGGCCGGACAACCCATGGTGGCCATCACCCTGGTGAACGATCACCACCGAGTCCAGGTCATCGAACAACGCGGTGACGTGAACCCGGACAATCCCGTGGACGGTGCGACCGGCCTGCCCGTGAGCGCAGAGGGCCTGCATGAATCCGCCGTGGAAGGCACACAGCTGTGGGTCGTTCGTTCGGAACCGTGGCGCGCCGTGATGGCCCGAGACGATGTCGTGTACACGGTCATGACTGACGCATCCCCGTCCACGCTGTCGCGTACTCTTACCCTTGTAGCTGCGGAGGAACGAGGCCGCGTCGCGCTGCCGGGTTCCGAACCGGATGGTTTCGGCACCACGGTGCTGGACGGGCTGCGGGAAATTGTTGGGTAAACGCGGCGTTCACGTTCGCGTCATATGGCGTTGGTAGGTTCAGTAAGTGTTCGGCATTTCTGGCGGAGAAGCCATCCTCATCCTGGTGGTGGCCCTGGTGGTCATCGGGCCCGAGCGGCTGCCCGAATACGCCGAGAAACTCAAGGACCTGATCAAGTCCTTGAAGCGCTATGCGACCGGCGCCAAGGACGACCTCAGGGAAACCCTCGGCCCCGAATTCTCGGACGTGGACTGGCGCAAACTCGATCCACGGCAGTACGACCCCCGCGTCATCGTGCGCGAGGCCCTCATGGAGGACGACGAGCCCCAGACCCCCGGCTATCAAGCGGCATCGGTCGCGGCGCCCACGGTTCGCAGACTCGAACCGGGGGAGCGTGCCCCCTTCGACACGGAAGCCACGTGATCCGCACTCGCGCGTAAGTTTTCAGGACGAAAAGTCATGACAGAGACCCGGGGTCCGGCACAGCAGCCGGACCCCGGGTCTCTGTCTCGTTGTTCTCGGACGTCAGCCCCGCGGGGTGATCCCCAGACTGCGGCCGGCCAGATTACGACCCTGCTCGTCCAGTGCCTTGGCCACGGTCCAAAGGTGTTTGGCGGCCGGAGAATCCGGGTTCGCCCACACTGCGGGTTCGCCGCGATCGGCGGCCTCGCGCACGGTCACGTCCAGCGGAATCTCCCCGAGCAATGGCACGTCATAACCCAGGCGTTCGGTCAACGACGCCGCAATGGTCGCCCCGCCGCCCGCGCCGAACACTTCCATGCGCGTTCCGTCCGGTAGAACCATGGCGGACATGTTCTCGACCACGCCCGTGACCTTCTGATCGGTCTGCTGCGCCAGCGCGCCCGAGCGCTCGGCCACGGTCACCGCGGCGTGCTGCGGTGTGGACACCACCAGAACTCCCGAATTCGGCAGCAACTGACCCACCGAGATCGCAATGTCACCGGTGCCCGGGGGCAGATCCAGCAGCAAGTGATCGAGATCCCCGAAGTGTACGTCCGTGAGGAACTGCTCCACCGCACGGTGCAGCATGGGTCCGCGCCACGCAACGGGCTGGGAAGGGTCCACGAACATCCCGATCGAAATCACTTTGATCACGCCGCGGTTGGCCCGGCGCTGGGAGGCGCCCGGAGCGGCGTCGTCGAAGGGGATGGTGAGATCGGTGGGGACCTCCACCACGGGTGGCAGGATCATATCGCCCACGCGCGTGGGCGGCTGGGTGATGCCGAGCAGTCCCGGGACCGAGAAACCGTGGATGTCCGCGTCCACAATGCCCACCGTGCGGCCCATCGCAGCCAGCGCGGCGGCTATGTTCACGGTCACGCTCGATTTGCCCACACCACCCTTGCCGCTGGTCACGGCGTGAACGCGCGTGAGGTTGCGGGGGTCGGCGAACGGGTTGGACTTGCGGTGCCCGAGCTTCACCTGGAGTTCCTCGCGCTGGGCCGGGGTCATCACGCCCACCTCGACGGACACGTCCGTGACGCCGTCGACGGCGCTCAGGGCCTCGGTCACGTCCGTCTCGATCGTGCCCCGCATGGGGCACCCCGAGATCGTGAGGAGAATGGTGACCCGTGCAGTGGTGCCATCCAGGTGGGCGGACTGGACCATGCCCAGTTCGGTGATGGGCCGGCGAAGCTCCGGGTCGATGACCTTGTCGAGAGCCTTGCGCAGCAGGGGATCGAGTGATTGTGGATCGATGGGGGAGTTGGTCATGAATCCTTACCGTCCGCAGCGTTGGGCACCACGGGGATGGCCGTGGTCGGCGGCTGGTTCTTTTTCTTCTTCTTGCCCTGACCGGGTTCCTTCTTGGCCGACTTGGCCTCCTCCGGTTGCTCGCCCTGGTTATTGCCCTGGGCCTCCAAAATCTCCTCGAGCAGGGAACGCAATTCGGAACGAACGTAGTCTCGGGTGGCCACCTCACGTAGCGCGATGCGCAGAGAGGCGATCTCCCGGGTCAGGTACTCGGTGTCCGCCAGGTTCTGCTGGCCGCGCTTGCGATCCTCCTCTGCCACGACGCGGTCGCGGTCGTCCTGGCGGTTCTGGGCCAGCAGCAACAGCGGGGCGGCGTAGGAAGCCTGGAGGGAGAGCATCAACGTTAACAGGGTGTAGTTGAGCGCGCGCGGGTCGAACTGCATGCTCTCGGGTGCCAGGGTGTTCCACCCGAGCCACACGAACACGAAGATGGACATCCACAGCAGGAACTGCGGGGTGCCCATCCACCGGGCGAACGTCTCGGTCAGCTGACCGAAGGAATCCGGGTTCGGGCGGAATCGCTGGAAGAAGTTGGGGCGGTGCTCCCGGGGCTGGTCCAGTGGGACCGGGGCGTACTGGGAGGACAGATTGCGTTTGGGTTCACTCATACCGCTTACCCACCTTCCGGATCGGGGTGCCGTCGTCATAGGTGCGCCAGTCATCGGGCAGCAGCGCGTCGAGCACGTCGTCAATGGTCACAGCTCCCACGAGTCGATCGGCGTCGTTGACGATCGGCAGGATGGTGAGGTCGTAGGAGGCGAGTTCGCGAGCAACCTCTTCCAAGGAGGCCATGTCGGACACGGGCTCGATGGATCGGTCGATCAGGTTCCCGATGGCCTCGGGCGGGGGATAGCGCAGGAGTCGCTGGGTGTGCACGAAGCCCAGGTACTTACCCGTGGGGGTTTCCAGGGGCGGACGGCACACGAGCACCGCCGAGGCCGCGGCCGGGATGATTTCCTCCTGGCGGATGTGCGCCAGAGCCTCGGCCACCGTGGCTTCCGGTGACAGCACGATGGGCACCGGGGTCATGAGCGAACCGGCGGTGCCTTCTTCGTAGGTCCGCAGACGGCGCACGTCCTCGGCGTCCTCCGGTTCCATCATGGTGATGAACTTCTCGGCGTCCTCGGGTGGCAATTCGTTGAGGAGGTCGGCGGCGTCGTCCGGGTCCATTTCCTCAAGCAGCGTGACGGCACGCTCGTTCCCGAGGTTGGTCAGGATGAAAACCTGGTGCTCCTCGGGAAGCTCCTCCAGGACGTCCGCGAGGCGTTCGTCCTGCAGCTCGGCAGCGATCTCGAGCATGCGCTTCTCGGGCATGCCGCGCAGTTCGTCCGCGATGTCCGCCGCCTGGTCCTCTTCGTGCTGGGAAATCCACTGCGTAGCCGGTTGATGACCCGCGTTGGACGGATCGTCCGTGTCCTCCCAGTCCACGATCAACGTTTCACCCCGGCGGCGGATCAGGCCTCCGGCGCTGCTTGAGCGCCGGACGAACAGCTGGGTGATCTGCCAATCGCCGCGGTTACCCACCTGTTGCATGGCCATGTCCTCGACGGTCGCGGTGCCGGAACCGTCCAGCAGCACCACGGTGCGGTCGAAGAGCTCGCCCACAGCCAGCGTCTCCGCTCCGCGCTGCTCGAACCGGCGGAGATTCACCAGGCCGGTGCAGATGATCTGATCGGCGTCGATGCTGGTCACTCGCGTCATGGGTACGAACACGCGTTTCTTGCCGAGTACCTCCACCACAAGGCCCACCACAATGGGGCGGGCCATGGACTGACCGCGACCACCGGGGCGCAGGAGCACCACGAGGTCGCGCAATCGCCCCAGTCGGTCACCGAGCGGGTCGAAGACGTCCAGGCCGATCAATCGGGCCACGAAAATTTTGGAGAGGTTTGTGCTCACTGTCCCAGCCTAATGAACGGGGGCAGCTGAGCAGCATTCGCGCCGCTGAGATTCCGATGACAGGCCCCGGATGTTCACCAGTCGCGATGTTCCAGGGGTTTCCCTGCGGCCTCCTGGGAAACTACGCGAGAATGGGACGCATGAGTTATTCGTCCAGGGGCCCCATGACACTGTCCACCACCGCAGAGATCCCGCGCGGTGAAGCCATCGGCCGGTACACGAGCTATGCCGATGCGCAGAAGGCCGTGGATCACCTGGCCGACCAACAGTTCGAGGTTGCCAAGATCTCGATCATCGGCAGCGATCTGAAGTCCGTCGAGCAGGTGACCGGTCGCCTGTCCTATCCCAAGGTGGCGCTCCAGGGTGCGCTCAACGGCGTGGTGTTCGGTGCGTTCTTCGGTCTGTTGATGTCGCTGTTGGGCGGCATGGATCTGGCCCAAGCGCTCTTGCTGCCCATCATCATGGGTGGTGCCTTCTGGATGCTCCTGGCCACCATCACCTACGCGATGCAGCGCGGTAAGCGTGACTTCACCTCGACCAACCGCATCGTGGCCGGAAGCTACGAAGTGATCGCGGCCCCGGAGGTCGCGGGAGAAGCCCGACATGTTCTGGGTGGACTCAATTTGCGACAGGCTCCGGGTTCCCGTCCGCAGCAGGGTAGCTGGAACCAACCCCCGCAGGGTCCCAACGGTCAGCGCGGCCAGTGGGGGCCGCAGGGTCAGTGGGGACCGCAGGGTCAGAACGGGGCACAGGGACGACCCGGACCGCAGGGCCCCAATATTCCGCAGGGATACTCCGGCCCGTACGGCAGTCAGCCGGGTCCTCACCAGCCGGGTCCTCACCAGCCGGGAACGCAGCAGGGTCAGCAGGGCTGGAATGCCGGGCCGGGCCAGCAGGGTGGCGCGCCGCAGCAGCAGGGCAGTCCGAATGCTCCTGCATCCCAGGGTCAGCAGGGACAACCCGCCTACGGTCAGCGCGTGCAGGGCCAGCCCCAGCAGCAGCCGGATTCCAATCGCTCCGCCAAGTTCCCCGACCTGCCGGACGGCCGTCCGCAGTACGGCATCCGCCTGGAACCGGAAACACCGGTGCAACCCCAGGGTGCGCCGCAGCATCCGGCCCAGAGCCAGAGCCAGAGCCAGAGCCCGAACCATGCAGCGGCCCCCGGCCAGCCGGAGAACCGTCATCAGCCGCAGGATCCGAACCAGCCACAGCAGGGGTCATCGCCCGCCGGTGCCCCGTGGTACAAGGGAGACCCCGGGGCCCGGGGTTCCAAGGACGCGGACGGAGATTCCGACCGCAGCTAGCTCCACGGCGATCGTTGTCGAGGGGAGGGAGCCGGAAACGTCGACTCCTCGAAACACCCCTCCACTGAAGAACCGCGGTGGGTCACTCCTCGTGAGTGACCCACCGCGGTTCGTGTATGTCGGGTCCTCAGACCGCGTGACAGATCCGAGGAGTTCCGCTTATGCGTTGGCCGAACGGTTCCAGATCCCCTGGATCCAGGTCTCCACATCCTCGGGGGAACGCGGGAGGGCCTCGGAAAGGTTTTCATTGCCGTTCTCGGTGATCAACACGTCGTCCTCGATGCGCACGCCCATGCCCCGGTACTCCTCGGGGATCGAGAGGTCCTCGGCCTTGAAGTACAGGCCGGGTTCGATCGTGAACACCATGCCGGGTTCGATCACGGCGTCCAGGTAGAGTTCACGCTTGGCCTGGGCGCAGTCATGCACGTCCAGACCCAGGTGGTGGCTCGTTCCGTGTGGCATCCAGCGACGGTGGTGCTGGCCGACCTCGGACAGGGACACATCCGCCGATACAGGCAGCAGTCCCCATTCCTCGAGCCGCTGTGCCAGGACCTTCATGGCGGCCGCGTGCACGTCGCGGAACTTGTTGCCGGGCACGGCGGTCTCGAAGGCGGCGTCGGCGGCGTCGAGCACGGCCTGATAGACCTTGCGCTGGATGTCCGTGTAGCTGCCGTCGACCGGCAGAGTGCGAGTGAGGTCCGCCGTGTAGAGCGACTCGGCCTCGACACCCGCGTCCACCAGGATCATCTCGCCGGGCTTGACCGACCCGTTGTTGCGGATCCAGTGCAGCACCGTGGCGTTGTTTCCCGACGCCGCAATGGTGTCGTAGCCCAGGTCGTTGCCTTCCAGCCGGGCACGGGAGAAGAACGCGCCCTCGACCACGCGTTCGCCGCGCTCGCCACCGATCGCGCGGGGGAGGACCGCCACGATGTCCTCGAAGCCGCGAATCGTGGCGTCGACCGCGTGGCGCAGCTGACCGATCTCGTAGTCGTCCTTGATGAGGCGCAGCTCGCTCAGCGCCTCCGTGAGCTTGGCGTCCTTGGCATCGGACTGTTCCAGGTCCACACCGGTGTTCAGTCGGGAGGTGTCCACCAGAGCGTCCATGTTCAGGTCCACGTCGCGCACCAAGCGGATGGTCATACCGCCCAGGGCCGCGTTGCCGGCGTTGACCGTCACAGCGTCCTCAAGGCCCGAGAGGTCCTCGGTGGGCAGATCGAACTCATCGGAGAGCTGTTGCAGGGTGGGGCGCGGACCCACCCAGAACTCACCGTTCTTGGCGTCAGCGTAGAACTCGTCCGAGTCGCGGCCGGCCATCGGGTGGAAGTACAGGGTGGCGGTGTGGCCGCTGCCGTTATCGCCCTGACCGTCCTCGGTGGGCTCCATGACCAGAACAGCTTCCGGCTCGTGGTCCACACCCATGCCGGTCACGTGCGCGAACGCAGAGTGCGGCCGGAAACGGTAATCGGTGTCGTTGGAACGCACCTTGGGAGCACCGGCCGGAATCACCAGACGCTCGCCGGGGAACAAGCGAGACAGCTTGGCGCGGCGCGCGGCGGCGTATTCGGCGACCTCGGAACGCGCTGTGTTCGTGGTTTCGGGAGCGGCCCACCCGGACGCCATGAATTCACGGAAGGCATCCGTGTCAGGGCGCTGCGAGCGGTTGTCCACGCGCTGCTCGAGCGGCTGTTCCTCGCTGTCCTGGGACGCTGCGGACGGGGTGACGTGCTGGGAGCTTTCGCTCATGTACGTATTCATCTCCTTGGTGCGCTGTATCGCTGGAATCGTTGCTTCCATGGTGCCACGCGGGTCAAATGAGACGCTGCGGGTATCGTTGCCAGTGATGCGCATCGACCTCCACATCCACTCCATCGCGTCGGACGGGACCGAAACACCCGCCGACGTCGCTCGCTCGGCCAAGGCCGCCGGTCTGGACGTTTTCGCGTTGACCGATCACGACACCACCGCGGGCTGGCAAGAGGCCGGCGACACCGCCGTCGAACTGGGGCTGGCTTTCGTTCCTGGCATGGAAATCACGTGCACCACGTCCAATGGTGTGTCGGTGCACATGCTCAGTTACCTGCACGACCCCACCTACGAACCCTTGTGGAATGCGGTGGAGTCCTCTCGCTCCGGGCGGCTCACCAGGGCCAAGCGGATGGTGGAGCTGCTCTCCGCCGACTACGACATCTCGTGGGACGATGTCCTGCGCCACGTGGGGACGGACGCGACCGTGGGTCGCCCGCACATTGCGGACGCACTCGTGGAACTGGGCATCATCTCCAACCGTTCCGCGGCATTCTCCGACATCCTGTCGGGTCGTTCGCCGTACTACGTGCGGCACACGACCATGAACCCGGTGGAGGCCATCAAGCTCGTGCGCGCCGCCGGCGGTGTTCCGGTGTGTGCACACCCCATGGCTCCCACACGGGGCCGGATCCCCACGACCGCGGACTTCAACGCCATGATCGACGCCGGGTTGGCCGGCCTGGAAGTCGCCCACCGGGACAACCCGGACGAGACCCGGGCGATCCTCATGCAGATGGCGGCGGACCATGATCTGATCGTGACCGGTTCCAGCGACTACCACGGCAAGGGCAAACCGAATCTGCTGGGGGAGAACTCCACGTCCGTGCAGTCGCTGACCCGCATCAGTGAAGAGGCCACCTCGAGGGTCGAGGTGCGCTGGCCGTAAGTGCGACTCGGTACGGCGAACCGCTGGGGCGGAATACAGTGGCGTCTCAGCAGCGAGTGCGCAGCATCTAGCGGTCAGCGGCACGAGACGCGCCAGACGCGCCAGACCGGCGTACGCCGGTCAAGCGGTTCAGGCCCAGGGCTTCTCTGCCAGTCCGTGACGCCCGCCGTACCGCGGTGACTCGGGTTCACTCCAACCACGCGTGAGTTCCGGATCCAGCGAGTAGACCGTGACCGCCAAGGGATGACAGTTGCCGACCGGGTCCTCGCTGTCCTCCCCGAACATCGGCGCGGAGAGATCGCCGCCGGGGCACGCGGACAGGGCCACCAGAAGATCCTGCTCGGCGAAGAACTCGAAGTAGTCGCCGGGTCGAGCGGGGCAGGTCTTCATGAAGTACTCGTCGCGCTCATTGAGTCCGGTGCACTGGAAGACGTTGAGCACGTCGTGCACGTCGAACTCGGTGAGCCCGAACGGCAGCACGGCGCGGGTCAGATTCGAGTGACAGTGGTAGTCGAAATCCGCGTTGTTGAGCATGCGTGAAACGTACGGATCGCAGCGTGTGCCCAGGGTGTCGTGGACGCGCCCGCCCTCACGGTCCACCCCGTAATCGGACAGTGTGTCGCCCACGATGGTGGCCATGGGTCGCAGGAACGGCAGTGTGGACCACAAACGATCGAACGTGCTGACATGGGCTGCCTGCAGCTGACGGGTGCGTGAGGCCCAGAAGCGCTCGCGAGGATCGTGCCGGTTCCACAGATTGAGGTCTCCCACCTGCGGGCCGTCCACCGTGGAGATCCGGCACACGTGACCCGCGGGGACTTCCCACGCGCGGCCCGAGCGAATCGGGACGGTCAGTTCGTTCACGACCGTGCGCCGACCGGTGTCCTGGCCGATCCGGCCGTAGAAGTCCCGGTCGACCTGCAATGCAGGTCCCTGATAGGCGGCTTCGGTCAGTCGGTGGTCCGGTGTTGCTGGCACGATGGCTGGCTCGCTTCGCTGCGTCGTGGGTGGAACGGCTCAAAGCCGGAACGGTACGTGCGCGACCGTAGCATCAGACCGTGTGCACGGGAGTATCGGGCAGGCGCTCCGACATGATCTCGACGGCCTCCGGGTTCACATCCACGCACACGAATTTGCGACCGAGGAGCTGGGCTGCCGCGCCGGTGGTTCCGGAACCGGCAAAGAAGTCCAGCACCCAGTCACCGGGTCGCGAGGACGCCGCGATGATGCGACGCAGAATTCCCACCGGTTTCTGCGTGGGGTAACCGGTCTTCTCCTTGCCGGTGGGGGAGACGATCGTGTGCCACCACACGTCGGTGGGAAGTTTGCCGCGGGCAGCCTTCTCCGGTCCGACCAGGCCCGGTGCCATGTACGGTTCCCGATCCACCTCGGCGGAATCGAAGTGGTACTTCCTGGGGTCCTTGACGTAGACCAGGATCGTGTCGTGTTTGGACGGCCACTTCCGAGTGGATTTACCACCGAAGTCGTAGGCCCAGATGATCTCGTTCAGGAAACTGTCCCGTCCGAACAGCGCATCCAACATGATCTTGGCGTAGTGCACCTCGCGGTAGTCCAGGTGCAGATACAGCGTGCCGTCGTGGGTGAGCAATCGGCGCGCCTCGACCAGCCGCGGTTCCAGAAACGCGAGGTAGTCGGCGAACGAGTCGTCGTAGCGGCGCAACTGCCCCATGACGGTCTCGTAGGACCGGCCTGAGAACCCCACGCGATCGCCCTCACCGTCCGCCACGGGGATGGACTTGGTGGTTCGGCGAACCTGGGCCCGGCCCGTGTTGAACGGCGGGTCCAGGTAGATCACGGTGAAGGACTCGTCCGGGAGCGTGCTCAGCACAGCCAAGTTGTCACCTTGAATGATGCAACTGTCCCCGTGGGGATCGAACCGGAACGAGTCCTTCTCCGTCAATTCGCGTTACTCCGCGCCGGGGTTGACCTGCTGGGCGCCACCCTGCTGCCCGTTGCCCTGGTTCTGGCCCTGATTCTGGCCGGAGGGACGACGGCGACGACGACGCCGCTTGCGGCCACCGTCCGTGGCCTCCACGGTCTTTTCGCGCTCGACCTTCTCACGCTGGGCGCGAGGCTGATCGTTCTCATCTTTGCGGGGCGCATCGGAGGAGTTCTCGCTGCGACCGCGACCACCGCGACCCCGACCACCCTGGCGGGTGCCCGACGAGCGGGAGTCGCCGCTGCGGCGTCGTGAATCCGAGCCCTCACGCGGGGAACGGGACTTCTTGCCGGGCTCGCCCAGGTCCTCGAGCGTCTCCGCGTCCAGACCCTCGTGGGTGCGCTGAGCCTTGGGCAGCCGACCCTTGGTGCCCTTGGGGATGTTGAGTTCGGTGAACAAGTGCTCGGAGGACGAATAGGTCTCCACGGGCTCCGGAACACCCAGCTCGAGGGCCTTGTCGATCAGACGCCAGCGGGGCACATCGTCCCAGTCGACGAAAGTGACGGCCGTACCCTTATTTCCCGCGCGGCCGGTGCGACCGGTGCGGTGCAGGTAGGTTTTCTCGTCCTCGGGGCACTGGAAGTTGATCACGTGCGTGACGTCTTCCACGTCGATGCCGCGCGCGGCGACATCCGTGGCGACCAGGACGTCCACCTTGTTGTTACGGAACGCGCGCAGGGCCTGCTCACGAGCGCCCTGACCCAGGTCGCCGTGTAGCGGGGCTGCGGCGAAACCGCGGTGGATCAGCTCGTCGGCCAGCTTGGCGGCGGCGCGCTTGGTGCGCGTGAAGATGATCGAGCGACCGCGGCCCTCGGCCTGCAGAATGCGCGCCACGACCTCGTCCTTGTCCAGGTGGTGGGCGCGGTAGATGACCTGGCGGATGTCCTTCTTGGTGCTTCCCTCATCCGGTGCGGCGGCACGGATGTGCATGGGGCGGGACATGTAACGGCGGGCCATGGCAACCACGGGGCCGGGCATGGTGGCCGAGAACAGCATGGTCTGGCGGACCTCGGGAACGGCGCTGAGCAGCTTCTCCACATCCGGGAGGAAGCCCAGGTCCAGCATCTCATCGGCCTCGTCCAGCACGACCAGGCCCACGTGGCTCAGATCCAGGTAGCGCTGACGGTTGAGGTCGATCAGACGACCCGGGGTGCCCACGACGACCTCTACACCGCGCTTGAGCTCCTCGATCTGGGACTCGTAGGCGCGTCCACCGTAAATGGTGGCCACGCGGGCGTTGCGGGTCTTGGCGGCCACGGCCAGATCGTTACCGACCTGAACCGCGAGCTCGCGGGTGGGAACCACGATCAGTGCCTGCGGGGCACCGGGGTTCTTGAGCTTGTCCCAGCCGGCGTCATCGCGGCCGATCACGCGCTGCAGGGCGGGAATGCCGAAGCCCAGGGTCTTACCGGTGCCGGTCTTGGCCTGGCCGATGATGTCCTGACCGGACAGTGCCACGGGCAGGGTCATGGACTGGATGGGGAAGGGGGAGGTGATGCCGTGATTGGCCAGTGCATCCACGATGTCCTGGCGCACGCCGAAGTCCGCGAAGGTCTGCGTTACTTCGGGTTCAGCGGTTTCGATGGCCTGGGTTCCGGCCTCGTCGGTGTCCGGGCCGTTGGGCTCGGTGGTTACGGTAATTTCGGTCACGATGGTCCTTTGTTTCGGGTACATCGCGGGGCCCGTCACCGGCGCACTCGTGACCGTCCCGTGAGGGGATGGGGGGCGAGAACGCCGGGGGCCGCCGCGCGGCGAAGTGGAAGCCGATCGTGAAACAAATGCAGATCCGGGGCTCACGGAGCGTTGCGGTCAGCAACCCTGCCGGGCCGACTCGGACTAGCGAAAAGTGAACGTTACGGTCTCAACCGACGACCGGTCATCCTGTCAACGTTTCCCAGTGTAACCGCCAGAAGCGGAAAGCACCGCCTCGTGAGTATGAGGCGGTGCTTTCACACGTTCGGCGGCCAGCAACCCGGCAGACCCGAAATCAGCTTTGCGGGAGCGGAGTGAAACCCACGTGACGCTTGGTCTCGGTGCCGGTTTCCACGTAACCGATCTTCTCGGAAGGAATGACCGTGGTGGTTCCCTTGGAGTCCTTCAAGACCAGGGGAGTGCCGGAGCTGAGGGCTTCGGTCACCTTGGCCTCGACCTCTTCGGCGGTCAGGTCTGCGTTGACCGTCAGTTCACGACCCACGTTCTGGATACCGATCTTGATGTCCACGTCGGTTTACCTCCTGCTTGGTTGAGGGGTGCAGCTCGCCCGGCGAGACTGACACCTGTGATTGAGAGCCAGTCTAGGAGTGGCCTACTTCCAATCCTCATCGAGGATGCTGATTCCGCCCCAGGCTAAACGGAACACTTGTTGTTGAGCTTCCTGCCGGGTGGCACTTTCCGGGTGCTGTGCCCAGTACACCGCCGCCGTCTGCACCATTTGCACCAGGCCTCGGCCGAGCATCGCGGCTTGGGTGTGGGGAATACCCACGTTCGGGCCGAGCACGGACGCGATGATGCCGGCAATGCCGTCGTAGAAGTTGTTGAGCCTGTCCGCGACCTCGGGGAACGCCAACAGGTCCGCGCTGAAGACCAAGCGGTGGGCCTGCGGTTGATGTTCCACGAACTCGAAATGGGTGTCGATCATGGACTCCACGCGGATTCGATTCACATCACTGGCCGCCAGTGAATGATCCAACTTGGCGGACAGGTCCACCAATGTGTACTCCACGAGCGCCAGATACAGCTCCCGCTTGCCCGGGAAGTGCTGGTACAGAACCGGCTTCGAGACGCCCGCGGCGGCTGCAATGTCGTCCATGGACGTGGTGTGGTATCCACCGTCCGCGAAGGCGTTCAGCGCGGTTGTGAGCAATTGATCGCGGCGGTCTTCCTTGGCCATCCGCGGCGCGCGAGAGTAGTTGGAGGTACCGGCGACTGTTTGTTCCGGTTGGCTATTAGGTTGCAGATTCATTGTGGTCCTCCTCGCGGCGGGAGCCCCCGCCTTGTGATTAGCCGACCGCGCGATTCTGCGCAGTAGTCGAGGGGGATTGATCCGCGGGGGGATTCTGCTGGGATTCGCGATGGGCGGGGGCACCCACCTCGATTCCGTACAGCGCTTCCAATCCGGTGAAGTATTCGTCAGCACGGCCCTGTGAGGCCAGTTGCTTTGCTCGAACGGTGGGAGTGTGCAACAGCGAGCGGACCATCCGGCGCAGGGCCATTTCGATCTGGTCCTCGGCGCCGGTGCAGCCGTGGTGGGAACGAACCTTTTCCATTTCGGCGTCCAGGACGGCCATGGTGTGCTTGCGCAGCGCGACGATCGCGTCGTCCATGGCGCGGGCGTTCTGGGCAGCCTCGAACTTCTGGGCGGCCTGGTTCACGATGTCGCTGGCGGCGGCCACGGACTCTCCGGTTTCATCGGGGGCGGCCACGCGGACGGACTCGAGGGTGATGAGTTCCACGTGCGGCAGGTCTGCAATGGCGGGGTCGAAGTCGCGGGTCAGGGCCAGGTCCACCACGGTGCGGGGGCCTCCCGGGAACGACGACGCGGACATGGGGGAAGATCCTCCCGAGCAGCCGATGATCACGTCCGCGCGGCGCAGGGCCGCGGGCAGCTCGGCGTCCGAGACGGGGCTTCCACCGCGCTGGTCAGTGAATTGTTCGGCGCGGCCGGATCCGGAATACACCTCGATGTCCGCGCAACCACGATCGCGCAGGGCCGCCATAGTGGCTCCCGCGTACGCACCGGTTCCGAAGACCAGGGCGCGGCGCTCGGGCCACGAGCGGGCGGTGATGTCATCGGCGAGATCCAGGGCCACGGAGACTATGGAGCGGCCCCGTTCACCGAGCTCGGTGCGCGAACCCACTTCGCGGGCCGTGCGGGCGGCGGACTCGAACAACTGCACGAGATGACCGGAAACGGTCCCGGACTGCTGGGCCTGGTTCAACGCACGCCGGACCTGACCGGTGATTTCGCGTTCGCCCACAACGGCCGATTCCAGTCCTGAGACCACAGTGAACAGGTGCTGGGGGACCTCAACCCCGGTGAACGCGTCCATGGTTTCCAGAACGAACCGTTCGTCCAAGCCTGCTCGTTGGGCAATGCGCTCCACGATTTCCTGCTGGGCGCGGGCCACCTGACCCGCGGGGTCTCCGTGCTGGTCGGTCTTGAGCTCACCGTAGAGCTCCAGCCGGTTGCACGTGGACAACGTCACGGCGCCGTTCAAGGCGCCTTCGGAGACCGCTTCTTCAGCCACGCCCAGGGCACCGGTACTGAGCCGTGCGACCGTGTTGAGGTCGACGGAGCGGTGCGAGGCGACAAGACAGAAAAGGACCACAATCCAGCCATTCTAGACGAATTCTTCTGGTGCTCTCAGCATAACCATGCCGTAGGCGACTTGCCCGGACGTGGACAGGTCGTCAATAAAACTCCCATGTTTCCTTGGCACAATGGGAGGCACTATGGCTTCCCAGGACTTCAGCGCCGCCGCGCCCAGCGACCCCGCACACCGTACCGACTCCACCGAGCAGCAGTCTTGGGATCAACGCATCGCAGCATTGAGCTCGGATCACCCGCTCAAGCGTGACGAGGTCGCCAACTCCGCGTTGATCCGCACGCTGCGTGGCTTGGGCGCGCCCCACACCCCGGTGTGGTTCATGCGTCAGGCGGGGCGCTCGCTGCCCGAGTACCGCGAGGCTCGTGAAGGCACCGGCATGTTGGAAGCGTGCCTCACCCCCGAGCTCGCTGCCGAGATCACCGTGCAGCCGGTGCGTCGCCACAAGGTGGACGCGGGCATCTTCTTCTCGGACATCGTGGTCCCCATGAAGCTGGCTGGCGTGGGCGTGGACATCGTGGTCGGTCGCGGTCCCGTCCTGGACCAGCCCGTACGCACCGCCGCCGACGTCGCGGCCTTGCCCGAACTTCCCGACGCCGCTCTCGACCCCATTCGCGAGGCCGTCTCCCGCACCGTGGACCTGTTGGGTGACACCCCTTTGATTGGTTTCGCCGGCGCACCGTTCACGATCGCTGCCTACGCCGTAGAGGGTGGCCCGTCCCGGGATCACCTGCGTCCGCGCACCATGATGCACGCGGACCCCCAGGCCTGGGATGCCCTGGCCCAGTGGGCGGCCCGGACCTCCGGTGCATTCCTGCGAGCTCAGGTCCAGGCCGGTGCCTCAGCGGTGCAGCTCTTCGACTCGTGGGCCGGTTCGCTCTCGCTCGCCGATTACCTCGAACACGTGCAGCGTCACTCGGCGGATGCACTGGCCGCCGTGGCCGATCTGGGAGTGCCGCGCATCCACTTCGGCACCGGTACGGGTGAGTTGTTGGCCGCCATGCGTGACGCAGGAGCGGACGCCGTGGGTGTCGACTACCGCATCCCCTTGGACACCGCCGTGGAACGGGTCGGAAAGCGTACGGTGGTACAAGGCAATATCGACCCCGCGTTACTGGCTGCCCCTCGATCGGTGTTGCACGAACACGCTCGCGACGTTCTGCGCCGCGGCCAGAGCGCGCTCGCACACGTGGTGAACCTGGGTCACGGCGTTCCTCCGGAAACCGACCCCGAGGTACTGACCGACCTGGTGGCCTTCATTCACAAGGAGACGCAGTGACAACTTCGCCAGGTGCAACGGCCGCTACCGGTACTCGGCGTAAGGCCCGCACGGCCCTGGTCGTGGGTGGTGGCGTTGCCGGTTTGACGGCGGCCAGAGATTTGGCCGCCGCGGGCTTGCGCGTCACGCTGGTCGAAGCCGACGATCACTTCGGCGGTGCCGTGGGCGCCCACGAGGTCGCCGGGCTGGTCCTGGACTCGGGAGCGGAGTCGTTTGCGACCCGTTCGGACGCCGTCCCGCAGCTGCTCGAAGACTTGAACCTCAGTGACCGCGTGGTCAGCCCCAATCCGGCAGGCTCGTGGTTGTACCTTCCCGAAGGTGCGATGCCCGCGCCCAACACCGGCGTGCTGGGCATTCCCGCCGACCCCGCGGCGTCGTCGTTGCGACCCGCCCTGGGACGCTCCGGAATCGCCCGCGCGCGGATGGACCGGATGCTGCCCGCTTCGGTGGGGGCGGGGGAAAAATCGCTGGGCTCGTTGGTGCGCGCCCGTCTGGGTGCCCGTGTGCTCGAGCGGCTGGTCACCCCGTTCGTGTCCGGCGTGTACTCGACCCACCCAGATGAACTCGACGTCGACGCCGTCGCCCCCGGTCTGCGCGCCGGTCTCCGCGAGCACGGCAGCCTGTGTGCGGCCGCCGGGGCCCTACGCGCCAAGAGTCCGGCCGGTGCGAATGTGGCCAGTCTGGACGGCGGCATGAACCAACTCAGCGAGCGCTTGGTGCGCGACGTGGAATCCCGCGGCGTCAAGATCGTCACCGACTACGACGTGATCGCCCTGGACCGCGATCCCCGCCGCCCCGGCTGGATGGTCATTCAACGTCAGCCACAGAACGGCGATAAGACTGCCGTGGCGCGCGGTGAGCTCCTGGTCATGGCCGCGGACGGCCCCACCACGGTGCGACTCATGGGCGGTCACCTGCCCGATTCGCAGCGTTACTCTCCGAAGCCCGGGCCGCGCGTTGCCCTGGCCACGCTGGTGTTGGACTGTCCCGATCTCGACGGCGCCCCGCGCGGCACCGGGCTGCTGGTCAGCTCGGACGTGGAAGAGGTGCGCGCCAAGGCGCTGACGCACTCGAGCGCCAAGTGGGCGTGGGTTCAGCGCGAGGCCGGAGAACACCGGCACGTTTTGCGGCTGTCCTACGGGCGTGCTGACGCCGGTTCCGACACGGTCCCACCCGAGGTCGCGTTGCCCGACGGGCACCTGATTTCACTGGCGATCAGCGACGCGCGCACCCTGATGGGGGTGCACATCGGACCCGAACAACTGGTCGGAGCGGACGTGGTGCGTTGGCACACGGCCCTTCCACGCACGGACGTGGGCCACAGCAAGCGCGTCAACGATTTCCGCCGAGCCATCAAGGACGTCCCGAACGTGATTGCCGTGGGCGCGTGGCTGTCCGGTACCGGACTGGCCGCGGTGGTGGCCGACACACGCCAGCAGGTCGCGAAACTGCTGCGCAACCACGGGTACGAAACACCCGCACAGCGGGACTGAAACTTCAGCCATGACACGAGCATCGAAAGGACACACACGATGAGTGAGCACGTACACGCAGCACAGCAATCCGCCGTCGAGACGGAGGAAACGACCGAGGAGAAGCTGTACTGGGCTGTTTACACCGTGCTGGAGCGAACCGGGGACCGCACCCCGGACGCCGATTCCGAGGCCCACCAGGCCGAATTCGATCGTCTGGTCCAGGAACTGTCCGGTGACAACGTGACCGTGCGCGGCGTGTACGACGTCTCCGGCATGCGTGACAACGCCGACCTCATGGTGTGGTTGACCGGTGATCAACCCGACGTGCTGCAGGAGGCCGTGCGCAAGATCCGCCGCCAGCCGCTGCTGGGTGGCACCCGCCAGGTCTGGAACGCGATGGGTGTGCACCGCGACGCAGAATTCACCCGCAACCACGCGCCGTCGTACGCGCGCGGCATTGCCCCCGAGAAATGGGTGTGCGTGTACCCGTTCGTGCGCTCCTACGAGTGGTACTACATGAACTCCGAGCGCCGCGCCGAAATGCTCAAGAACCACGGCATGAAGGCTCGCGACTACCCGCAGGTACTCGCCAACACCATTGCGTGCTTCGGGCTCAATGACTTCGAATGGCTGCTGGCCCTGGAAGCGCCCGAGCTCGTGGACCTGGTCGACGTCATGCGCGAGTTCCGCAACACCGAAGCGCGCCTGCACGTGCGCGAGGAGATCCCGTTCTACACGGGCCGCCGGATCGAAACCAGTGAGATCGCCGAGGTGCTGCGCTAAGCATGGCACCCGTCGAACAACAGGTCAGCAATCCTCTCAGTACCGCCCGCGCCGCGGAACCCCGGCACTTCGACGCCGTGATCCTCTCGTCCTTCGGTGGTCCCGAGGGCCAGGACGACGTGATTCCGTTCCTGCGCAACGTCACTCGTGGGCGCGGCATCCCGGATGAGCGCCTCGAGGAAGTCGCCACCCACTATCGCGCCAACGGGGGAGTGAGCCCCATCAACGCCCAGAACCGTGCGCTGCGCGATGCCTTGGAAACGGAACTGCGCGATCGCGGCGTGGACGTGCCCCTGCTGTGGGCCAACCGCAACTGGGACCCCTACGTGGCCGATGTGCTCACGGAGTGCAACGACCGCGGTTACCGGGACCTGTTGGTCCTGGCCACCAGCGCGTTCTCCGGATACTCGAGCTGCCGCCAGTACCGTGAGGACTACGGCATGGGGCTGGAAGAACTCGGTCTGGCGGACACGTTGCACGTGGAGAAGGTGCGCCCGTACTTCGACGAGGTGGGGTTCCTGACCCCCTCGGTGGAAGGTCTGCGGGACGCCCTGGCCAAGCTGCGCGAACGCACGGCGGAGGGCCCTTTGGAGGTGCTCTTCACGACCCACTCGGTTCCGGACACCGATGCCTATGCTTCAGGTTCTGAACGCATCGAGTTCGAGGAGAACTCCGCGTACGTGGCCCAGCACCTGGCCGCTTCACGTTGGATCGTGGCTCAACTCGGCGACGCCATGGACGGCGTGAACTGGCAACTCGTTTATCAGTCCCGCTCCGGCCCGCCGCAGATCCCGTGGCTCGAACCGGACATCTGCGACGTGATCGAGACTCTTCCCGAATCCGGTGTGCAGGGCGTGGCCGTGGTGCCCGTGGGCTTCGTGTCCGATCACATGGAGGTCATCTGGGACCTCGACACCGAGGCCAAGGACGCCGCGGCAGAGGCCGGTATCGAATTCGAACGCGTGGCCACCGCTGGAACGCACCCTGCCTTCGTGGGGGCGCTCGCGGACGCCATCGAACAGCGGCTCGGGACCGAGACGGCTCCGCCGCGTGTCTCGGCGTGCGGGCAGGGAACGTGGTTCGACAACTGCCCCGCGGACTGCTGCACCAAGATCCTGCGCGGCCAGACCGAACCCCGGCCGACCGTGGCACAGACCCCGCTGGACCAGCCCATTGCCGTGGCCATGGACGAGCAGGGCGAGGTGATCTACCGGTGAGCGAAAAAACCTTCAGGGTCGGAACGCGTGGTTCCCAGCTGGCGATGACGCAGACCGGTTACGCGGCGGATGCCGTGGGTGCTGCTGCCGACCTAACGCCCGAGCTGATCACCGTGCGCACCGAGGGTGATGTGCTCACGGGGCCGCTGTCCCAGATGGGCGGCACCGGGGTCTTCGCGACCGCCCTGCGTGCGCGATTGCTGGACCGTGACGTGGACCTGGCGGTGCACTCGCTCAAGGATCTGCCGACCGCACCGGTCCAAGGCCTGGTCATTGCCGCCCTGCCGGAACGTGAGGATCCCCGGGATGCCCTGTGCGCCCGCGACGGTCTCACGCTGGACGAACTTCCGCAGGGTGCGGCCGTGGGTACGGGTTCACCGCGCCGCGTGGCCCAGCTGCGTGCACTGCGCCCCGATCTGAAGATCGTGGACATTCGCGGCAACGTGGGAACCCGCCTCAACCGGGTGGCCCCGGGCGACCTGGATGCGGTGGTGCTGGCGGCGTCGGGCCTGAAGCGTTTGGGCCTGGAAGGTCGGATCACCGAGTACCTGGACCCCGAGCGAATGCTGCCGGCACCGGGGCAAGGCGCGCTCGCGCTCGAGGTCTCGAGTGAACTCCCCGAGGATTCACCGCTGGGCCGCGGTCTGGCCGCCGTGGATGACCTGCCTACGCGCCTGGCGGTCACCGCCGAACGTTCCGTGCTGGCCCGGCTCGAGGCCGGTTGCGCCGCGCCCGTGGGAACTTTCGGCCGCATGGTCGACGGCGATCTGCACCTTGACGTGGTGGTCGCCAACCCTGACGGCACCGAGGTCATGCGTCGCTCGGAAGCTACCGATGAACTCTCCGTGGAGGCCGCCGCAGCCCTGGGCGTGCGGATCGCCGACGAACTTCTGGCCGACGGCGCCGATCGATTGGCGCGGTTGACCCTGTGATATCCCGCGTGTTGGTCACTCGCGGTCCCGCCGTGTCCCGTGAACTCACGGGGCTGCTGCGGGACCGCGGGTACGACGTACGCGTGGCACCTTTGCTCGAGGCGCAGTTGCCCGAGGACACCGCTGCCCTGCGGGCCGTGTTGGATCTCGCCGCTGGCCCTGAGGTTCCCACATGGCTCACCGTCACCTCCGCGAACACGGTGTGGGCGCTCGCGGCCATCGCCGACAATTCCGACTGGGGTGCCGCTCTGGACCGAGCGCGCGCGAGCACACCGAAACTCTCCGTTGCAGCGGTTGGCCGCGCCACGGCGTCGGCGTTACGACAGGTTGGAATCGGCGTGGACTTCACCCCGTCGCACGAACAGAGCGCGGCCGGAATGCTGGCCGAATGGCCCACCGCACGCGCCTCCGCGGGGGAAGTCGCGCTGGTGCCCGCGTCCGAACTGGCGTCGTCGGCCCTTGCGGATGCACTGGCCGAGCGCGGCTATGACGTAACGACCGCCGTCGCCTATCGCATGGTGCCCGCACCGGCCGCCGAGCCTTTACAGCCAGACGCTCCGCTCGGTGACGATCCGGCCGTGCTCGACGCCGACGCCGCTCGCGACCAGTGTGCGCGCGGCGAGTTCCGCGCCGTGGTGGCCACGGCGCCGTCGCGCGTTGCTGCCCTGTTGGACGGCCTGGCGCCTCCGCCCGGGGGGACGAGGTGGGTGGCGATCGGCGAACCCACCGCCGCCGCGCTGCGACAGCGCGGCCTCACGCCCGTTGTGGCCGAGGATCCGAGTCCGGCGGCCCTGGCTGTGGCCGTGGATCGCGCCCTTGAAGATTTGTTCAAGACCACTAGTTCGACCGAGGAGAAATCATCGTGAGCTCACACGCACCGTTGTACGACCTGGTGTCACGCCCGCGCAGGCTCCGCACCAATCCGGCCATGCGCCGCTTTGCCGCGGAGAACCGCGTGCACCCTGAGGAACTGATCCTGCCTGCGTTCGTCAAGGAAGGCATTTCCAAACCCGTGGAGATCCAGTCCATGCCCGGCGTGGTTCAGCACACCGTGGACTCGCTCAAGCAGGCTGCGGCCGAGGCCGTGGAGCTGGGGTTGGGCGGCATCATGCTGTTCGGCATCCCCGAGACCCGCGACGCCGTGGGATCCGCCTCACTCGAGGAGGACGGGATCCTGAACCACGCGATCGCCCAGGTCCGCGCCGAGGTGGGCGATGACATCGTGGTCATGTCCGACCTGTGCCTGGACGAGTTCACCGACCACGGTCACTGCGGTGTGCTGGACGATGACGGCGTGGTCGACAATGACGAAACGCTGCGGATCTACGCCGAAATGGGCGTGGCCCAGGCGCAGGCCGGAGCCCACATGGTGGGCCCGTCCGGCATGATGGACGGCCAGGTGGGCGTGATCCGCGCGGCACTGGATTCCGCCGGCTACCAGGATGTCTCGGTACTGGCGTACTCCGCCAAGTACAACTCGGCGTTCTACGGTCCGTTCCGCGAGGCCGTGGATTCGGCGCTCACGGGTGATCGCAAGACCTATCAGATGGACCCGTCGAACCGTCGCGAGGCGCTGCACGAGCTGCAACTGGACCTGGACGAGGGCGCGGACATGGTCATGGTCAAGCCGGCCATGAGCTACCTGGACATCCTGCGGGATGTGGCCGAGGTGTCCCCGGTGCCCGTGTCCGCGTACCAGATCTCCGGTGAGTACGCGATGATCGAGGCCGCAGCGGGTAACGGCTGGATCGACCGCGACGCAGCGGTCAAGGAGTCCGTGCTGTCCATCAAGCGCGCGGGAGCCAATTCAATTTTGACGTACTACGCCGCCGAACTGGCGCGCTGGTACCGCCAGGACAACGGGAACTAAATCAGACTGCCGCCGCGCGTGCCCCCAACCGGCCGCGGCACACACGACCGGGAAGATCCCCGGTGGAAGGAACCAAGTGATCTCATGAGTGTCTCCCAAGAACTGTTCGACCGTGCTCAACGCGTGATGCCCGGCGGCGTGAACTCCCCGGTGCGCGCCTTCAACTCCGTGGGCGGTACCCCTCCGTTCATCTCCGCAGCCAAGGGTCCGTACCTGACCGATGTGGACGGTCGCGAATACGTGGACCTCGTGGGTTCGTGGGGTCCGGCACTGCTGGGCCACGCGCACCCCGTGGTGTTGGAATCGGTGCACGAGGCTGTGGAGCGCGGCCTGTCCTTCGGTGCCACGACTCGCGGTGAGACCGAACTGGCCGAGCTGCTGGTCGATCGTGTGGGCCCGGTGGAGGAGATCCGCATGGTCTCCACGGGCACCGAGGCCACCATGACCGCTTTGCGCCTGGCCCGCGGTTTCACCGGCCGCGACCTGGTCATCAAGTTCGCCGGTTGCTACCACGGTCACGTGGACTCGCTGCTGGCCGAGGCCGGTTCCGGCGTGGCCACCCTGGCCCTGCCGGGCTCGGCGGGCGTGACCGAAGCGACGTCATCCCAGACGCTGGTGCTGCCGTACAACGATGTCACCGCCTTGGAACAGGCCTTCGCGGATCACCCGGGCGAGATCGCCGCGGTGATCACGGAGGCAGCGCCCTGCAACATGGGCGTGGTGACCCCGGAGAACAACTTCAACGCCGAGATCCGCCGCGTGACCCAGGAACACGGCGCGCTCATGATCCTGGACGAGGTGCTCACCGGGTTCCGCGTGCACGAGGCCGGTTACTGGGGTCTCACTAACGAGGCAGAGGGCGGCTGGACCCCCGACCTGTTCACGTTCGGCAAGGTGATTGGCGGCGGCCTGCCCACCGCGGCACTCGGTGGCCGCGCGGACGTCATGAACTACCTGGCTCCGACCGGTCCGGTGTACCAGGCGGGCACACTGTCCGGTAACCCGATCGCCATGGCGGCCGGCCTGGCCACGCTCAAGTGTGCCGATCGCATTGCCTACCAGACGATCGATCGCCGCTCCGAGCAGCTGCGTGACGCCGTGCGCTCGGCACTGGACACCGCTGGCGTGAACTACTCGATCCAGGAGGCGGGCAACCTCTTCTCGATCGCGTTCGGCACTCGCGACACCGGCGTGCACAATTACGCGGACGCCAAGGCACAGGAAACCTTCCGCTACACCCCGTTCTTCCACGCGATGCTGGACGCGGGCGTGTACCTGCCGCCCTCGGTCTTCGAGGCGTGGTTCCTGTCCGCAGCCCACGATGACTCGGCCATGGACCGGATCATCTCCGCACTGCCCGCCGCCGCTCAGGCCGCTGCGGAGGCCCAGCCCGAGCGGGGCTGATTCCGTTTCTGCGGGATGCGGGCCATTTGGTGCGGGTTTACTCCACGGTAGACCGGTTTACCGTGCAGTAAGACCGCATCAAAAGGTGGTTGGCTCCCACGACGGCGACGGCGCCGCGTCCCTTGCCGGGGCGCGGCGCCGTCGTTCTTTCTGGACACTGGGCGGGTTTGGCTTCAACATTCGGTCAAACTCGGTGGTGGACCGGCCAGGTGCCTTCCACCACGGCGTCCGGGTCGCGGCGTCGGAAATACTCCTGCAATGACGCCGCCTGCTCAGCGGCCCATCCGATTTGGGCCCTGTGGAGTTCGCTCGCCGTGGCCTGCAGTTCGGCGAATTTCTCAGCCATGGCCGCGGCTAACCGTTCGGTGGCCAGGGCATCTGCGGCGGAGGTGTGAGCGGCGTCGAGCACCACGCCGTACTCCTCGCACAAGGCCCCCAGCGTGCGCTTGCCCTTTCGGAATTTGTGCACCTGCTTGTTCAGGATGAACGGGTCGAGCACGGGAAACGGCTCCACCCAGGGCACGCCGTGTCGCTCGCCCTCGCGAGCCAGGACCGTCAGGTCGTAGGCGGCATTGAAGGCGAGTACCGGGGTGCCTTGCCCCCACAGTTCGGCCAGAACGGCGGTCAATTCGGTGACGACGGCGCTCGCGGCCTGTCCCTCGGCCCGCGCCTTCTCGGTGCTGATCCCGTGGACCGCGGCGGCGGCCTCCGGGATCTCGACGCCGGGATCGGCGAGCCATTCCCACTCGCTGACGACGGCGCCGTCGGGAGCCACGAGGACGACCGACGCTGTGACGATGCGGGCGGTCTGTGGATCGCGGCCGGTAGTTTCCAGGTCGAAGCACGCCCTGGGGAGTGCGGTCCAGGGCGTCGTGGGATCGACCGGTGCGGGCTCAGCACCTGTGCCCTCCGGCACTGCAAAAGCTTTGGTTCCGGGCTCACTGTCTGCCGGAATGTGGACCGTCGGTCGGGCGGGTGCGGCGGGAGGTGCCTGGGGCGTCGAAAGTGCGGGACTTTCCGCGACGTCGAACAGCGTGTCCTGTGTGGGATCTTCGGCGGATTTCTGGGAATCGGTGGCTTGCGCGGTGTCGGGGACGTCGAAGAGAGCCGGCTGATCGTGCGGCGAGTGCTGCTGCGGGGAAGGCATGGTGTTTACGCTACCGGCTCCGTCCGTCGGTGTCGTTATGCGTGTCCGCCGGGCGTGATGTGATGGGACCATGCAGACGCAGCATGAGACCCCCTGGCGGATCCTTCCGCCGCGCTCCGTCACGGGGAGTGGCCGGACGTTCACTCCGGATGCCCATCAGCGGGCCGTGACCGAGCTGGAACCGGGACACGGCCCGGTGCTGGTGTTGGGGGCGCCGGGTACGGGTCGTTCGAGCACGCTCGTGGAGTTCGTGGTGCGGCGTTTGGCCGCGGCCGCAGATCCGCAATCGATGCTGGTGCTTGCACCCACGCGAACTCAGGCCGCCGAGCTGCGCGATGCGATCAGCCAGCGCGCGGCAGCCACCATCAGCACGCCGCTCGTGCGGGCCTGGCAGGCTTACGCCTTCGACCTGTTGCGCCGAGCCCACGCGCAAGGTCTACTCCCCGGTGTCATGGAGCCCCCCGTCTTGCTGTCGGGTCCGGAACAGGATGCGTTCATCGCGGACATGATGCGCGGACACACCGCGGGGCACGGGACAGGAATGGTGTGGCCAGCGGACCTGGACCGCGCGTTGCAGACGCGGGGTTTCAGGGGACAACTGCGCGAACTGTTCGACCGCATGAACGAATACCGCATGCCGCCGGAGCGGCTCTCATCATGGGCCGAGCCGCTGGGCCACCCGGAATGGCGCACGGCAGCGGCGTTTCGTGCCGAGTACCAGCAAGTGCGTGCGCTGCGCATGCCCAACGCCTTCGACCCGTCCGAGCTCGTGGACCGTGCCGCCAGGGTGTTGGAGGAGAACTCCGAGTTCCTCGCGGAGGAACGAGCGCGCCTCGGTGTCGTTCTGGTGGACGATCTGCAGGAGGCAACGCCCTCGGTCTACCGCTTGATCGGAGTACTGACCCGCGGGGCGGATGCCATCTATACGGCTAACCCGGATACGACCGTCCAAGGATTCCGTGGCGCGCGCCCGGACCTGCTGCGTACTCTGCAGGACCGCGTGGGTACGGAGCGGTACCCGCTACGTCGGATGTCATTGGACCTCACTCATCGACTCCCATCGGACGTCAATCAAGCCTGGCAACGCGTTGCCCGAGCGATTTCAGTCGTGGCCGGAGCCCGGATCAACCGAGCGCCGGAGTCCTCCGTAGAGAACACGGGCTCGATGCGCGCGGTGGTCTTCGACTCGCCCACGGCTCAGGCCCGATGGTGTGCGGATCACTTCCTGCGGCTCCACGTGCTGGAAGGGGTGCCGTACCGGGAGATGGCAGTGATCGTGCGCAGCGGTTCGCAGTTGTCGTCGTTGACCCGGCAGCTGTCTTCGCTCGGGGTCCCCACCACCTCTTCCGCGGCCGAAACGCCCTTGCGCGAGGAACCGGCCGTGATTCCGCTGCTCAACGCACTACGGCTCTTGCTGGACTCCCAAGGGAAGCCCTCCGGCCCCGATGGAGCTGAGACCCGCGAAACCGCCATCAATGACGAAGAACCGCGGTTGTTGACCGCGGAGGCCGCGGTCGCTCTGTTGACGTCCCGGTTGGGAGGGGCTTCGCCCATGGATGTGCGTCGCATCCGGCAGCGACTGCGTGTCTACGAACTCAGCACCGGCGGCGGACGCACCAGTGACACACTGCTGGTTGAAGCCTTGACTGACGGTGTGCTGCTGGAGGCCGCCGGGGTCCGGTCGGGCCCGGCTCACCGCATCGCGGACATGTTGCACGCGGGGCAGGAGGCTTTGGCCACCCCCGGTGCCACCGCCGAATCGGTCTTGTGGGCGCTCTGGAATGCGTCGGGGGTTGCCGAGCTGTGGCGGCGTCGAGCGATCTCGGGTGGCGCGGAGTCCGTGCGGGCCGATCGTGACCTGGATGCCGTGGTCGGGCTCTTCGAATCCGCCGAGCGTTTCGTGGATCAGGTACCCGGGGCCACGGCGCAGGCCTTCATGGATTACATGGAGCACCAGGAATTGCCCATGGACACGCTGGCCGCTCGTGCTCCCGCGGAGGACAACGTGTCGATCTTGACCCCGGCGGGGTCCGCCGGGCGCCAGTGGGCCCACGTGGTCGTGGCCGGAGTCCAGCAGGGCGTGTGGCCCAACACGACTCTGCGCGGTCAGCTGCTCGGAACAGATGTCCTCACCGATGCCTTGGATTTCGGGGTGGAGCAGGCGGCCCGGTTGGGGCCCTTGGACCGGTTGCGTCAGGTGCGATTCGACGAGCTGCGTCAGTTCGCCACGGCGGTCTCGCGTGCGAGCTCTTCGCTGGTGGTTTCGGCGGTGTCCAATCAGGATGAGCAGCCCTCAGAGTTGTTGGACCTGGTCGCCTCGGGATGGGGCGGGGAGGACTCCGGGCATGAGCTGGAGTATCTGGAGGCGCCGGTGCCACTGACCTTGCGCCAGCTGACGGGGTCACTGCGTCGAACGGTTTTCGATGCCGAGGAGGCCCCCGAACTGGGCGAAGCGGCAGCGCGGTTGCTGCACGAGTTCACCTCTCTTACCGAGCCCGTGCGTGGCGCAGATCCGCAGGAATGGTGGGGGTGGGCCCCGCTCAGTAGCGACGAGCCGCTGTTCGCTGCGGATGATCCGATTCCGGTGTCCCCGTCGAAGATCGAAACCATTCACCGGTCACCCCTGGACTGGTTCGTGAGTGAGGCCAAGGCCGAGGAGGTCACCGACTTCAGCCGGAGCCTAGGAACCCTCGTTCACGACATTGCCGAAACCATGCCGGATGCTCCGAGCACCGAACTGATCGCGGAGCTGCGACGCCGGTGGCCGAGCCTGGGTATGCCTCCCGGGTGGATCACCGACACGGAACAGGAACGCGCGGAGATCATGCTGCGCAAGTTCGCGGAATATGTGATCAATGCGCGCAAGGATGACGGACGCGAGCTGGTGGGAGTCGAAGGGAGTTTCCACGTGCTCGTGCGCGGGGAAGCCCGAGATGCTCTGCTGCGCGGTCGCGTGGACCGATTAGAGGTTGATGCTCAGGGCCATCACATGGTGGTCGACCTCAAGACGGGCAAGTACCAGCCGGCAAGCAAGAAGATCGAGAACCACCCGCAATTGGGGGCCTACCAAGTGGCCCTGCAGGCCGGGGCGGGTGAGCAGATGCGTCGCGAAGTCGAGATCAGGGAACGAGCCGTGGCTGCCGGCGAGGATCCGGATGCCGCCGTGCGGCAGGCCGGTTCCGAACCCATCGAACTGCCCCAGGGAACCGTGATCGCCCAGCCAGGCGGAGCGCTGCTGGTTCAACTGGGCACGAGTAACAAGAAAGTGGGAACCCAAAACCAGCAGCCCCTGGACCCGGAGCATCTGTGGGCCAGGGACCTCATTACCCGTGCCGCGGACCTGGTCTCGGGAACGCGGTTCGAAGCCCGGCACGATTCGGAACACGGGTCCAATTTCGGTTTGCGATGCACCCTGCCCTGGGTGTGTCCGTTGTGCGCAGAAGGTCGACAGGTGAGCGAACGATGACCACCCCCCAGTACTCTCCCTTCGACATTGCCGAGGCACTGGGGGATTTCCCTCCCACACAGCAGCAAGCCGAAGTCATTTCAGCTCCGCTGACGCCACGGCTCGTGGTGGCCGGTGCGGGGTCCGGAAAGACCACCACCATGTCCGATCGGGTGGCGTGGTTGGTGGCCAATCGGCTCGTGGAACCGGAACAAATACTGGGTGTGACCTTCACCCGCAAAGCCGCCGGCGAACTGGCCGAGCGCATTCAGGGCAAGCTGCGCGGACTGCGTCGTGCGGGACTGCTGGGGCCGGAAGCACAACTGGTCGCGGCACCCCACGAGTCGCCGTTTGCACCCGAGCCCGGTGATTCCGATGAACCGGTTGTGCCGCAAGAACCCACCGTGAGCACCTACCACTCCTACGCCAACTCGCTGGTGCGCAGCTACGGACTCAGGTTGGGGGTCGAGGCGGATACTGTGCTCATGGGTCAGGCGCAGGCGTGGCAATTGGCGCACCGACTCGTGGAGAGCTGGGACGGACCATTGCCGGAAAGCATGCCGGCGGTCTCCACGCTCACGACCGGATTGATGAGTCTGGCCTCGGAGTCCTCCGAGCATTTGGTCTCGCCGCACCACGTGGGGCAGTGGGCCCACCAGTTCCGGATGAGCTGTGTGGATGTTCCGCCGGTCGGTAGGAAAAAGGCGATTGCCAAGCCCATCCAAGATGCGCTCAAAAGATTGGAAACCACGGAACTACTCGCTCAACTGGTCGAGCGATTCCAACGAGTGAAGACGATTGAATCTGCCCTGGACTACGGCGATTTGCTGGCGCTCGCGGCGGAGATCGTGCATGTAGACCCTCGAGCCTGTGCCACCGAACGTGACCGCTTCAAAGTGGTCTTGTTGGACGAATTCCAGGACACTTCCCACGCTCAGCTCAAGCTGTTCTCCGGACTCTTTGGGGACGGGCACTGCGTGATGGCCGTGGGTGATCCGCAGCAGTCCATTTACGGGTTCCGTGGCGCGTCTGCGGGGCAGCTGTTCAGCTTTGTGGAGAACTTTCCGCGCAGCAACGGGGATTCCGAAGAGCCGGCTGCGTTTGCGGATTCGAGTTTCCTCACGGTGGCCTGGCGGAACTGCCAGTCCGTCCTGGACGCGGCCAACCGGATTGCCGCGCCCCTGCGTACCCCACCACCGTGGAATCGTTCCGCGTCTACCGTGCAGGTGCCCCCGCTCGATCCCTCGCCCCATGCCACGGTCGGGACTGTGCGGGTGAGTCGGTACGTCACAGACTCGGAGGAGGCTCAGGCCACGGCTCGGGCTATCGCGGAACAGCGGCGCGCCCACGAAGGACAGCCGCTGGACGAGATGCCCACCATGGCTGTTCTGTGCAGGAAGCGGGCTCAGTTCGAACCGATCCGCTTGGAACTCGAGGCGCTGGATGTGCCGTACGAGGTGGTCGGGCTCGGCGGGCTCCTCAGCACCCCCGAAGTCGCAGATATTGTGGCCACGCTGTACGTCTTGACCGACCCTGGACGTTCCGATGCACTGGCGCGGTTGTTGGCCGGTTCCCGTTGGCGGATCGGACCCAAGGATCTCGCGGCGCTGGGGGATTGGGCGGGTCACCTAGAGCAAACTCGGTCCCGCGCGGCTGCGGCGCAGCGAACCGAACTCTCCGCGGAAGAACTCGCAGAATCACCCGCTGAAGAACCCGCAGTTGCCGTGGTTGAAGGCGACATCGTGGACCGGGCGAGTCTGATTGAGGCCATTGAGACGCTGCCCTCGGAAACGTGGGTGTCCTACCGTGGTCGCTCCATCAGCCCCCAGGCGTTGGGCAGGATGCAGATACTTCGATCCGAACTCAACCATTTGCGGTCGGTGCTCGGTGACGAACTCACCTCTGTGATCCATGAGGTGGAGACCACTCTCGGTTTGGACGTGGAACTGGCCGCGAGCCCCGGCATGACGCCCGCTCAGGCACGAAAGAACGTGGACAGTTTCTACGACCAGGCCGTCCAATTCAGCGCGACTACCCGCACGCACGACGTTGCGACCTTCCTTGCGTGGCTCGAGGCCGCCGCCCACGAGGAAAACGGGTTGGAACTCCCGCCGGGGGAGACCCGTCACGACGCCGTTCAGTTGCTGACGGTGCACGCGGCCAAGGGCCTGGAATGGGATCACGTCTACGTGCCGGGGATGAACCAGGGAGATTTTCCCTCGAAACGGAAATCAGCCTGGACCGGAGACTCTTCAAAATTGCCGTGGCCCCTGCGTGGTGATGCCCAACAGCTGCCGCAGTGGAACGCTGATCCCACGGACGTGGAAACGCTCAAGGAATCGTTCGAACTCTTCCTGGCAGACGCCGGCACGCATGATGAAGCCGAGGAACGCCGCCTGGCCTACGTTGCCTGCACACGAGCCAAAACACTGCTTGAACTGTCGTGTTCGGTGTTCCGAGGCACCGCGAAAACCGCGCATGACCCGTCGGTCTTCCTGGAGGAAGTACGGGCCATGACGGAGGAGTCCCATCCCGGTCTCGAGCTGGGGGAGTGGGCCGAGGTTGAGCCGGGCACCGACAATCCCCAGGCGGACACCGTGTTGAGTGCGCTGTGGCCTTACGATCCCCTCGAGGGGCCGGAGATCGTTCGCAAGGAGCGGTCCGTTGACGGCCAGGAAAAGCTCACGGTCTCGACGCCCGTGCACAGCGGTCGGCGCGAACGCATGGACCGTGCGGCCCACGCGGTCCAGACAGGTGGCTTCGATACCACCCGGGAGTTCACGGCGGAGCAACTTGAAACCGGTGAGCACGGGGAAACCGTCAAACGCTGGCGGCGGGAGGCGGAACTGCTCATCGCCAAGCGGGACGCGGTGGAACAGCGCAACACCGTGCACATGCCCTCTCACGTCTCCGCGTCCGCCCTGGTCGCCATGGACTCCAACCCTGAAGCCTTCATCATGGGGTTGCGCCGTCCTATGCCCGCACGACCCGGCTCTGCGGCTCGCGCTGGTACGACGTTCCACACGTGGGTCGAGAATTTCTTCGGTGACTCGGCGATCTTCGACATGGATGAATTGCCGGGTGCCGACGACTACGTGGATGAAGAGCTCGACCTGCCCGCGCTCGCCGAGACCTTCCGCGCGAGCCAGTGGGCGAATCGTCAACCGTACGCGATCGAGCTGCCGGTGGAGACGCCAGTGGGCTCGGTGACCGTGCGCGGCCGGATCGACGCCGTCTTCCGAACGGACTCCGGTGGTTGGGACCTCATCGATTGGAAGACGGGACGAGTGCCTCACGGCCAGGATTTGCGCAGGAAGTCAGGACAGCTGGCGCTTTACCGGTTGGCATTCGCCCGGTTGCACGGACTGGACCTGAGCGATGTCTCTGCCGCCTTCTACTACGTGACCGAGGACAGGGAAGTCCGCCCGCACGACCTCGCCACGGAACAGGAACTGGAGGCGATCGTCGAGTCGATGTATCAAGTGCATGGCTGACAAGATCCCTTGGTGTCAACGTGGCTGCAATGCAGTTATTACGGCGTAGGAATTAATCCTGGGGGCGCGCAGCGGACGATCCTATGGAGCCAGAGCCAGAGCCAGAGCCAGAGCGGTAGCCGGATCCGACGGCTGGCGTAGCCTCTGGACGCAATCCCTTCTCCGGCTCCACCTCTGACGGCTCCGGAATCACTCCTGGTGCTGGAGAACCGGTGCGTTCCACGTCCAGCGTCAGGGTGTTGAGCATCCGCTCGGCGTCCTTGACCATGGACTCGATGCCGCGGTCCACACCGCGCACAAGCCACTCGGCCAGAGCGAACTCCGCGGCCAGATGGGCCCGGCGCAACAGGTGCCGGTCGGGTGGTTGCACGGCCGCGACCGAGTACGCCTCAAGTACCGTGTCCGCGAACTCCGAATTCGCCATGCCCACGAGCCACGCGAAATCTACGGCGGGGTCACCCACGTGCAGGTCGCTCCAGCCGGTCAGGGCTCCCAGGGCACCTTCGTGCACGATCACGTTGTCTTCATGGAGGTCACCGTGAACCACGCGGGTCGAGAACCGCCACAGTGTGGTGTCCTCGAGCGCATGTTCCCAACGGCGCAACAGCTGACCGGGAATCCGTCCGGTAGTCGCAGCCCGGTCCAGGTCGTGCAGCATGCGGCTGCGGCACTGCTCGGCACTGTAGGCGGGCAGGTCGGCGTCCATGACCAGCGCCCGGGGCAGGGAATGAATGGCGGCCAGTGACCTGCCGACCTGAACCGCCAGGGGGGCGCGCGGTTCAGCACTGGGAGCGGGAGCCCGTGACGGCGCGACAGGATTCTCGTTCTGCCGGGACATCTCAGCCAGTGTGAGCGTGGTCCCGGGCAGGTGTGAGTACACGAATGTGCGCAGCCCGGATTGCTCGACCGAACCCACCACGCTGGGCAAATGGAACGGCAGGTGGGCACGCACCGACGGCGTGAAGGCCCCCAGAACCAGGTGCTCGGTTTCGAGCCGCATACTGGCCTCGGCATTGAGCGGGCTGCGAACACGCCACCGCTTGTTCTGCGTGTCTTTGACCACGCACGATCGGAAATCAGAGTTGTCATCGGGAGAAGGACCGGTCGCCACCGGGGCGATACTTGGCACGGCGGCGGCGGCGATGGCTGCGAGCAATTCGGGGGTCGTTCTCACCACATCCACACTACCGGGAGTGCGCTGAGCACGGGCCCAACGGTTACCCACAGCCCCCTGCGACCTACCGGGGGACGCGGACTACAGTGGACGGGTGACTTCTTCCGACCCCATCACCTGGACGCATGACCGCTCCGTGCCCGGACTGAACCCTGCGGACCTGCCGTTCGCGGCGTCGTCGTTCGACCGCGACGCCGTGGACCGCGAGCAACACGACCTGCGGGCCGCAGCGGCCACGGACCCGGCTGCGCGCGTGCTCGTCATGGTGGGCGGCGACGCGCCCGTGCGTGACGGGCGTCTGGTACTCGAGGACTACGACGCCGCCCCGGCCGCGAGCGATGACCCGGCCCACCCGGACGTGTACCTGGGCAGACTGCGCGGGGACGGGGCACCCGTGGTGCTGCGCAGCTTCCCGGCGGGCACAGACCTTCCCGGCCAGGACGATGTTGTGCGGGCCGGTTTGCGCGTGCTCGGCACCGAACTTGAGCCGGAAGAAACGTCGCTCCTGGTCACCGCGCAGTCGGTGGCGCTGTGGCACCGTGACCACCCGCGGTGCCCGCGCTGCGGCACGGTGACCGAGGTGATCCGGTCCGGCTGGGCGCGCGAATGCCCCGAGGACCAGTCCCTGCATTTTCCTCGCACGGACCCCGCGGTGATTGTGGCGATCACGGATGGCAACGAGGATCCGGAGCAGGAACGTATTCTGCTGGGTCGATCGTCGCTGTGGGCCAGCAACCGGTTCTCCACGCTGGCCGGATTCGTGGAACCTGGTGAATCCGCCGAACAAGCGGTGGTGCGCGAGATCTTCGAGGAGGCGGGCATTGTGGTGGGCTCGGTGCACTACCAGGGCTCGCAGCCATGGCCGTTCCCGCGCTCCCTCATGTTGGGGTTCCGCGCCGTTGCCCAAACTATCGACTTCACCCCGGACGGTCAGGAGATTTTGGACCTGCGCTGGTTCACCCGGGCGGAGTTGAAGGCTGCGGCGATCGAGCAGTCCATCGTGTTGCCCGGCCGAATTTCCATTGCTCACGCCCTGATCGTGAGCTGGCTGGGCGAACCGCTACCGGAAGGCAACTGAGCCATTGGCGAGTGACGCATCGGCCGAAGAACGAATCCTGGGCGGGTTGGATCCCGAACAGCGCGTGGTGGCGACCACTCTGCAGGGTCCGGTGTGCGTGCGGGCCGGAGCAGGGACGGGTAAGACCCGCGCCATCACCCACCGCATTGCGTGGGGCATCGCCTCAGGCGTGTACACGCCGCAGAAAACCCTGGCGCTCACGTTCACTGCGCGGGCGGCCAACGAGATGCGGCAGCGGTTGCGGCAACTGGGCGCCCCCGGAGTTCAGGCACGGACCTTCCACTCCGCCGCACTGCGGCAACTGCAGTACTTCTGGCCGCAGGCCGTGGGCGGGCCCCCGCCCGGCCTGGTTAATCACAAGGCCCGGTTGTTGACCGAGGCCGCCCAATCCATGCGTCTCACCACCGACCGGGCGACGGTGCGCGACGTGGCAGGGGAGATCGAGTGGGCCAAGGTCTCCATGCTCACCCCTGACACTTATGCCGCCGCGGCCGAGAAGCGCAGCATGCCCATGGGCTACGACGTGCGCACCATGCAGCGTCTCTACCAGTCCTACGAGGACCTCAAGGCGGACCGCCACCTGATCGACTTCGAGGACGTCCTGCTCATCACAGTGGGCATCCTGGAGGAGGACGAGCGGATTGCCGCGGCCGTCCACGCGCAGTACCGCCAGTTCGTGGTGGATGAGTACCAGGACGTTTCGCCCTTGCAACAGCGATTGCTCGACGCGTGGCTCGGACAGCGCGACGACGTGTGCGTGGTGGGGGACGCCTCCCAGACGATCTATTCGTTCACCGGCGCCACCTCCCGGCACTTGCTGGAGTTCCCGTCCCGTCATCCGAATGCTCGCGTGGTCGAACTGATCCGCGACTACCGATCGACTCCGCAGGTGGTCAACACCGCCAACCAGTTGCTCGCCGCTCGCCGCCCCGCTGCCGGTTCAACCCCCGGAACCTGGGCGACGCCGCTGCAGCTCATCTCCCAGCGCCCGGCCGGCCCAGAACCGTCCTGGAACGAATACCCGGACGACGAGGCCGAGGCCGCCGGAGTGGCCACGCGCATCCAGGACCTTATCGACGACGGCGTTCCCGCCCGAGAGATCGCCGTCCTGTTCCGCACCAACGGACAATCCCAAGCCTTCGAGGCCGCTCTCGCAGACGCCAACATCGGTTTCCAACTGCGCGGCACCGAGCGGTTCTTCAACCGCCCCGAGATCCGGCAGGCACTCGTGCAGATCCGTTCTGCGGCCAAGACCTTGGGGGATGAGCCCGTGCGGGTTCCGCAGCAGGTCAGGGACATGCTCAGTTCCCTGGGATACTCGGCGCGGGCGCCCCGTTCAGACAGTGCCACCCGTGCCCGGTGGGAGTCGCTGTCCGCGTTGGTGTCCCTGGCTGATTCCATGGCTCACCGGGCCGCCGAGGAGGACGAGGAATTCACCCTCCAGGAGTTCTCGGACGAACTGGAACGGCGGGCCAAGGCCCAGGAGGCACCCGTGATGGACGGCGTGACGCTGGCCTCGATGCACTCGGCCAAGGGCCTGGAATGGGACGCCGTGTTCCTGGCAGGACTGTCCGAGGGGCTCATGCCCATCTCCTTCGCAGACACCGCGGACGGTGTGGACGAAGAACGGCGGCTGCTCTACGTGGGCATTACCCGCGCCCGTGAGCATCTGGTGTTGTCCTGGTCACTGTCGCGCACTCCGGGAGGACGACCCACCCGGTCGCGCTCGCGATTCCTGGACGCGATCCTGCCGGCGGCGGCATCGAACGTGGCTCAGCGGCACGTTCGCACGCGCCGCTGAGGCGGAGTTTCAGCCATCCAACGCACACAGGCAGTCCGCTCGCGGTGTCAACGTCGACCGATGCAGACCGTAGCGAAGCGTGATCGTTCCCGGAGATTCGGCATCCCAAGTGTTCTGCACATTAGTGTTCTGCGGATTGAGTGACTGTCCCAGCAAGTCGACGGCGATCCCGGACGCGGTGATGACGCGAGTCAACGTGGTCAGTGCGAGGGAATGCGCGGTGGCCACGGCGTCAGGATCCAGCGGCGGTTGATCCCGCAACACCTTTCGAGCATCTCGCACGGCATTGACTATGCACTCCCTGCACGGGCGCCGGTACCAGGGCACCAGTGGCCAGGTCAGTGACACGGATCCGTCCGTGACCACCGTGATCGTGGGGAGATGAGCGTCCGGGGAAGCGGCCAAGTCCACAACGGTGAGGTCCTGGGGAAGCGGTCCCGTCACAGAGGCGCTGCGCAGCATCGCGGCCGAGGGAATGACCGAGGAGCAGAACAGCTCCGGTGCGCTCAACGGAACGCAACGTGGCCACCGGTTACGCAGTAGCTTGCGCAGCGCATACTCCCGCGGGGACCCTTCCAGGGCGGGTGGATACGGTCCCGTGGCAGTGTCCTGCGAGGTCACTGGGCCCGGATCCGTGACGTTGATCAAGCACACCCCCGCATCCGCCAGGAGCAGGGCGGCGGTCGCGGTCACTGGATCCAGACCCGCGATCAGCACGTGCACCTCATCCGGGTGCATCTGAGGGCTGGCAGACCATTGATCGTTCGATTCGGGGGCTTCCCCCGAATTAGTTGATGAAGTGGCGGGTGTAGGCGTCATGAACTGCTCCGAGGTCGGGAACCGGGTGGGTCTCTCAGGCTGTCAACTTACGGTCCGCTACGCAGCAGAAATCCCGTCATCCACAGTTCGAGTGGATACTGCACGGGGTACGCAGTCTTGGCTGGGGCACACGTCGCCCGGGCATCCTGCCGCCAGGCCTGGTCAAGTGGGGAACGGTGCACCGAAACTTGTGCCCGCGATTGGTCACCGACCGCCCCGGAGTGGTGAACTACAGACCATGTCCCCGTTCCGCTCGCCCCGCAACACGCAGCCGCGCCACACCGAGCCGCAGTTACCGTCCGAGATGCCTGAAGTAATCGTGCAGCGCAGCGCGCGCCGGAAGAAGACGGTGAGCGCCCACTTCAGTGGTGAGTCGGTGATCTTGGCCGTTCCCCAGTCGGCCACTCGCCGGGAGGTGGAGCAGTGGAAAACCACGTTGGTTCCCAAGATCGTTGCCAAGCGGGAGCGGGCTCAGCGGAACGCACGGCGGCGCAGCACGGACGACGGGCTCTGGCGCATGGCCCAGGAATTGTCGGCCACCTACCTGGACGGCAAGGCGCGACCCACCGAGGTGAAGTGGTCCTCCCGACAGAACACCCGCTGGGGCTCGGCGACACCCAGCACCGGTGTCATCAGGATCTCCACGCGATTGGCCACCGTGCCGGATTGGGTGTTGGAGACCGTTGTGCTTCACGAACTGGTGCACCTGTTGGAGGCCCACCACAACGATCGCTTCTGGTCGCTGGCGCGCAGGCACCCCAAAGCAAACGACGCCGCCCAGTTCCTGGACGGCGTCGCATGGGCGGATGCCAACCCCCGAGGGGGACCGGCAGCCACGGTTTAGGCCTTGGGCGAGTCCCCGGGTCCCTCCCGCGAGTCATCGCCGGAGTCCGTGGAGTCACCGGAGCCGGTCGAATCTCCCGACTCGTTTGCTTCACCCGAGCCGTCCGACGCGCCGGAATCCGAAGAAGTGGAACCCGAGTCCTTGGAACCAGCAGTGTCGCCGCCCTCAGGGCCCTCGTACCCACCAGACAGCAGCTTGGCCAGTGCGGCGTCCATCTCGTCGTCGCTTGCGGTCAGCAGACCCCGGCGCTGTTCGAAGCCTTCGGGATCGTCAAGGTCTTCATTGGTTGGCAGAAGCTCGGCGGACTCCCAGAGCCCGTCGCGCTCATCGATGCCGCGCTTGCTCTCCACATACTCCCAGAATGCCGCGGCCTCGCGCATGCGGCGCGGGCGCAGTTCAAGACCCACGAGCGAACCGAAGGTGCGCTCGGCGGGACCGCCCTCGGCGCGGCGTCGGGACATCATTTCGGTGAGTGCAGCGGCGGACGGGATATTGCCCGTGGACGCAACCGTCACCCGGGTGACCCAACCCTCGATGAGAGCCAGTACCGTCTCGAGCCGAGCCAGCGTGGCCTCTTGTTCGGGGGTCATCTGCGGGCTGAACACACCGGAAGCCAGGGCGTCCTGAATGCCCGAGGGATCCATGGGATCAAGATCCTGCGCAATGGTCTCGATGCGGTCCATATCGATGTGAATGCCCGCGGCAAAACTGGTGATCAGACCCAGCACGTGATCTCGCAGCCACGGAGCGCCGTGGAAGAGGCGGATGTGCGCGGCCTCGCGGATGGCCAGGTATAGCATCACGTCCGATGCGGGCAGCTCGAGCCCCTCGCTGAACTCGGCAACGTTGGACGGAACAAGGGCCGAGTGGTCCTTGGACAGGGGGAGACCAACGTCCGTGGAGGACACGACCTCGCACGACAAAGCACCCACGGCCTGTCCCAGCTGCATGCCGAACAGCATGGAACCCGCGCCGGAGAGCATTCCGGACAAGTCCGCGCCGCCCATGGCCTGGGACAGCTCCGGTGGCAACTGCTTGGTCATGGCCTCGCTCATCGCTTTGGTCACGGAGGCTGCCACAGGGGTGGTCATTTCCTTCCACGTCTCCGCGGTCGCCTCGATCCATTCGGCACGCGACCACGCCGCGGGCAGGGTATTGGGCTCGGCGAACGCGGTGTTGGGCGTGAGCCACAGCTCCGCAAGCTTCATGGCGTCGTCCACGGCGCCCTTCTGCTTGCTGGTCACCGAGGGATCGCCCTTCTGCGAGGCGACCTGCCGCGCGTGATTGCGCGCCAGCTCCCAGTTGACGGGCTCGTCGGTTCCGCCGGAGCTCATCATCGACTGGATCTGCTGGAACATCATGGACATCGCCTGCGGATTCACGGGCATCCCGCCGGGCATGTTCTCACCCGACATTCCCTGGGATCCGAGCAGGCGTTCGAACATCTCCTGGAACGGATCCTTCGGGTTGTCGCCGTTCTCGTCACGAGGAGGGTTCGAACTCATGGGTACCGCCAATCTGGTGGGGAAAAATGGATTCGGTTAAGCCTATCGGCAGGCCCCCGGGAGTACCACCGGCAGGGCCCTACAGTTCGCTGCCAGCTCATGGACCCGCCCCGGTCCCCAACGATTGCCGACAACATCCGTTGCCGACGCCGCCCACCCGGCCGAGCGGCGTCGGCACCCTGCGTGGTGGTCGCGTCGCGGCGGCGGCGGTTCCCAGGGGAGGCAAGTAGGCTGGGACGGTCCTGACAATGGGTGAGAGGAGCGCGCGTGCCCGCTAGTGGTGGCACCTCGCGGTGGTCGCGATGGCGCAAGAAGCAATCCTTGGAATCGGTCGGTCTGCTGGGCACCGCGGCCCTGCTGATCGCCGGTGTGGTGTTGCCCGCGCCGTTCGTCATTGAATCCTCCGGCCCCACCTTCAACACCGTGGGTCAGTTCGAGGACCACCAACTCGTCAGTATCGAGGGTGCCCAGACCTATCCCAGCGACGGAAAACTGGACCTGACCACGGTGTACGTCAAGGGTGGTCCGGCCGGCCAGGTGAATGCCGTCAACGTGCTCTTGGGGTGGTTCAACCCGACGGACACCGTGCTGCCGCAGGATGCCGTGTACGACCCCACCTTGACCGGTCAGGAAGTCGACGACTCCAACGCCGCTGCGATGCAGACCTCGCAAGAGGACTCGGTTGCGGCCGCCCTGGACTACTTGGACGAGCCGTACAAGACCACGCTCCAGGTGCACGCGAGCATTCCGGACACTCCCGCTGACGGGGTCCTGGAGCCGGGGGACACTCTGCTCGCCATGGACTCGGAGCCCATCTCCGAGCTGGACCAGTTGCGGGACGGCTTGGACGAGGCGGGGGACAAAGGTATCGACTTGACCCTTCAACGCGGTGACGAGACGGTGACCCGCCACTTGGACCTCACCCGCAGTGAGGACACGGGGCGGTGGCAACTGGGTGTGTACCTCACCCCCGAGTACGACTTCCCATTCACCGTTGATTTCGAACTCGAGCAGGTGGGCGGCCCGAGTGCCGGCATGATGTTCGCACTCGGTGTGATCGAAGAACTGACCCCGGGATCCATGGTCGGCTCCGAGCACGTGGCCGGCACCGGAACCATTACACCGCAGGGGGAGGTGGGGCCGATCGGGGGAATCCGCCAAAAACTGGAAGGCTCCGCGGATGCCGGCGCCCGATACTTCCTGGCACCCAGCGGCAACTGCAACGAGGTCAAGGGGTATGTCCCGGACGGTCTGGACGTGATCGAGGTGGAAACCCTCGGCGAGGCCGTCAACGCGGTGGAACAAGCGGCCGTGGGCAACATTTCGAACCTCCCGAGTTGCGGCACTCGATGACACCCCCGGGGAGTGTAATTGCACGTCCCGAGACCACCCCGCAGAATAGTCTTGACCTTTAACAATTGACAGATCACTTTCATCAGCGCAGGAAGCTCAGAGGTAATCAGTGACCGCCGGATCTGCTGCCCCACGTCCATCCAGAACCTCCTCGGGAGGCCGCCAAAAACGCGGAGCACTGATCCCCACGGTGATTGCGGTGGTCGTTCTGATCGCCGCCTTCGTGGGTTTCACGCAGGTCTACACCAACATCCTCTGGTACGACCAGCTGGGATACCTGCGCGTGTTCGTCACGCAGAACATCACCGTGATCAGCTTGTTCATCATCTCCGCGCTGATCGTGGCCGGTCTCATGTTCCTGAGCCTGTGGCTGGCCTACCGGTCACGGCCCAAGACAGGCGCCGCCCAGACCACGGACACCATGCGCAAGTACCAGCAGGCGCTGGATCCCGTGCGCAAGATCGTCATGATCGCGGTCCCGCTGATCTTCGGTCTCTTCGCCGCCTCCACGATCGCCACCCAGTGGCAGACCGTGGCACTGTTCTTCAACCAGGAACCGTTCGGCCAGACCGATCCCCAGTTCAACCTGGACCTGAGTTTCTACGTGTTCACCCTGCCTTTCCTGCGGTTGGCACTGGGCTTCCTGGTGACCGCTTTGCTGCTGGCCGGTGTGGCCGGTCTGCTCATGCACTACGTGTACGGCGGTATCCGTCTCCACGAACGCGGTATCGATTCCACCCGTGCCGCTCGTGTTCAGCTGGGGTCCATTGCTGCAGCCTTCCTGGCGCTGCAGGCCGTGAACTTCTGGCTGGACCGTTACTCGACCCTGACCTCCAATTCGGGTAAGTGGACCGGTGCGCTCTACACGGACGTGGAAGCAGTCATCCCCACCAAGGGCATCTTGGCCATCGCAGCGTTGCTGGTGGCCATTCTCTTTGTGGTGGCCGGTTTCATCGGTCGCTGGAAGCTCCCGCTGATCGGTGCGGCCATGCTGGTGGTCGTGGCCGTTGTGGCCGGTGGCTTGTACCCCTGGGCCATCCAGCGCTTCCAGGTGACCCCGACCGAGCAGGCACTGGAGAACGAATACATCCAGCGCAACATCAACATGACCCGGCAGGCCTACGGCCTGGACGACACCGAGGTCATGCCCTACGACGCCACCACCCAGACCGAGCAGGGTGCGTTGCGCGAGGACACCGAGACAACCTCGAACATCCGTCTGCTGGACCCCAACGTGGTGTCCTCCGCGTTCGCGCAGTTGCAGCAGTTCCGCCCGTACTACCAGTTCCCGGACATGCTCAACGTGGACCGCTACGAGATCGACGGCGAGATTCAGGACACCGTGATCTCCACCCGCGAGCTCAACCCGGATCAGATCGACGGTTGGTACAACCAGGCCGTGGTCTACACCCACGGTTACGGTGTGGTCGCCGCGTACGGTTCCCAGGTTCAGGCGGACGGTAAACCCGAGTTCATGCAGGCCGGCATCCCGTCCACGGGTGAGCTCTCGGACAGCTACGAACCGCGCATCTACTTCGGTGAGAACTCTCCCCAGTACTCGATCGTGGGTGGTTCCGAGGACGACGCGCCACTCGAGCTCGACCGTCCCCAGACCAACGACGACGACGCCGGCGACGCCAAGACCACCTTCGCCGGTAACGGCGGCCCCGGCGTGGGTAACTGGTTCAACCGTTTGTCCTACTCGATCAAGTTCCAGTCCACGGACATGCTGCTTTCGGATGCAGTGCGACCCGAGTCCCAGATCCTCTACGATCGCAACCCGCGTGAGCGCGTGGAGAAGGTAGCCCCGTACCTCACGGTGGATGGCAACCCGTATCCCGCAATCGTGGACGACAAGGTCGTGTGGATCGTGGATGCCTACACCACTGCTACCTCGTACCCCTACTCCACGCCGTCCGTGCTGCAGGATGCCACGCAGGACACCCAGACGGCCCAGGGTGCGGCAGCCACGTTGCCCCCGGAGCGCGTGAACTACATCCGCAACTCGGTCAAGGCCACCGTGAATGCGTACGACGGTTCCGTGGAGCTGTACGCGTGGGACGATCAGGACCCCGTCCTGAAGTCCTGGCAGAAGGTGTTCCCGGAAACCATCAAGCCGTACTCGGAGATGTCTGCGGACCTCATGGCCCACGTGCGTTACCCGGAGGACATGTTCAAGGTTCAGCGTGAGCTGCTCAACCGCTACCACGTGACCGAGGCGAACAGCTTCTACGCGTCCGACGACGTGTGGTCGGTCCCCAACGACCCGACCCAGCAGAACCGCGACGTCGCTCAGCCGCCGTACTACCTGTCCATGCGCATGCCGGGCGAGGACAAGGCCAACTTCTCGTTGACCACCTCGTTCATTCCGCAGCAGAACGAATCGGGTAACACTCGAAACGTGATGTACGGCTACCTCTCGGCCAACGCGGATGCGGGTACCGGTGAAGCCGGTGTGAAGTCCGAGGACTACGGCAAGCTGCGTCTGCTCGAGCTGCCGCGTTCCTCCGTGGTGCCCGGACCGGGCCAGGCGCAGAACGTGTTCAACTCTGACACCGACGTGTCCACGGAGCTGAACCTGCTGCGTCAGGGTGCCTCGGAGGTCATCAACGGCAACTTGCTGACGCTGCCCGCCGGTGGCGGCATGCTCTACGTGCAGCCGGTCTACGTGCAGTCCTCCGGCGACGCCGCTTACCCGACGCTGCGTCGTGTACTGGTCGGTTTCGGTGAGAACGTGGGCTTCGCACCCACCCTGGACGAAGCTCTCGATGAGGTCTTCGGCGGCGACTCCGGTGCCACGACCGCCAACGGTGCGGGCGTGAGCGAAGCCGAGGCCCGCGAGGCCCAGGGCGATGGCGCCGAGGGTGGTGCAACGGGCAACGAGCAGGACGGCGCGTCCGCCAGCCCGTCGCCGTCGCCGTCGGGTTCCGCACCCGCCCCGGCACCTCGATCGACGTCTCTGCAGCAGGCCCTGGACAACGCGAACCAGGCCATGCAGGATGCCGATCAGGCTCGCCGCGATGGCAACTGGGCCGAATACGGTGAGGCTCAGGAACGCCTGCAGCAGTCGCTCAACGAGGCGATGGAGCAGGATGGCGCCACGGAGTAATCTCGCTCACGTGAGCACCTGACTCCGCAACGATCGAGGGCGGTTAACCACACGGTTGGCCGCCCTCGGTTATTGCCGGAACCCGGCTTCACCTGGGCCGATACTCGTGTCGGTGCGGGACTTCGATAGTCAGGCGAGGGCGGAACCCCGCGTTCACCCCGTGGACACCGTCGATTTGCACGGGGTGGACGAGGCACGTATAGTTTTATTCATCGCCGCGGGGTGGAGCAGTTCGGTAGCTCGCTGGGCTCATAACCCAGAGGTCGCAAGTTCAAATCTTGCCCCCGCAACTCGATAGAGATCCCCGGTCAGTACAGCTGGCCGGGGATTTTTCCATGCCCGGGATGGCGGTCCACGTTTCTCCTTGGAACTCTCACCTCATTCCTGCGCGCTTGGGGCGGTTGGAACCTTGGATCACACCTCAGGTGTCGCAGGCACCCTTTCGCCGCTGCAAAAAGGTTCTACCGGCACACCAGCCGTATCGGAGGGTTCTAGCAACCCATGGCGTGAGCACAACCGAGCAGCCACGGGGGGCGCATGCAACCACCAGGGTCATGACGCACCCTCGAGAGCGCGTCACCCGGGCACCTCCACTCGAGCGCCTTTACGGGAGCATGAGAACGGCCCCGCACCGAAGTGCGGGGCCGTTGCAGGTGACGGTGCGCTAGCGGCGGCGTCGTCGGCGGGAGGTGCCGAAGATGGAGCGGGTAATTTCCCGCCCCAGTGCCGTGCCGGCCGAGCGCATCATGGAGCGCACCGCGGGGTTGTCCATGACGGAACCCAGGAAGCCACCGTCGTTCTTGTCGGAGCCGCGGGACTCGCTCGGGGCCTCACGGGGAGCGTCCTGACGGGGGAGCGCATCGGGCAGGCCTTGTGGCCGGCCTTCGGAACCGGTCTGATCAGCCGGTGCCTGCTCCACCGCAGGTTCCATGCGGGCCCGCAACAGCTCATAGGCGGACTCGCGATCCACCGCCTCTGCGTACTTGGCGTTGAGCGGTGACGCCGAGATGACCCCGTCCACCGTGGCCGCGGAAGCCGGGGACATCAACGACTGCGGTGCCCGCATGCGGGTCCACGCAACCGGAGTGGGTGCACCGTTCTCGGACAGCACCGTGACCACGGCCTCGCCGGTGCCGAGCCGGGTCAGCAACTCTTCCAGGTCGTACGAGCTCTTGGGGTAGGTGCGGGCCGCGGCCTTGAGAGCCTTGGCATCGTCCGGGGTGAACGCGCGCAGAGCGTGCTGCACTCGGTTGCCCAGCTGAGCCAGCACACCGGCCGGAACGTCCTTGGGGGACTGGGTCACAAAGAAAATGCCCACACCCTTGGAACGAATCAACCGCACGGTCTGCTCGATCGAGTCCAAGAACTCCTTGGAGGCGTCGTTGAAGAGCAGGTGTGCCTCATCGAAGAAGAACACCAGCTTGGGCTTGTCCGCGTCACCGACCTCGGGCAAGTCCTGGAACAGATCCGCGAGCAACCACATGAGAAAAGTGGAGAACAGCTGCGGCCGGTCCTGGACGTCCGCCAGTTCCAGGCACGAGATGATGCCCCGACCGTCCTGGGCGGTGCGCAGCAGCTCGGACGTGTCGAACTCGGGTTCACCGAAGAAGACGTCCGCGCCCTGATTGGCGAACGTGGTCAGCTCACGCAGGATCACTCCCGCGGTTTGCTTGGACAGCCCGCCAATGGCCTTCAGCTCGTCCTTGCCCTCGTCGGAGGTCAGGAACATGATCACTTCGCGCAGGTCCTTGAGGTCCAGCAGGGCCAGACCGTGGGAGTCCGCGTAATGGAAGACCAGTCCCAATGAGGATTCCTGCGTGGCGTTGAGGCCGAGCACCTTGGACAGCAACGTGGGTCCGAAGGACGTGACCGTGGCCCGAATCGGAACGCCCTTACCCTGGCCGCCCAGGGACAAGAACTCCACCGGATTGGCCGCGGGAGTCCAGTCCTGACCAACGGACGCGGCGCGTTCTGCAACCTTGGGATTGTCCGCGCCCGGCTCGGCCAGACCGCTCAGGTCACCCTTGATGTCCGCGAGGAACACCGGGACGCTCTGGGCCGAGAGCTGCTCGGCCATGGCCTGCAGCGTCTTGGTCTTGCCGGTACCGGTGGCGCCGGCCACCAGACCGTGCCGGTTGAGGGTGGCCAGCGGCACCCGGACGGGAGCGTCGGCATGGGCCGACTCCCCGTCCAGGGCCGCGCCGAGCTCCAGGGCAGCGGCGTCGAACGTGTAACCGGAACGGATGACGTCGAGCTGTGCCACGGCTCCGGGGAGTGCCTGACCCGCCACTTAGATCTCCTCTGAGGAAACGATCTTCTCGCCGTCCTTGTTGCCCTGACCTGCCTTGAGTGCTGCCAAGCGAGCTTCGATCTCGGTCTGCTGGCCCATGTCCTCAAGGGCCTCGAACTGGCGATCCAGGGACGAATCGGCGAGTTCCTGCTGGCCGGCCACGCGGGCTTCTTCGCGGCGGATCTTGTCCTCGAAACGGGAGACCTCGCTCGTGGGATCCATGATGTCGAACGACTTCAAGGAGTCCTGAACCTGCGACTGGGCCTGCACGGTCTTCTGACGGGCGTTGAGTTCGTCACGCTTGGCAGAGAGCTCCTGCAGCTTGCCGCGCATGGTGTTCAGGCCGTTCTTGAGCTTGTCCACCACCTCGGTCTGCGAAGCGATCTGCGGCTCGGCGGCCTTGGCCTCGGTTTCCGACTGGATCTGGCGCTGCAGGGCGACCTTGGCCAGGTTGTCGAACTTCTCGGCCTCGCCGGCCCTACCGGACGAACGGAACTCTTCCGCCTTGTTGGACGCGGCCAGAGCCTTGGAGCCCCATTGCTGGGCTTCCTGGAGGTCCTCGGCGTGATCCTTCTCCAACAGTCGCAGGTTGCCGATGGTCTGGGCCACGGCTGCCTCGGCCTCGCGGATGTTCTCGGTGTAGTCGCGCACCATTTGATCCAGCATTTTCTGCGGATCCTCGGCGGAATCGATCAAGGAATTGATATTGGCCTTGGCCAACTGGGCAATGCGCCCGAAGATGGACTGCTTCATCATGGTGTTCTCCCTTGTTGTTGAGACATTCTCTGATCTGGCCGTTCTGCTTCAGCGTGCAGGACAGCGGGTGGTCTGCGGAACAGTTACCGGGCGGAATTCTCGGACAGCTAACACGCGGGGCTAGAAATTGCCGCCGATGTCGAAGCCGCCTCCGCCACCGCCGCCGAAGCCACCCCCGAAGCCGCCGCCCATGCTGCCGCCGCCAAAACCACCGCCGCCGAAGCCGCCCCCGCCGAGCATCCCGCCCAGCAGGATGCCGCCCAACATGGCACCGCCCATTCCGTTGCTGCGCCGTCCCATGCCGCCGTATCCGCCGTAGCCGGCGGGGTAATCGAATTGGTCGACGTCGCTTTGGGCCGCGCGCTGTGCCCCGTCCGCCAGGCGGATCGCCTGGTTCGCCTCATTGAGCGCGCGCACCGGGTCCGAGTTCTGCAGCTGCTGGGCCAGGTCCAGGTGTCGCTCGGCTTCCGAAAGCTGGGTACGGGCTTGCGACCCCACACCGCCGCGGCGCGCCCAGATGTACTCACCGGCAGTGGAGAGGCTCGCTTGAGCGCTCACCAGCGTGTGCGCGAGAGTTTCCCGGGCGGAGCGGGCGCGGTCGTTCTGGGTGCGCACTGCGGCAAGCCCCTTGTCGAGCTCGTCCTTCGCCTCGGCCAAACGGCGAGTGGATCCCAAGGGGTCGTAGCGGCCGGAGGCCATGTTCTGGGTGATGGTGCGCAACACGGATCGCACACCCGCGGCGGCACCGGCCAGTTCGGGACGGGAGCCCTGTTCCACGAGGCCCTCGGCCTCGGCCACGTCACGCTGGGCAATGCTGACCGCGTCCTTCAGTGTTTCCTCGGCGCGGTTGAGGTCCCGCTGAGCGTGTTCCACGGACGTCACGAGACCCTGTGCCTGACCGACCGCTTCTTCGGCGGCGCGGATGTCGAGAACGGCCTCGGAACGGTTGTTGGCGTTGAGCGCGGTGTGCGCTTCCTGGATTGCCGTTTCAGCGAATTCGAGGCGATCACGCGCCTGTTCGCCGTTGTCACGCACGGGGGCGAGAGCGGCGTCGTCGTAGTGGGCGGCCAGCGACACGAGAAGCTTCTCGGCCTCGGCGAGGCGAGGTTGGGTGTTGCGCAGCTCGGTTTCCACCGCCTGCAGCGCCTCCGGAGCGCGGGTTTCGAGCTGGCGCAGATTGGCGAAATTCCGCTCTTGCTCAACCAGGGGAGCGCGGGCCTTCTGCGTGCGGTCGATGATCTCGCCGAGCCACGCACGCTGATCGGCCTCGGTGTCAGGGATGTGATCCTCAAGTTTCTGCTGCAGCTCGAAGGAGGCACGCATGTGCTCCTTGGCTTGCGCCAGGGCAGCCTCGAACGGCTTGGTCTGGTCGTTGCCGTACTGCAACTGCGCGAACTGCAGTTCCTGCTCGGAATGCTGGATCGCGTTGTCCGCCTCGACCAAGCTCGCGCCGGCTCGTTTGCGCAGTTCGGGCAGCGGGACCAGTGGCCGCTGCGGGGGCGCATTGCGCGGCCCACCGGGAGCGTTGCCCTGGCGGGGTTGGTTCCGCCCACGACGTCGCTTGCTCATCAGCGCTGCCACGCCCACGCCGGCCGCGGCAATGCCACCCAGAACGACGACGCTGCCGACCACTCCGCCCGCGCCGTCGACACTGATTCCGCCGAGTTTGCTGTTGATGCCGTCAACGGCGCCCATCGCGGCAGCCTCCCAGTCACTACTGCGCAGGGCGGGGACCACGTTGTTGTTGTAGATGTCCTGCACCTGGGACTGACTCAGGGGGCCGCGGCTGTCTGCGTAGAGGCGGGCCTGTCGTGAGTCGGTGGCCACGGCCAGAACCGCGTCGTTGGTGCCGAAACCGTTCTCCTCCGCGAAATCCCGGACCCAACCGGATGGGTCGGAGGGCTCGGTGAAGCGGTCCACCATGACCACGTACAACGTGATGTTGTGCTCGTTGGCGACCTCGTTGACGCCATTCTGCAGCTGCGATTCGTTGTTGAGCACGTTGGCCGAATCCACGATGCGGGTCCCGGGGTCTACCGGGGCCGGTGGCTCGGCGAACGCGGGCTGGGCCGTGACCCCCAACGCGATGCACGCACCGGCGGTCGCAATGGTTCGACGAAGTGAGCTGTGACGGCTCATGATCCTCATTTCGTTGAGCAACTACCGGGGCGAGAACACAGCCTGCCGGGACAGGCGCGCGGTCTCTTCGCTGAAAGCCTACGCTGCAGCCCTGGGAGCGTCACGTGATCAGAGACCATAGGGATGACATTCAGGCAGTGTTCACAGAGAACCCAGTTCATTCAGCCACGACTCAGTGCCGGGCACCATACTGGGGCTCAGAAAATGCCGGACGTCCACCGGCACACGTTGTGAGGAGCACACATGAACGACCCGCACGAGCCGCGCCCAGGTAGCGACCCTCAGCGTTCCGTACCCCAGTACGGGGAGTACACCGGGGGAGCGGAGCGGACCCCCAATGGCTACCAGAGCCAGCGCGACGGTGCCTGGGAGAACCAGTACACGGAGCCGCTGCCGCGCACGGGCGACTCGCCCCAGGGCCATTACGGATCCGAAGGCCACCAGGGTGGCCAGGATCAGTACGGTGCCCAGCAGTATGAGCCCTACGGAGGGCACGGCGCGGCTAGCGCCCAGGCTCCCGCGCGCAAGAAGTTCTCCGGCGGGGCCATGATCGCAGGCATGCTGCTGGCCGGTCTCGTGGGCGCCGGAGCGGCCGTGGGGACGGACGCCCTCAACGACAACGGCTCGGGCGTCAGCAGCACCGGCAACACCTCACCGGTGATCGTCAACGACACCGAGTCCGTCAACTCGACCACCGCAGCCACCCAGAAGGCTTCTCCGTCCGTGGTGACCATTTCCGCGACCGGGAACAATGAGCAGGGCAGCGGTTCCGGCGTGGTGATCGACGATCAGGGCCACATTGTGACCAACACCCACGTGGTCACCCTGGACGGCACGGCCTCGAACGCGACCATTCAGGTGCAGACCTCGGACGGTTCGGTGCGTTCTGCGGAAATCGTCGGCACGGACCCGCAATCCGATCTGGCCGTGCTCAAGGTGGATCCGCAGGGTCTCACACCGGCCGAGTTCGCGGATTCGAGTCAGCTCAATGTGGGCGACACGGCCATTGCCATTGGCGCGCCGCTGGGCTTGTCCGGAACCGTCACGGACGGCATCGTCTCGACTCTCAACCGCACCATTTCGGTGGCCTCATCTGCGGCTCCCGATACCCCGAGCGAATCCCAGGAGAGCCCGGGCGGCCCGCAGGACTTCTTCTTCAACTTCCCGGACAACGGCCAGTCCGGCTCGCAGCAGGCCCAGTCCTCGGTGTACTTGAACGTGATCCAGACCGACGCCGCCATCAACCCGGGTAACTCGGGCGGACCGTTGATCGATTCGGACGGCAAAGTCATTGGCATCAACGTGGCCATTGCATCCGCCGCCGGGTCCTCGAACACCGCGGCGGGCAGCATTGGCGTGGGTTTCTCCATTCCGTCCAACACGGCCAAACGAGTGGCCCAGGAAATCATCGACAACGGCGAGGCAACCCACGGGTACCTGGGCGCGTCGGTTTCCGCGAATTCGGGATCTTCCAGCGGCGCCTCGGGCCAGTTCTCCAACGGGGCGCTCGTGCGCAGTGTCGAGTCCGGTTCGCCCGCCGACGACGCCGGGTTGCGCGCCGATGACGTGGTCACCGAATTCAACGGCAAGCGCATCGAAGACGCCGACGCGTTGACCGCCACGGTGCGCGAATTGGCCGCCGGCTCCGAAGCCGAGATGACCTACATCCGAAACGGCAACGAAGAAAAGGTCACCGTCACGGTGTCCGACGCCGCCGAGCAGCGCTGATCACACGCCGTCGGGAAAACCCAACTGCCGCCAGGCCTCGTACATCGCGATCGAGGCAGAGTTGGCCAGGTTGAGTGACCGCCTCCCGGGGAGCATCGGGATGCGCACGCGCTCGGTCACGTGCGAGTCGTGCAGCACCTCGTCCGGGAGCCCCGTGGATTCGCGACCGAAGAGCAGGACGTCCCCGTCCCGGTAGCTGACATCCGTGTGCCGCACGTCCGAATGGGATGTGAACGCGAATACCCGCGCCGTGCCGAGCTTCTCCCACGCGTCCTCGATGGAAGGGTGGACGTCCATGACCGCGAGGTCGTGGTAGTCCAACCCCGCTCGGCGAAGGTGTGCGTCACTGAAGTTGAATCCCAGCGGTTCGACCAGGTGCAACCGGGCTCCGGTGCAGGCGGCCAGGCGAATGGCGTTACCGGTGTTGCCCGGGATTTCCGGCGTGTGAAAGAAGATGTGCAGCATAGGGGCGATTCTAAAGGCGCCAACGGCGGCACATGGGATGGTGGTCACGCCGGGCTCCGTGGCCTTTGGAGGTGACCGTCACAGCCAGGATGGCGTAACGGATCTAGAATGACGCGTATGTCCGAACACGTCTACATGGATCACGCCGCCACCACCGACATGCTGCCCGAAGCCCTGGAGGCTTTCACCAAGCAGGTGCGTCGCGGTGGCAATCCGGCGTCCCTGCACTCGGGCGGCCGCTCCGCTCGCATGGCGTTGGAGATCGGGCGTGAACAGGTGGCCCTGGGCATGGGCGCGGAGCCCGTCGAGATCATTCTGACCTCGGGCGGGACCGAAGCGGACAACATGGGCATCCTGGGTCTGTACCGCGCTCGCCGTGCGGCCGATCCCGCGCGCACCGTGGTGGTGCTGAGCCCGGTGGAGCATCACGCGGTCACGGAGACGGCGCAGTGGCTCGAGAAACACGAGGGCGCCCAGCTCGAATGGCTTCCCGTGGACGAAACCGGGCGTGTTGCCCCGGAGTCCTTGCGCGAAACTCTGCAGCGCGTGGCCGATCACGTCGCCCTGGTGACGGTCATGTGGGCCAACAACGAAGTGGGCACCGTCCAGCCGATCGCGGAGATCGGTGAGATCTGTGCGACCTTCGGTGTTCCCCTGCACGTGGACGCGGTTCAGGCCTTCGGCTCCATTCCCGTGGACGCGCACCTGACCGGGATCAGCACACTGGCGGTGTCTGCGCACAAACTCGGCGGCCCGGTGGGCGTGGGTGCGCTCTACGCGCCGCGCACCGTGAAGCTCGAACCCTCCAGCTACGGCGGGGGACAGGAACGCGACGTACGGTCGGGCACCGTCAACGCCGCCGGCGCCGCCGCGTTCGGTGCCGCAGTCGACTCGGTGCTCGCCCATCAGTCCGCCGAGATCACCCGTCTTGCCGGCCTGCGTGACCGTCTCGTGGCGGGGATCCGCCAAGAAGTTCCCGACGCCGTGCTGCGCGGTGCCGCTCCCGCCTCACCCGAGCGCGAGGCCGAGCACCCCACCCGCTTGCCGGGCAACGCCCACTTCACGTTCCCCGGCTGCGAAGGCGATTCCATCCTATTCCTCTTCGACGCCGCAGGGGTGTCCACATCCACGGGATCCGCCTGCAACGCCGGAGTTCCCCGACCCTCGCATGTGCTGCTCGCCATGGGAGTGGACGAGCAGACCGCCCGCGGCGCGCAGCGATTCTCCCTGGGCCATGGCACCACCGAGCAAGACGTGGACACCGTGATTGCCGCGGTGGCCGAGGTCTACACGCGCGCCAGGGCAGCTGGGCTGTCCGGCCATGTACCCACCACGGGCGCGCGCTGACCGCCTGATCCGAACCGCGGTTGAGGCGGAACGGTGACAACCGCGAGAGCGGATCCGCTGACGGTCACGGGGAATAGATGCCCACCGTTGACCGTTGATTAAACGATTTCCACACCTAATTTTTCGAACAGATTTCTGGAGGCAGTTCCGTGCGGGTTTTGGCAGCGATGAGTGGTGGAGTGGACTCCGCCGTGGCCGCAGCACGCGCCGTGGAAGCGGGGCACCAGGTCACCGGCGTGCACCTCGCGCTATCACGGACCCCGGGCACCCTGCGCACCGGCGCTCGCGGTTGCTGCACGATCGAGGACTCCCGTGATGCCTGGCGCGCCGCGGAGAAACTCGGCATTCCGTACTACGTGTGGGATTTCTCCGAGCGCTTCCAAGAGGATGTCGTGGAGGATTTCATCTCCGAGTACGCCGCCGGGCGCACACCGAATCCCTGCATGCGTTGCAACGAGAAGATCAAGTTCGCGGCCCTCCTCGAGAAGGCACTCGCTCTCGGATTCGACGCCGTGTGCACCGGGCACTATGCCAAGGTCGTGCAGGACGAGAACGGCCACAAGGAACTGCACCGCGCGGCCGACTGGGCCAAGGATCAGTCCTACGTGTTGGGCGTTCTGACCGCCGAACAGCTGGATCACGCGATCTTCCCGCTCGCCGAGACACCGTCCAAGGCCGAAGTGCGTGCGGAGGCCGAGGCTCGCGGCCTGTCGGTCGCCAATAAGCCCGACTCCCATGACATCTGCTTCATCCCGGACGGTGACACTCGCGGTTGGCTCGAGGACCACATGGAACTTAATCCCGGTCGCATCGTGGATTCCGAGGGCGATGAACTCGGTGAACACCGCGGCGCGCAGGCCTACACCGTGGGACAGCGCAAGGGTCTGCGAATCGGCACTCCCGCCCCGGACGGTAAGCCCCGCTTCGTGCTCGAGATCCGACCCAAGACCAACGAGGTGGTTGTCGGGCCCGAGGCGTTGCTGTCGATCGACGTCATGGAAGGCATCCGCCCCTCGTGGGCCGGCCTGCCGCCGGTCGAGGTGCAGAACATGACCGATGATGACGAAACAAGTGAGCGATTCGACGTGCAGGTCCAGGTGCGAGCCCACGGCGATCCCGCGGATGCCGTCGCGTGGCTGACTCGTCCTGACGGCGAGGAACGACTCAATGTTCGACTGTGCGAGGCCCAGCGCGGTGTGGCCCCCGGCCAGACCATGGTCGTCTATCAGGGCACCCGCGTGCTCGGTCAGGCCACCATCGACGCCGCATACGCGGATCGCCAGACCGCGGTGGCCGGTGCCCACTAAAGTGGCAGCATGACCAGCGCCTCCGAGCATTCCACCCCGCCCGTGACCGACCACGCCATCGTGGACCCCACCGCTTCGAGTCTGAGCGGTCAGGCGTCGCAGGATGCCTTGACCGAGTTGCGGAGCATGCGTGGCACCATCGACAACATCGACGCCGCCCTGGTGCACTTGTTGGCCGAGCGGTTCAAGGCAACCCAGCGCGTGGGCGTGCTGAAGGCCAAAAATGATTTCCCGCCCGCGGACCCGGAGCGCGAGAAGGCCCAGATCCAACGACTACGCGCCCTGGCCGAGGCCGCCCACCTGGATCCGGAGTTCGCGGAGAAGTTCCTCAACTTCATCATCAGCGAGGTCATCCGCCATCACGAGGCGATCTCCGAAGACCACCAGCGCACCGACGCCTCGTGAGCGCCCGCGACACCACGTCCGCCACGGTGACGAGTCCCGCGGCAACGGCCCTGACCGCCACGTTCACCCAGCCCTTGCGCGGAACCGACATGGTGGAAACGTTCACCGTGATCCGCGGAGAACTCGGTGCACCTCACCTTTCAGTACTGCCCGTCCTGGGTGATCGCGGACCGCAGGCCGAGCCGTTGGCCCGCACTTCCGCCATGTTGGACTCCCTGTACGCGGATCGGCAGCCGCACGGCTGGCGTATCACCTCGGTCCCGGGCAAGGACTCACGAGCCGCTCGCCATGTCCTGCACAGCGACCTCAACATCATGGCGGACGTGATCGGTCACGAATCCAACGTCGACCGTGGTCCAGTGCTCACCTCGATCGTGGGTCCGATCACCCTGGCCGCAGGAGTGCACGTGCACAACGGGGAGAAGTTGCAGTCCGACCACGGTGCACGGCGCGAGCTGCTCCAGTCATGGTGTTCGGGAGTGGCCGAATTCATCGGCGACATGGCGCGCAATACGGAAGGCCGCGGCGTCGTCGTCCACCTGGATGAAAGCGAGCTGCAGCGAGTGCTGGACGGCACGATCCCCACCGCGAGCGGCTACCGCACCTTGCGCGCGATCGGTCGGCAAGAGGTCCGCAACGCACTCACCGACGCCGTCGCGGCGTGCCGTGACGCGGGCGCGGTCGAGGTCGCGATCAACACGGGCCGCGCCGAGCCACGGTGGGCGCGTGACATCGGCGCCGACGCCGCCGTGGTCGTCCCGCCGTCGAGTTCGGTTCACGAGTGGGAGCCCTTGGCGGCACTCGTGGAAACGGGACAGAAGCTGTGGTTCCCCGTGGTGCCCGTGACCGGGCGAGCCGCAATCCGGGACATCGTGGACGTCATTGCGCGACCGTGGCGTGACCTGGGGATGGCCCCGGATGCGCTGCTGGGGTCGCGCGTATTGCCCGTCGCGGAGCTGGAACGACTGACTCCGCCGGAGCTGCCGGGTGCGCTGCGCCGGTGCACGGACGTGGCGGGCGCGCTGACGGAGACCTGCAACAACGGCTGAGAGGCTTCTAGGCCGTAGACTGCTCCGCAGAGACGGTCAGCGGCCACCCAGCTCGGCCACGGTAGAAAGTTGAGGGCACACGCAGCACATGAAGGCACGTATTTTGGTAGTCGACGACGATGCCGCTTTGGCCGAGATGATCGGCATTGTGTTGTCCTCGGAGGGTTTTGAGCCCGTCTTCTGTTACGACGGCTCCGCAGCCGAAGAAACGTTCCGGTCCACCGACCCGGACCTGGTCCTGCTGGACCTCATGCTCCCCGGTATGGACGGCATCCAGGTGTGCCAGACCATCCGGCAGAGCTCGGACATTCCCATTGTGATGCTCACCGCCAAATCGGACACCGCGGATGTCGTCCGGGGCCTGGAGGCCGGCGCGGATGATTACGTCCCCAAGCCCTTCAAGCCCGCCGAGTTGGTGGCCCGCGTCAAGGCGCGGCTGCGTCCCATCGAACGCGGCGCCACCCAGGAGATCACGCTGGGTGACATCGTCATCGACGTGACCGGTCACTCCGTCACGCGCGAGGGCGAACAGATCTCCTTGACGCCGCTGGAATTCGACCTGTTGACCACTCTGGCCAAGTCACCCAACCAGGTGTTCAGCCGTGACGAGCTGTTGCGCGATGTGTGGGGTTACCCGCACGCCGCCGACAACCGCTTGGTCAACGTGCACGTGCAGCGGTTGCGTTCCAAGGTCGAGCGCGACCCCGAGAACCCTGAACTCGTGCTGACGGTACGCGGCATCGGCTACAAGGCCGGGGGCCATTCACATCGATGACGGCCGATAGCCGGGAGCAACGCTCCACGCGATTCAATCCCAGGTTGTTCCGACGGCTTCGCCTGGGACGTCGCATCCTGTCCCGGCGGTGGCACCAGTCCCTGCAGTTCCGCGCCATCCTGGTGGCCCTGACCCTGACTTTGCTCGCGTTTTTCGCCACGGGCAGTTTCATGTCACACCAGATCGCGGATCGGTTGTTCTCCGACCGACTCAACCAGGTGTTGGCGGAGGCCCGCACGGACATTTCCGATGTGCAGGCCAGTTTCGACGCCTCTGACGCTTCGGACCGCACCGAGGTGCAAGCACTGATCGACTCCACCATGGGCGCCATGAGCATGGATTCGGAGGAGGCCGGGCGGCATTGGATCCTGATTCCTTTTGACCGCGGAGCCGGGCAGTCCTTCGTGGGTGCGCAGACCCAGAGTCCCTGGATGACCTCCGCATCCGTTCCGCAGCAATTGCAACAGCGCGTGGCGGACGGGGACGGCACGTATTGGCAGCCGGCCTCGGTGCGCATGGAAGAGGGCGGCGCCGAACAGCCCGTCATCGTGATCGGTGACGTGGTTCAGCTGAACCAGAACGCTCGCTACGGGCTGTTCTTCGTTTACGACTTCGCGGCGCCCCAGGTCACCCTGAACTCCATCCACGCCGTATTGCTGCTGTCCATGCTGGCGTTGCTGCTGCTGGTGGGAACCATCGTCTGGTACGTGACCCGGGAAGTGGTGCGCCCGGTGTCCAGCACCGCGAAGGTCTCGGAGCAGCTCTCCGAGGGCGATCTGGACGTGCGCATGGAAGTGCGCGGCTCCAACGAGGTGGCCAGATTGAGCCGGTCCTTCAACCGCATGGCGGACAACTTGCAGGAACAGATCACCCAGCTCGAGCAGTTGTCCACCATGCAGCAGACCTTCGTCTCGGACGTGTCCCACGAGCTGCGCACCCCGTTGACCACCGTGAAGATGGCGGCGGAGGTGTTGTACAACGCCCGTGAGGAATTCGATCCCGTGAACCGCCGTTCCGCCGAGCTGCTGCACCACCAGGTGGACCGCTTCGACTCGATGCTCTCCGACCTCTTGGAAATCTCCCGGTTCGACGCCGGCGCGGCGCGACTGGACATCGCCTCCACTGACATCTTCTCGGTGATCTACGACGTGGTCGAGGCCGCGGGGCCGCTGGTGCTCAAGTGCGGCTCCACGCTCACAGTGCGATCCCAGCTGACCCGCTGCGTGGCGCAAATGGATCAGCGGCGCATTGATCGGATCATTCGAAACCTGGTCTCCAACGCGCTCGAGCACGGTGACGGCAAACCCGTGGAAATCTACGTGGCCGCCAACGAGAACGCGGTGGCCGTGGCCGTGCGTGACTATGGAATCGGCATGGAGGAATTACAGACGGCCAAGGTCTTCAACCGGTTCTGGCGGGCGGATCCGGCACGCGCCCGAACCGTGGGTGGCACCGGTCTGGGGCTGTCCATTGCCCAGGAAGACACCCGGTTGCACCGCGGTCAACTGGATGTCTGGGCCCGCCCGGGGGAGGGTGCGTGCTTCCGTTTGACGCTGCCCCTGATCCGTACCCAGCCGTTGGATCCGGAACTACCCAATCCGTTGCCGATGCCACCGGCACCCGTGCTGGCCGATTCCACCGCACACGTGACCGACACCGGTTCCTTGGCTCTCACCACCCAACTGGACCCGTCCGCTGCTGCCACCGGATCGCACCCCGTGTTGTCCGTCGACCCACAGGCCACGGCCGCCATCGAAACATTCGACGGCGCGGACGGTTCCTTACCCGCCGACGGATCCACCGCGGTCTCCGCCGATCAGGCAGGAACGGGGAAATCATGAGACGTGACGTGAGAGAACAACGACCGCGGCGGCGTCGGCAATGGGCCGTGGCCTGCGCCCTGGCCGCGGGGCTGGCCCTGACCAGCTGCGGTGCAATGCCGCGTTCCGGGCCGGTGCACAAGGTGGTCGAGCCCACGACCGAGGCCGAGGAACAGCCCACGCAGTACTCACCGGCCATGCCCCAGGTGGGCGCGAGCGCGCAGGAGATCGTGGAGGGATTCCTCGCCGCGGGGGTCGGCGCGCAGGATGACTACGCCGTGGCCCGGCAGTATCTGACACCCCAACTGGCCAACACCTGGAAACCGGATGCGCGTGTGCTGGTGCACACGGGCGAACCCAGTACGGTGCCCCGGCTCAACGACGGTGAGTACCGAACCAGTCTGGAAGTCAGCGCCGAACGCGCGGCCAACGGCGTGCTGGAACAACAGCCCGAGGGCACCACTCGAGTCCTGGATTTCACACTCACCTCCGTGGACGGGCAGTGGCGGATTTCCAACGCCCCGGACGGCGTGATCGTGCCCTTCGGAGACTTCGCCGAGATCTTCAAGGCCTACACGCTCTACTTCTTCGACGACGAGTTCGGGCGGCTGGTCCCCGATCCCCGGTGGTTCGCCGAACGCTCCACGGTTCCCACGGCCATGGTCCGTGAACTCCTTGCCGGCCCGGCAGCCCACCTGGACGGCGCGGTGACCTCCGCGATTCCCCCGGGTGCCGGCCTCGCACGGTCCGCGGTCCCCGTGTCCGACACGACGGCGTCGGTGGACCTGAATCTCGGGCAGTTCGACCCGGCGGACGTGGAGTTGGGCAAGCAGATCGAGCAGCAGCTCGAGGCCTCGTTGCAATCCGTTCCCAGCGTGGACGGCGTGGAACTGACCGTCAACGGTGCGCCCGTGGAGACCTCCGGTAGTGACATGGACGATCCGGTGCGTGAGGTCACCGTGCCCAACCGTCAGATCGGGGTGTCCCACAACGAATTGGCTTTCTACCAGGGCGGGCAGACCGAACTCATCCCGGACGTCCCGCTGCCACAGAACGCGCGCATCGTGCGGCCAGGAATGGACCATGCGATGGAGCATTTCGGGTGGGTCGACGACGCCAGCGGCACCGTGTACACCGCGGTGCAGGGGGAGTCGCCCGTGCAGCGATGGACGGGCCAGGACCTCACTCGGCCGAGCTTCGACATCCAAGGATGGGTGTGGGGTTCCGGTACGGACGGGGTGGTGCACGCGGCCCGCACGGACTCGGATGACGATTCGATCACCGTGGCTGCGTCATGGCTGGACGACCAAAGCATTGCGGGGCTCCGGATCTCACGTGAAGGTAATCGCGCGCTCATCGTCACCACGGATGAGCAGGGCGAAACCTCCAACGTGTGGGTCGCAGGCATCGTGCGGGACGATTCCGGCCGCCCCACGGAACTGAACCAAGGCAATCTGGTGGCGGCGGACGTGGACGTGGACACGGTGCAGTGGATCAGTGGCACCGAGTTCATCACCACGGCACTCGGGAAGAACGACAACTCACAGCCACACGAGTACAGCGTGTCCGGCACCAACGACGCTCTGCCGTCCCTCGTGGGAGTCACGTCCCTGGCCGGTGGCAACGGTCCGTCCGCGATTTACGGAGCGGCCGACGGGAACCTCTACATGCTCACCGGTAGTTCGTGGGCCCAGCAGAGCGACAGCGTGACGGACACGGCTTTCGCGGGCTGACCTGTCCGGCGACGGCGCTCGGCCGGGTTCGCAACGAATCCTGGTGCCCGGCGACGACGCTGGACGGGGTTCGTCCGGTCTGTGGCATGCCACGACGGCGCTGGGCCGGGTTGAGCTCCGCTCCCGGTCCGCTGCGCCGGCGTCCCGTAGGTCGTAGGGCCCGGGTGTGCGGGTCCGCGGCGAGCGCGCTCCACAATGGTCACCGGCCCTGGCACTTCGGCCCCGATGTCGGTTGGCTGGGGCCATGACCAAGATTCCCAGCCGCGCGCTGGACCGTGCCGGTGCGACCCTCTGGAACTGGGCCGCGGCGTCGTCGGAGGTCCTCCTGCCCGTGAGCTGCGCAGTGTGCGAAGCGCCGGGAGCCACACTGTGCCGAGGGTGCCGAATCATGTTGCGCCGTTCCACGGTGCGCCCCGCAGAAGTCCCCGCGCCGCGAGGGCTACTGGCCTCCAATGCGAGGGTGTGGGCCGCCGGTCCTTATGAACACGAGCTGGCTTCGTGCCTGCTGTCCTTCAAGAACGGCGGGCGGGCGGACCTTGCTCCCGTGTTGGGAACGGTGTTGACCGGGGTGCTGCTGCGGGCCGCGGAGGATCTGGCCGTGAGCCCCGCGGCCGTGTTGTGGGTGCCCGTTCCTACTTCTGCCCGAGCTCGGTGGAAACGCTGGTTCGACCCGGTACAGGAGATTTTGTCCCGCACCTCACTACCGCACGGCACCCGGGTCCACGCCGGCCTGGAACACCGTCACCGCTCGGCACTCGGGGCGAGTTCACAGAAAAGCCTGGATGTAGCCCATCGGGCGCGGGCCATCAAGGGAAGCATGCGCGCGGTGGGTGTTCGTGGCGCCATGTGTGTCGTGGTGGATGACGTCATGACTTCTGGTGCTACGGCCGCGGAGGCCGTTTCCGTCCTGCGGGACGCGGGCGCACACGTGCCCGGAATCGTGGTTCTCGCCACCGTGCGGGCCGGGTGTTCACCCGGGGCTGATTCCACCACGACCGGGTCACATGTCAGTGAATTTCCCCACAGTTTGAACTAACGTTGGGTTACGGGAACGGAACAAATGTATCCCGTGTGGGAGCAGCACTATCCCGCGTCATCCTCAAGATTTGGAGGGTCTCATGGAACTGAACGTCCAAGGACGAAACGTTGCGGTGCCGGAGCGATTCAAAGAATACGCGGAGAAGAAGAGCGAGCGTTTTGCGCAGCTCGGTGACAAGGTGCAGACCATCGAGGTCAAGGTCACCAAAGACAACGGAGTATCGGGACACCAAGGCATTCGCGTGGAGATCACGGTGATTGGCCGCGGTCCCGTCGTGCGTGCGGAGGCGCGCAGCGACGACAAGTTCGCCGCTTTCGACGAGGCCTACGCCAAGCTGATCGAACAGCTGCGCAGGGCCCGTGATCGTCGCAAAATTCACCGCGGGGGCCACCAACGCCCCATTGCGGTGCACGAAGCCACCGGTTCTCTGCCGGTACTTCCCAGTGAGGGACTCCCGGCCCCGGCCAACGAGGAAGAACTCTCCGCCGCCGAGGACGAGGCCTTCAGCGATGAATACGCGCTGAGTGACACCCCCACCCCGGTGGAAATCCGCCGCAAGCGTTTCCCCGCTGACGAGCTCAGCGTGGACGAGGCCGTGGACCAGATGGAACTGGTCGGACACGACTTCTTCCTGTTCGTGGACAAAGAAACCCAGGAACCCTCGGCGGTGTACCGCCGCAAGGGCTGGGAGTATGGCGTGATCAGCCTCAGCAAGGACGGCACGGCTGCGGAAGAGCAAACCCGCGCCTACCAGCCTCAGGCCAGCGTCTGAGAAGTTCAGTAACAGTTGACGGTTCAACCGTCGCCACCGGGCCCCGCGGCTTCCAACCAGCGCGGGGCCCGGTGGTGTTCCACACCATCCCGAGATCACCCAGCCGGACTCACGTACACTGATCGGCGGTGCACCACCGTCCACAACTGAGGAGCGAACACACGTGGCGTCATTCCTGGAAAAAGTCCTTCGGACCGGGGATAAGCAGGTCCTGAAGCGACTGAGGTCCTACACGGACGCCGTGAACAGCCTGGAAGAGAGCTTCAAAGCGCTCAGCGATGCCGAATTGCGCGCAGAAACTGACGCTTTCAAGGCGCGCATCGAAGACGGCGAATCCTTGGACCGACTGCTTCCGGAGGCCTTCGCCGCGGTGCGTGAGGCGGCGTCGCGAACCCTGGGGCAGCGACACTACGACGTCCAGCTCATGGGCGGCGCGGCACTGCACCTGGGCAACATTGCCGAAATGAAGACCGGTGAGGGCAAAACCCTCGTGGCCACCGCACCCGCCTACCTCAACGCTCTGAGCGGCAAGGGTGTACACGTGGTCACGGTCAACGACTACCTCGCCGAGTACCAGGCCAACCTCATGGGCCGCGTGTTCCGCTTCCTCGGTCTGGAGACCGGCGTGATTCTCTCCGGACAGGATCCGGCCACCCGTCGCGAGCAGTACGCCGCGGACATCACCTACGGCACCAATAACGAATTCGGCTTCGACTACCTGCGCGACAACATGGCTTGGAGTGCGGATGAACTGGTCCAACGCGGCCACCACTTCACCATCGTGGATGAGGTGGACTCCATCCTCATCGACGAGGCGCGTACCCCTCTCATCATTTCCGGTCCCGCCTCCGGCGAGGCCAACCGGTGGTACAAGGAATTCGCCAAAATGGTCACGAACCTCAAGGCGGACACCGACTATGAAGTCGACGAGAAGAAGCGCACCGTGGGTGTTCTCGAACCCGGTATTGAAAAGGTTGAGGACTACCTGGGTATCGACAACCTGTACGAGTCCCAGAACACCCCGCTGATCGGTTTCCTCAACAACGCGATCAAGGCCAAGGAGCTGTTCCACGCGAACAAGGACTACATCGTGGCCCAGGGCGAGGTGCGCATCGTCGATGAGCACACCGGTCGTGTGCTCGCCGGACGTCGCTACAACGAAGGCATCCACCAGGCTATCGAGGCCAAGGAGGGTGTCGAGATCAAGGCCGAGAACCAGACCATGGCCACGATCACCCTGCAGAACTACTTCCGCCTCTACGACAAGCTCTCCGGCATGACCGGTACGGCCCAGACTGAGGCCGCGGAGTTCATGAACACCTACGAGATCGGCGTGGTGCCGATCCCGCCCAATAAGGGCATGGCACGTATCGACCAGCGCGATCTGGTCTACAAGAACGAGGCCACCAAGTACGCCGCCGTGGTCCGCGACATCGAAGAGCGCCACGCCACGGGTCAGCCCGTGCTCGTCGGTACCGCCTCCGTGGAGAAGTCCGAGTACCTCTCCAAGCTGCTGGCCAAACGCGGTGTACGGCACGAGGTGCTCAACGCCAAGAACCACGCGCGTGAGGCCGCGATCGTCGCGCAGGCCGGTCGTAAGGGCTCCGTCACCGTGGCCACCAATATGGCCGGCCGCGGTACTGACATCATGCTCGGCGGTAACGCGGAGTTCGACGCCGTGGAAGCCATGGAACAAAAGGGCCTGGATCCGGAGCGAGACGCCGAGAAGTACGAGGCCGAATGGCCCTCCGTTCTCGAGCACTACGAGAAGTCCACCAAAGCCGAGCACGAAGAGGTCATCGAGCTGGGTGGCCTGTACGTCCTGGGTACCGAGCGCCACGAGTCCCGTCGTATCGACGATCAGCTCCGCGGCCGTTCGGGCCGCCAGGGCGACCCGGGTGAATCTCGCTTCTACCTCTCGCTCGCGGACGACCTCATGCGCCTGTTCAATCCGGCCGTCGCCCAGCGCCTCATGGCGGTCGCCCCCGACGACGTTCCGGTGACCGGCCGCATGATCACCTCCGGTATCGCCAACGCGCAGAACCAGGTGGAGGGCCGTAACGCCGAGCAGCGCAAGAATGTGCTCAAGTACGACGACGTGCTCAACCGCCAGCGCGAAGTGGTCTACCGTGACCGCCGTCGAATCCTCATGGGCGATGACATTGCCGAACAGATTCAGCAGTTCGTGGAAGAGGTCATCACCACCGCCATCGAAGACCGCACTCGCGTGGGTCATTCCGAGGACTGGGATCTGGACGGTCTGTGGGAGGCATTGCGTGAGCTGTACCCCATCACGTTGACCCAGCAGGAAATCATTGACGAGGCCGGCGGACGCCCGCGGTTGACCGCGGACTTCCTCACGGAACAGATCCTCTCGGACGCCAAGCTCGTCTACCAGGAACGCGAGGACGAACTCGGTTCCGAGGCCATGCGCAACCTGGAACGACGCGTACTCCTCTCGGTGATCGGCCGCCGCTGGCCGGAGCACCTCTACGAAATGGATTACCTCAAGGAGGGCATCGGCCTGCGTGCCATGGCCCAGCGTGACCCGCTGGTCGAGTACCAGCGCGAAGGCCACCAGATGTTCAAGGGCCTGATGGACACGATCCGCGAGGAAACTGTGGTCACCATGTATCACCTGGAAGTCCGGCGCCAGCGCACCGGTCAGGACGGTGGCGAGGTGGAGATGGCCCGTCCTCAGCGTCCGGCGTTCCTGCAGTACTCCGCGCCCAACGAGGACGGCGAGCCGATGGCCCGACTCGAGGCCAAGGACAATCACCAGACTCCGGTCGGTGAAGGTGCGCAAGCCGCCAAGACAGCCGAGGGCGCCGCTGCCGGCGAAGAGAACTCGGAGCCGACCGAGAACCGCGCCCGACGTCGCGCTCGCAAGGGCGGCAGCTCCAAGAAGGGCACGCGCAAGTAGCGTCCGTTCGCAGATCCGAACGAGGACGGGTGGCACACACAATGTGTGCCACCCGTCCTCGTTTCTCATCGGTTCACTGACTGTTGTCGTGTGAGGCTGTGGCTCACCCGACTTCGAGGTGCACCACGCGCCACTGTCGGTTGATTCGCTCGATTCTGAGCGCCACGGCTCTGACCCGAGCGGATTCCTCGATGACCACCGATGCCTCGTAGCACTCGGGCGCGGGGGAGCAGACCCTGACCCTGCGTACTCTCGGGGCCTTGTGGACCTCGAAGAGTGAGGCCCGGTCCCGGTACTGTTCCTGCACCAACCGGAGCATCGCTGCACGCTGTTCGAACCGTTCCACGACATCCTGGGTGGTCCACCGGGCCAGCTGCGTTGCGGGGCGTGTGCCGCCCAGGATTTCCACGGCGGCTTGGGCGAAGCTCCGGGACATGGCCGTGACACGTTCCAGGTCGTTCTTGTGGGTGAGGCCCGCACGGGACCTGTCGGCTCGCCAGGTGTATCCGCCCGAAGGAGGCTGGGGAGCTGAAACTGCTGTGGCAACACTCATGACGAGGCTCCTTCGGTGGGCAGTGGGATGGAGACTTTTTCAAGTAGCTGGGGTGGAACGTGCAGCTGGTCTCCGGGACGGATCAAGTCGCCGCCGTTCTGGAGGTCGTTGTGTTCCAGCCACGTGGCAGTCTGTGCAGCGATCTGTGCGGGAGTGGCCTGCGGGCCCAGGAATTCCGCCGTGATGTCCCACAGGGTGTCACCCCGGACAACGGTCAGGATCGAGTCGGTGACTCGGTGCTGCGCGGGAACGGCTCCGGACTCACTCTGAGATGCCGTGAGGTCGCGGGCGTCTGAGGCATCAGGGCCGGTGGAAGCGGCCGGGAGACCGGGGAGACCGGGGAGACCAGGGAGCCCAGGGGTTTGGGCAGGTGTCTGCGGTCCAGGATGAGCTGCGTTGGGTTGCGCAGGCTCGTCGCCCACCTCCGGAGCGGCACCGGGCGCCTGCGCGGACGGTTGGCAGGGAGGCGTGTCCGTGGAAGCCGCGGGATCCCGTTCCTCAACCTGATTGACTCCGGATTCGGAATCGGACCAGAAGGGGTTGACGGGTTCGGTCGCGTGCGCAGCGGACACGGTCACCAAATGAATCCCCACTACCGCTCCCACGGTGCGGGCCATGAGCCTAGGAGTGAGCCGAGTGGCGAAACGCTCCACGCGATGCCACTGAAATCTGCGCGCCCCGGCGGCGCACACGAGCATGAGCATGCCGCCGAACCACCACGCCGCCAACAACACTCCGGCCACGGCTGCCACGAGAGCAACGGCCAGATCCGCGTTCATGGCTGTCAGGTCCTGGCGGTACCGCTCCAGGAGGCTCCACCCCATGGCCATCAGCACGCCGGATAGGAGCGGGATGATCCAGATGGTAAGGGCGAACTCCACGCGAGGCGCGTCGCCTCCGCTCTCGGCACCTTGAGTTCGTTCCATCACTTTGGACCCCCAATGATGTTGTTTGATGTCGTTTAGTAATGTTTAGATCATTCAGGGCGGAAACATGTACGTCAAGCATGAATGATTGTGCATGCACATCCGGCGTCACATTTCGTGGTGGCCCAGCGTGATGTACTGGATCGATGCGGCCCCGCTACGAGAGGTGGCCGGACGGAATCACCAGGGGGATACCGTGCGTTGGGATGAACTCTTCGCGGACATGGAAACGCAGCTGGCTCAGGCGGAGCAGCGCAGCGTGGAACTCGAGGCCGCGGAAACGGCGAGGGCGGAGTTGTCGCGCCTCACTTTGGCGGAACGACTCTCTGCTCATCGGAACCGGATGGTGCGGCTTCTGCCGGTTCACGGGGACGTTCTGGAAGGCGAGCTCACCGACATCGGTGCAGGCTGGGCAGTCATCCGGGAACGGCATTTCCAACACCTGGTGCCTTTGCATTCCGTGGTGTGGTGGGAGGGGTTGCACCGTAAGTTCGAGATCATCAATGAGCGTGCGGTACTGCGGAAATTAGGAATGGGGCACGTGCTCCGTGCGTTGGCGGCGTCGAGAGCGCACGTGCGGGTTCTACTCCTGGATCCGTCCGCTCGGGGGGATCTGGAAGGCACCTTGGATGCGGTGGGGCACGATTTTTTCGATCTTGCCTTGCATCCCGACGACCAATTCCGACGGCGCGCGGCGGTCAAGGCAGTGCGCACCGTTCCCTTCGGGTCCGTGGCGCTGATTTCGTCGCCGGACACCGCCTGAATTAGCCGATGGACCCTTCGCGCACGGCCTGCTCCGTGCGCTCGTAGCCCTTCTGGATGTATTCCTCGAGCTTCTGCGTTTCCACGCGCCACTGGCCTCGCCCGCCCACCTGAATGGCGGGCAGTTCACCGGAGCGGACCATGGCGCGGGCCTGGGCCACCGAGATCGACAGGATTTCGGAAACATCCGACAGCGTGAGAAAACGTGGCTGTGCCATGGAGTAGTTCGCCTCATCTCAGGTGGTTTGATGCAGTTTGATCACGTCCAGTGTCCCACGGATCTCGGAGGAGGGCGCGATATGCACAGAAACTCTTCCCGAGCGCCGCCCCGTACCGAAGATGTCCACATGTTTCGCAACCTGATTTCCTCCGGTGCGATTCACGGTGCACACTCATGAAAGATTCGGTGGGGGCCGGATCCACTCCGGGGGAAGGGAACACTCATGTCCAGCGATTCACAGCACGGTACGGCCGCGGCGCAACGCTTCAAGAAACCCACGTGGCGCGACCCTCGACTGGTGGTGGGATTATTGCTCGTGCTCACGTCCATTGTGGCCGTGGTTCTTCTCATCTCGACATTGAACCGAACCGAGCCCTATTACGTGGCCGCCCACGATCTGTCGGTCGGACAGAGTGTCTCGAACGATGATCTGGTGCCGGTTGACGTCAGACTGCAGGACGCATCGCAACAGTATGTGTCGGCGGAGACAGATCTCAAGGACAACGATGTCCTGGTGCAGCGCGTTCCCAAGGGGCAACTGGTTCCGACCAATGCGGTGGGTACCGCTGACGAACTGGATCGCAGCCCGGTGGGGATTGCGCTGGAGACGCCCCTGCCCGCGGAGGCCAGAGCCGGTTCGCGCGTGGACGTGTGGGTTGCGGAGCAGAAGGCGTCCGGACGGGGTTACGAGAAGCCCCGCAAGCTCGTGCCCGGCGCGGAGATCTCCAAGATCGAGACCACCAATTCGGCCCTCGGGAGTTCAACCGGTACCACGGTGCACGTACTGGCCACGCCCGCACAGGTGGAGCCACTGGTCGACGCCCTGGGTAACAGTGCCAAGGTCACCCTGGTGCTCAACCCCTCGGGTGACGACTCATGAGTATCTCGGTCGTGACCCTGGGCACGGGAACGTGGCCGCTGGTTGACCAGATCGAAAGACAGCACGGGTCCGTGACCGTGGTGCGGCGGTGTTTGGACCTCTCAGAACTCCTGGCGTGCGCCCACACGGGTATGGCGAGGGTTGCGTTGCTCGCCGAAGGGGCCGAGGAACTGACCGCGAGCTTGCTGGAGCAACTGAGCCTCAGCTCGGTCCGGGTTCTTGTGCTTGCCGGTCATGACGAGAATCGCCTGGCCGCGCTCGGTGTCACGATCGTTCCCGGTGGAGCCACGGGGCAGGACGTCACCACCCTCATTGAAGAGGTCGTGGACTCACCCGACCCGGTGCCTTCCCATCGAGGCCATTCCCACCCTGACGATCACCCGCGTGCTGTGGAGGACACCGAGCGGATCCATGAATCCACAGATGCTCCTGCCACACGTGAGAGGGAGTCGGATTCCCCGGATCAGAACCCGCCCCAGACCAGTGAGTCGGGCCGTGTCATCACGGTATGGGGGCCGATGGGAGCGCCGGGGCGCACCCTCACGGCGCTGAACGTGGCGGCCGAACTCGCACTGGGCGGTTCAAGGGTTCTGCTGGTCGATGCCGACACGTACGCGGCCTCGATCGCCGCGAGCCTGGGCATGCTCGAGGAGGCTGCCGGGTTGGCCCAGGCATGTCGCCTGGCGGATCAGGGCCGGCTCGATGCCGAAGGATTGCAGCGCTGCGCCACCCGGGTCTCTGTGGCCGGCGGCTCAGTGGATGTCCTCACGGGTCTCACACGCCACGATCGGTGGCCGGAAGTTCGTGCTGCAGCGCTGGAAACCGTCCTGTTGCACGCCCGAACCGCTTATCAGGCAGTCGTGGTCGACACGTCGTTCAGTCTTGAATCGGATGAGGAGATCAGCCTGGACATGGTCGCCCCGCGGCGCAATGCCGCCACATTGTGTGCGTGCGCCATGGCCGACTCGATCATTGTGCTGGGCACCGCCGATGCCCTGGGGATTCCGCGGCTGGTCAAGACCCTTCCCGACCTGACCGATGTGGCGCCCACCGCGCGGCTGCTCGTGGTGATCAACAAACTTCGCAAGGCCTCCGTGGGACGCGCAAGCGCGGATGCCGTGGCCGAGGCGTGGGATCGGTTCTCACCCGGCCACGGAATCGATGCCACGCTCGACTGGGACCCCGCCGCGTGTGACGAGGCGCTACTGGCGGGCGCCGTATTGGCGGAGTCGGCGGCCAAGAGCCCGCTGCGGCAACAACTCGCGGATCTGGCCGTCCGCGCGCTGAGTCCCGAGAGCGACGTCGTTGGCGAATCCTCGGCGGCAGGGTCCGCGCCGGGGACTAGGCTGGGACAACGAGTGGGCGCGTGGTTGCGCCGTTGAAGTCCCCTGAAAGTGAGTGACCCGCCGTGGCGTTTACGGATCCCCTGCGTTCCATCAAGGATTTTGACGCCGGCGATGCCGAGTGGTTGCACCTGCTGGTGGGGGACTGGCAGCTCGTGGCGGATCTTGGGTTCGCAGATCTGCTACTGAGCTTTCCCAACCGGGTGATCTCGGCCGAGGACAGCCCCACGGGTTCGGCGATTCCCGCCCCGGACAGCGACTTCACGGTCTTGGCACACGCGCGTCCCACGACCGGGCCCACGGTCTTCCACAAGGACATGGTGGGAGAGATGATTCCCGCCGCGGACGCCGCTCCCTTGCGTTCCGCGTGGGTCGACCAGCGCATCGAGCGGTTCAAGCTCACGGCCACCGAAGCCCAGCCCGCGGAGTCGATTCTGGTGGTGCCGCTGGTGCGTAATCAGCGCACCATTGCCGTGGTCAGTATGACGCTGGACCAGCATTTCGGGCGTCCGATGTCCCAGATGAAAACCGTGTACCGCGAAACGGCAGAGGACTTGTTGCGCATGGCCAACGAGGGTACATGGCCGGATTTTGCCGTCCGCAGCGATTCCCGCCGGGGTGCGCCCCGTGTGGGAGACGGCATGATGCGCCTGGACGCTCACGGCAGGGTGGCTTTCTGCTCGCCCAACGGGCTGTCCACTTTCCGCAGGTTGGGACACGAGGGCGACATGGCCGGCGCGAATCTCGTATCGATTGCGCGGAGTCTCGATGTCCGCGGCAACGGAGTGGACGAGACGATTGCCCCCGTGCTTGCCGGGACCATGCCGTGGCGCGGTGAATTGGAGGCCGGGAACGTGTCCGTGACCCTGCGGGCCATCCCGCTGCGGCGGGGAACCTCCCGAACCGGCGCGCTCCTGCTGTGCCGGGACGTGACGGAACTGCGCCGCAGGGACCTCCAGCTGGTCTCCAAGGACGCCACCATTCGCGAGATCCACCACCGGGTGAAGAACAATTTGCAGACGGTGTCGGCGCTCTTGCGGTTGCAGTCGCGCCGCATGACGTCCGAGGAGGCCAAACACGGTCTGCAGCAGGCCATGAGGCGGGTGAGTTCCATCGCTCGCGTGCACGAATCGCTGTCCCACGACATTTCGGAGGACGTCGATTTCGACGAGTTGATCAGGCACCAGGTGAAGCTCGCGGTCGAGACGGCCTCATCCACTCAAACGGTTCGCACCGAGGTGCACGGCGAATTCGGCCGGCTACCGTCCAAATGTGCCACGTCCATGGCGCTGGTCATCAACGAGATCGCGGCCAACGCCGTGCAGCACGGGCTCAAGGACCGGAACGGAACCGTGTCTCTGGAGGTGGAGCGCCTGCCGGACATCTTCAACGAGGACGGTGACGTTCGTCGTGTTATCGAGGTGACCGTCAGCGACGACGGCTGGGGCATGGGCGACACCGTGATTGAAGAATCGGGTGCGAGTGCGTTCCGGCAGGCCGGTGATGGTGAAGGCCTGGGGATGCAGATCGTGCGCACCCTGGTGGCCAGTGAGCTCGAAGGCAAGATTCGCTGGCAACCGCGTGAGGGCGGCGGCACATGCGTGGTGATTCAGGCGCAGTTCTCCGTCTGAGCGACTGACTTACCGGTGAGTGTCCGGGTGGCGGTGAAGAGCTCAGGGAATGACGAAGCCCCCGCGACATCTATCGTCGCGAGGGCTTGGTCGATGAAATTAGGGCCATGAGGCTCAAGAGGCGCGACGTGCGCGAGCGGCACGGCGCTTGAGGGCGCGGCGCTCATCTTCACTCATACCGCCCCATACTCCAGCGTCCTGACCGGATTCGAGGGCCCACTGCAGGCAGGTGTCCATGACCTCGCACGTGCGGCACACGGCTTTGGCCTCTTCGATCTGCAACAGAGCGGGGCCGGTATTACCCACGGGGAAAAATAGTTCTGGGTCCTTCTCAAGGCATGCTGCGCGACTACGCCAATCCATGATCTGCGGCGACGCTCCTTTCACTTCAGTTGGGTGTGCACAGAAACACCGCATCACCATCGAGCGCGGGCTGAGCGCGACGGGAGAATGCTCGGGGGAGTACACACAGAAAAGGCCCGCGTTGGCCGGGCCTCAAAAGATGATCTGCCCAATACTTTCTCACGTGAACAACTCGTGAACAAGAGTCTGAGCGGTATATCACACGGAAAGTTTTGCCTGACTAACTGACCGATCATGTCGGTGGGAGATCGAGATTAGAGTTGGGGGTGCCCTGCTCACCCTCATGAAAGGCCCATTCCATGGTCCCCGCCTCCCAGCAGCAGTCACCGGACCGTCCCTGGACGGTGTGGGTGATCGGTGTGATCGTCGGGCTGGAAGCCGCGGCCCTGGCCTATGTGGGAGTTCGCTTCGTGATTTCGTTGTTCTCGGATCATGTGATCCCCACGGCGGGCATCATTTTCGGTGCGGTGGTCATGTTGGGCGCCGCGGCCTGGCTCGGTTCGGCGGCCTGGGGAACGGTGAGGGGTCTGCGATGGCCGCGCGCCGCGATTCTCGTGTCTCAGGCATTCCTGGTGATCGTGGGGATCTCCCTGACTCAGGTGGGTGCCCGGGCGATTGGTGTGGCGTGCGTTGCGGCGGCGATCGTAGCCCTCATGGCTTTGTTCAACCGAGGGACCGTGGCATGGATGGGGGAGTCCACGCGTCACCCGTCCCGCTGAGTTCGGTGCCCAGGTACGGGGTTTGAACCAGAACCGGTACGCCGCGGTGGATCCAGTACCCGCGACCGGGCGGCCCGCCCACCGGCAAACCGGACAATGATGCTCCGAACAGATCGCCGTCGAAGGCCTTTCTGGGCCGGAGCAACAGGGTGTCCGCCACATGACGCCACTGCATCAGTGGTGGAAAGAGCGCTGGCAGCCCGTCGCTCAGCCGCAGGGCCACGATCAGTCCTAGATCGTTCCGGCCGCCGACGCCGCTCGTTCCGGCGCCTGGGTGCCACAGGGCACCCAGGCGTTGAATCACCTGGGTGGCCAAGGAATCCGCGTCGTCGATCAGCACGGTTGTTCCGGCACGGATCTCGGAGAACACTGCCTCCAACTCCTCCACCGAGTGCGGATGACAGCGAACCGCAGCGCGGGAAGGCAACGTCTTCTCGACCGAGTCCAGGTAGGAGCTGCGGCCCGAACGCGTCGGCCCCACGACCAATAACGTGTCACCGGGACCCCAGCCGCGTGTCACGGGGGCGTGGTCCGTTCCCAAACCCATGAGGAGCCCTGAGACGGGGCCGCCCGGCCCGGACCAGTGATCGGGCAGCGGCCGGTACCGCGGCCAGACACTCGAGTCCGGGGCGGGAATCGTGACTTGAGAGAGTTTCGAATGTTCTGTGAGTTCCTCCTCGTGCGTTGCCGACCCATGGAGAACTCGTTCATTGGTGGCGGCATCTTGACCGGTGACTAAACCTCCACTGGGAATCGGAACCTGCACCACCGTGAGAGCGCCCCGAGACTGCTGCCCGCGGGATGTGGAGCACCTGTACGCGGCGGCGCCTTGCACGACCCCTCGTAGTGGCAGGGGATTGACCGCCGGAAGCTTGGGCCACTGCAAGAGTGCTTCGGGAGTCTGATCGGCCGGAAAGTACACGCGGGTCCGTCCCGCAGAGGATGCCCGCCCCACCGACAAGGAACGATCCCCGGACATGACCACGGCCACCCCGTTGTGCGAACCAGCCCCGGCCAGAGCCAGCAGTTCATCCTCCAGAAACGCCCACGACCCCGCCCGGAGGAGGGCGCAGCAGCGATCCCAGTCCTCGATCATCAGCACCGCAGCTTCGGATGCACCGTGGCGCGCCTCCTCAGAGAGGGACGAGAACCGCTGTGCCCCTTCGGAGAGACGATTGAGAAGGCCACTGATGGTCGAGACGTCCTGTGCGGAGGCGGCCCCGTGGATGAGACCGGTGTCCGACCAGCGTCGAGCGGGTCCTTCGATCATGGACGTGGCCGATATGACGTAGAGAGCCGGACCTGAACGGGCACGGACCAACTGCTCGAGGGCAGATAACAGCGTGCGTGATGTGTGCAGCGGTTGGCCGATGAGAAACAACGTGCCGTCTTCGAGGGGGCGCCAGGAGGCTCGGCCGGTCCAGTGTTCCACGGAGTTTTCCGCGGGTCCCAGATCCACGTGACCCAGTTCGTTCGGATGCGCCCGTGCAGCTTGAGGTAGGGGAGCGGGTACGGGTCGTACCGACGACACGTCCGGAGCGGGGGCGTCAGCCGGAGTCAGATGCTCACCGGTCGCGGCAACCCAACCCCGGTGGGTTTCGGCAATCTCGGTGACCACTCGCTGCACCCCGGGGTCCAGGCGGGTGCCAACCGTACCGACGGTCATGTCCGGCCCACCGTCGGCCAAACCCGTCCCGCCGAGCGGATCGTCCGAAGGCTGCCGTCCAGCGAGCCTGATGCGCACCTCATCCACCGGGGTCGCCGCGCACGTCGTGAGGATGGCCGTTTGAACTTCCACGGGTGCGCCGTGCCCAGAATCGATGAACGCTCGGCCCGGTGTCGTCGACGAAATACCCGCGGCCACAACCGCCCCGATGATATCCGCGGAATCCTGCTCGGTACGCACTCTGAGACACATGGCCTGAGTGATGTTGGCGCGCACGTCCGCGGGGACCGCTCCCTGGGGGCGCTGAGTCGCCAGGACCAGATGAATCCCCAGGGAGCGTCCCACGGTGGCGATTTTGGCGAGTTCGTCGCCGGCGGTCGAGAACGCGTCCGCGAGCATTTTGACCTCGTCGACCACGACCACCAGTTCCCGAAACTCCAGCTCCCGTGACGCGGGCGTGGTGGTCAGGAGGCTTTGGAAGTCGGAGAGGCCCAGGCCCGCCAGGAGGCGCTCGCGGCGTCGTAATTCGGAACGCAGGAACTCCAAGGCCCGCCGCACGTCCTCCGGCGCGAGGTCGGTCAGAAGCGTGGACCGGTGCGGCAAACCGGTGAGAGGAGACAGCGCGGCGCCACCCTTGAAATCCACGAACAGGAATTCGAGTCGCTCGGGCGAATAGCGGCAGGCCAGTGCGGCCACCAGCGTGCGGAGCACCTCGGATTTCCCACACCCCGTGGTCCCGGCGATCAACATGTGCGGGTGTTCATCACCGAGGGACAGACCCTCGGCACCGTGGCGAGACACGCCGATCGGGGCCTCCAACGATGGCACCCGGGCGCTCGCAGTCCACAGGTCAGGTATTTGCTCGGTCTCGGGAAAAATCACCTGGGAACCCACCGACGCGGGCAGCCCGGACACGTTCCGTAGGGCTGGAATCACGGACTGCACCCGTGACCACTGCTGCATTGCCCGGCAGAACTCCCGGGTCGTCACACTGTCCACGCGCAATGTGAGACGGCCTCGACCCGCGCTCGCATCCAGGCCGGGAACCGCGCCCGCAGCGTCGCAGAACAGGACCGCCGTGGACCTCCAGGACAGGACGGCACTCGATCCACTGCCCTCCGTCGAGTCTCCCGCCACCGAGACCACGATGCGCACGCGCTCCTTCGCGACCGGCAGAGCAGCGGCCGTCCGCGCCGAACACACTTCCAAGGCCGGGCCAGTCACCGACCGATGGCGCTGCGAGTCCACCACGCGAAGACTGGGCAGCAGCGGCGCTCGCCAGCCCGCTTCCGGATCCACGATGAGCTGGTGGAGCGCCCCGGGACCGGTCAGCAACTGCACCGCGAGGGCGTTGATCACGCCTTCTCGATGACGCGACGGCACGGCGAGCTCCAGGTGCTGCACTCGCGACAGGTCGATCAGCACCGGCGCCCTTCGGTGCTCAACGGGAACAGCACCCGGCCCATCGCCCAGGTGCACCGCCGCCGTGCGTTCGGCCTCGCCCAGGCGCACCCATCGCTCGACTCTCTCGACTGCGGAGGTCGACGGTCTGTGGGCGGGAATCGCGATGGACGCACCGGAATCCAACGTTTGCAAGCGACCCACCACCTCCGCCGCCGACGGCGCTGCCTCCCCGCAACGTCTCAGGTCCCGTTCCAGCGCGGCCGCCACGCGCGCGCGTTCCCGGGCTCTCGCGGCACGTCCCACGCTCCAACTGACCACGGCGATGATCGCGCCCAGGGCGCTGAAGAGCATGAAGAACCACATACCCGTGACCACGGTGATCACCACGCCCAGGACCAGGGGTAGGAGTCCCAGGAGCAAGCCCATGCGTGCGCCCTGTCCCGAAGCACGGGGGACCGTGATGATCTGAGAAGGGCTGTCGTCGCCGGTTGGTGGGGCTGCCCATGACACCCGGTGTCGAGCGGACGTGGCATCGGAGGGCATGGTCAACCGCAGCCATGAATCTCCGCACCTCAACCGGTCACCCTCCCGGAGCGGAACAGGCCCGGGCATGATCCGCACGTCAGCGTGATCCATCACGATCTCTGTCGCGTCACTCGTGGCGGCCCGGGTGGCCAGCGTGGGGATTCCCGCCACGGGTTCCAACCACTGAGAGCCCCTCGCAATGACCAGCTCCGTACCGCAGGCGACCCCGGACACGACCGTCAGCCTGGGACTGCTCAGGTGGCGGTCAGCATCCAGTCCGAGATCAGCACGACACTGATCGTCACGGCCCCGACCGTCAGCCCCCGATCCATCACGGTCCGCAAGGTCATGGCGCGGCCCGTCACGGCCCGCGAGGTCACGATGCGGAACGTCCTGATCCGGAGAGTTCGCGCGTCGCCCCTCGGTGACGCGCAACGGCAGAAGAGGGAGCCGTGAGCCACTCGGAGGCGGCGTACCCGGACGAAGCGTGATCGTCGCGCCGTCCACCAGGGGTGGCTCGGCGAAACGAACCGAGCTCACATCGAGGCCCTCGACCGTCAGGTCCGCGCGGGTTCCGATGAACGTGCAGATTTCCCGACATATGCTGCTCCCAGCGGTGCCCGGTTCGGCGGTGATGGCAACCTCGTGGCTCTGAACCTCCGCCGCACCTGCCCAGCGCAGGCCGACCATAATTTCCATGGCCTCAGCACAGCACGCCACCTGATCACCACCCGCGCCGAACAGTCAACGTGTGGAGCGGTACGAAAGGCCCCGTGCGGCGTCGTCGTTGTGGAGCGTGCACCCCGTGCGGCGGGGAAAATTTCGGGAAATTACCGGATGACAGCGGTGGACAGGCAGGTCACCGGCCCGGGGTACGTGAGACAGTGGTGCCTATGAGACCCCGGAAGGTTATCATTGTCAGTCGGATTTTTACGCCGGAGCCGGCGGCGGCGTCGTTCAGGTTGCGCGCCCTGGCCAGGGGATTCGCCGCTGAAGGCGCGGACGTCACCGTGCTCACCACGCGCCCGCCGCGCGGCATGGTCGAATCAACCGCGGGCGAGCCGTACTCGGTCATCCGCGTCCCGGTACTGCGCGATGAATACGACTACGTGCGCGGCATTCCCCAGTACTTGAGTTTCGATATCCAAGCGTTCGCGCGGCTGCTCGTCATGGACGCCGACATCGTGGTCAGCGAGCCCCCGCCCACCACGGGACTGGCCGTGTGGGCATCGAGCGTGCTGCGGCGTCGTCCGTATATCTGGTACAACCCGGACGTGTGGACCGCGGCGACCATCACCATGGACGTGCCGCGAATCGTCACCGAACTCATGCGCGTGGCCGAGACCGTGTCGGCGCGCTGCGCGGGCGGCGTGATCACCGTGTCCGAGGCCATGGGCGCGGAGCTCGCCAAGGTCACGGGCGTGAAGCGCGACAAGATGTTCGTGGCGGAGAACGGGATCGACACCGAGATCTTCACCCCGGACGGCCCTTCCGAGGACCTCGCCGACCCCTATTTCGTCTATGCGGGGTCAATGTCCGAGTGGCAGGGTGCGGACGTGTTCATCCACGCGCTCGCCCAGCTTCTCGACGAGCACCCCGACGTCAAGATCCACTTCCTGGGTCGCGGCTCGGACGTGGAACGCATGGAACGAGTGGCGCGAGAGGCGGCCCCGAACAACGTGGTCTTCGACGGCGTCCAGCCGCCCGAGCGCACGGCAGCCTTCACGCGCGGCGCGGTCGCCGCGCTCGCATCGATCGTGCCCGGTCAGGGCTACGACTTCTCCAAGCCCACCAAGGTTTATGCCGCCGCCGCGTGCGGAACGCCCGTGATCTACGCGGGTGCCAAGGGCGTGGCTGCCGACCTGGTTACCGAGAACGGTCTGGGCCAGGCGGTCGGTCACGACGCGAGCGAAGTGGCCGCGGCCATGCGCGCCGCACTGGAGCCCTCCGGTCTGCACGATCGCGATACGGGCGTACGACGCCGCTCGGACTGGGCCCGCGCGCACGCCTCCTTGGGTGCCTCGGGCCGCGCCGCAGCGAAATGGGTGCTCAGTGGATTCGTTCGGGACCGAGCGCGGTGACGGTCCACACAGCGTCAAGAAGGTACTGAACCGGCGGAGTCCGGTAGCTTAGGGCAAGATGTCTTGACCCTCACGGGGTCGTGAAGATGGTAGGGAGTAAACACGTGAACACTGATTTGGTGGTCGTGGGTTCGGGTCTGTTCGGTTTGACCGTGGCAGAACGAGCCGCCAGGGAATTGGGATTGAAGGTCACCATGATTGACCGCCGATCCCACCTGGGTGGAAACGCGTACAGCGAGAACGAGGAACGCACCGGGATCGAGGTGCACCGTTACGGCGCGCACCTGTTCCACACATCCAACGAGCGGGTGTGGGAGTACGTGAACCGGTTCACCGCGTTCACCAACTACGTGCACCGGGTGTACACCCGCCACAACGGCGAAGTGTTCCCCATGCCCATCAACCTGGGCACCATCAACCAGTTCTTCCGCTCGGCGTACTCGCCGGGTGAGGCACGAGACCTGATTCGTGAACAGGCCGGCGAGCTCGCGGGAACCGACCCGCAGAACCTCAACGACAAGGGCATCCAGTTGATCGGCCGCCCGTTGTACGAGGCGTTCATCAAGCACTACACCGGTAAGCAGTGGCAGACGGATCCTAAGGACCTGCCCGCGTCCATCATTTCGCGCCTTCCGGTTCGCTACACCTACGACAACCGCTACTTCAACGACACCCACGAGGGTCTGCCGGTGGACGGTTACACCGCGTGGCTCGAGCGGATGGCGGATCACCCGAACATCGACGTTCGCCTGGAGACCGACTTCTTCGACGACTCGCAGGAGTTCTCCAAGTCCAACGTGGTGGGCCAGGTTCCGGTCATCTACACCGGCCCGGTGGACCGCTACTTCGACTACACCGAGGGCGACCTCTCCTGGCGCACCATCGACCTGGAGGAAGAAGTCCTGGACATCGAGGACTTCCAGGGCACATCGGTCATGAACTACCCGGACGAGGACGTTCCCTACACCCGCATCCACGAGTTCCGTCACTTCCACCCGGAGCGTGACTACACCAAGGACGCCACCGTGATCATGCGCGAGTTCTCGCGCTTCGCGGAAAAGGGCGACGAGCCCTACTACCCGGTGAACACCTCCGCGGACCGCGAGAAGCTGCTGGCCTACCGCGACCTGGCCAAGGGCGAGCAGTCCGTGCTGTTCGGCGGACGACTGGGCACCTACAAGTACCTGGACATGCACATGGCCATTGGCGCCGCACTGTCCATGGTGGACAACAAGATTGCACCGCACTTCACGTCCGGTGCACAGCTGAACAGCGGAGGCGTTGACGAATGAGCACTGTGAAGAACGAAGCGACCGCGACGACCAAGAACCAGACCGCGGATTCGCGCACCTGGCAGACCGTTGCGCACATCATCTTCCCGACCGATGCTGACACGGACACGCTGCCCCTGTTCGTGGACTTCAACGCCCAGCGCCACACAGCTGTGAAGTCCCTGCGTCCGTCCGAGGCGGGCGAGGAGCAGACGGTCGCTGCGGAGCAGGCAGACGCCGCGGCGTCCGCTCAAGCGACCCAGATCCATTCGGAGTACCTCTCCAGTGATCGCAGTATCCACATCCCGGCGCACACCCGTATTTCGCTGGGCACGTACTTCAACGCGTTCCCGGCCTCCTACTGGCGCGCGAACACCGCCGTGGACACGGTCCGCCTGACCGCTCGCACCACCGGTCCGGCCAAGATCCTGGTTTACCGTTCCACCGCGCGTGGCACCTCCAACCGCGTGATCACGTTGGATATGGATGGCACCGAGCAGCACACCGACCTGCCCCTGGCCAGCTTTGGCGATGGCGGTTGGTACTGGATCGACGTGGTCACCTCCACGGCTGCCGTTGAGCTCGCCTACGCCGAGTGGTCCGTTCCCGAGCCCGAGGGTTTCACCCCCGGCACCGTGAGCGTGGCCATCACCACGTTCAACCGCCCCGATTTCTGCGTGCGCAACCTCAAGACCCTCGGCGAAGCCGACGCGCTGGCAGACGTGGTGGACCGCTTCATCATGACCGACCAGGGCACCGAGAAGGTCCGCGATGAGCCCGGTTACGACGAGGTCGTGGAGATCCTCGGCGACAAGCTGGTGCACATCGAACAGGGCAACCTGGGCGGTTCCGGCGGCTTTGCCCGCGGCATGTACGAGGCCACCACTGACGGCACCAGCCGCTACGTGATGCTCCTCGACGACGACGTGGACGTCCACCCCGAGAGCATCCGCCGCGCCGCTCGCTTCGCGGACTTCACCCGCCACAAGACCATTGTGGGCGGACACATGTTCAACCTGTACGAGAAGTCCGTGATCCACAGCTTCGGTGAGCGCGTCAACGAGTACCGCTTCATGTGGGGTTCGGCGGAAGGCGTGCGCGAGGCCCATGACTTCGCCGCGTCCAACCTGCGTGTGACCCCGTGGATGCACCGCCGCATCGACGTGGACTACAACGGCTGGTGGATGTGCCTGATCCCCACGGACATCATCCGTGAGATCGGCCTGGCACTCCCCGTGTTCATCAAATGGGACGACGCCGAATTCGGCCTGCGCGCCAAGAAGGCCGGTTACGACACCGTCTCCCTGCCCGGTGTGGCCGTGTGGCATATGCCGTGGACCGAGAAGGACGACACCATCGACTGGCAGGCGTACTACCACGCCCGCAACCGCTGGTTGGCAGCACTCCTGTACAGCCCGTACTCCAAGGGCGGTCGCCTGCCCAAGGAATCGCTGCTGACCGACGTGCGCCACCTGGTGTCCATGCAGTACTCGGCCGCGGAACTGCGCGCCATGGCGCTCGAAGACCTGCTCGAGGGTCCCGAGCACCTGCACCGCACCATCGGCTCCAAGCTGCCCGAGGTTCGCTCCACTCGCGGGTCGTTCTCCGACGCGCAGGTCAAGAAGGACCTCTCGGCCTTCCCGACCGTGCGCCGCAGCAAGCCGCTCCCGCACGGTGAAGAACCGCACCCGCCCAAGAGCCGCATCGGCCGCGCCGCCAAGCTGCTGTCCGGTGCCGTGCACCAGGTGCTGCCCGTCAAGGCGGACGAGTCGGATCACCCCGAGTCCCGCGTTCCCGCCATGAACCTGCAGTGGTGGCGCATGGCCACCCTGGATTCCGCACTGGTCTCCAGCGCTGACGGTTCGGGTGCCTCCTGGTACAAGCGCGACGACGCCACGTTCAAGCGCATGATGCAGCGCAGCCTGGCGCTGCACCAGCGTCTGTACCGCGACTGGGACAAGCTGGCCGAACAGTACCGCGCGGCACTGCCGGAGTTCACCTCACCCGAGGCGTGGGCTCAGACTTTTGCCGAGAACGGTCCTAAGAAGTAACTTTGCTCCATGCGCGACGCCGCACGTGTACGTTCGCGTGCGGCGTCGTCTTGTATCCGGTGACGCCGTCAAAGGTGCGTCACGAGGAAAGGATGGCACCCCCGTATGAATGCTCCCGTTTCGCATCTGAGGCCCCCGGGACAGGATCGCGGGCTGCGAGACGTCTTGGCGAACAGGTTCCTGTTGAAGCTGATCGTCGACAAGGAAATTCAGATCCGGTACCGCGGTACGGTGCTCGGACTGTTGTGGTCCTATCTGAAGCCCGGCGTTCAGTTCCTGGTGTTCTACATCGCCATGGGCGTGTTCCTGGAACTCAATCGCGGCATCGAGAACTTTGCCGTGTATCTGTTCTCCGGCATCGTGGTCATGAACCTATTCGGCGAGGTGTTCGGTAACGCCTCGCGCTCGGTCGTGGCCAATGGCGGGCTGCTCAAGAAGATCTATCTCCCCAGACAGTTGTTCCCGGTGTCCAACCTGCTGGTCGCGTTCGTGCACTTCGTGCCGCAGTTGGCCATCCTGTTGATCGCGTGTTTCATCACGGGCTGGCGGCCCGATCTCAAACAGCTGCTCGCGGTGATCGTGGGCACCCTGATCGTGGCGGTGTTCTCGCTGGGGCTGGGCATGCTGTTCGCCACGTTCAACGTGTTCTTCCGCGACGCGGAGAACATCGTGGATCTGATCGTCATGGTGGCCACGTGGGCCTCGCCCGTGCTCTACATGTGGATCATGGTGCGCGACAAGCTTTGGGAATGGGTGTACTTCGTGTACATGCTCAACCCATTGACCGTGGCGGTGGAACTGTTCCACTACGGTTTCTGGTTCCCCACCACTGACATGCCGCAGATCTGGCACGTGCCACCGCACCTGCTGACCTGGTGGACGCCGCTGACCATCGTGGTGAGTGCGCTCATCTTCTTCATTGGTGACCGTTTGTTCCGTGCCCAAGAGGGCAACTTCGCGCAGGAGCTGTAAATCATCGTGTCCAGTACTGCTAGCAAAAACGTCAAGGAACGCACGGATCAGGATCTTGCGATCCGCGTGCAGAACATGAGCAAAGAGTTCGTGTTGCGCCACACCCGCTCCATGAAGGAAGCCTTCGTGTGGCTGGTCAAGGGCCGCAAGGGCGATCTCACGGCCAAGTTCAAGGCCCTCAACGATGTCTCCTTCGACATCTACGACGGCGAGACCGTGGCCCTGCTGGGCTTCAACGGTTCCGGCAAGTCGACCTCGCTCAAGATGATCTCCGGCGTGATGAACCCGGATTCCGGCACCGTGCTCACGCGCGAAAAGGTCGCCGGCCTGATCGAGGTGGGCGCCGGCTTCCACCCGGACCTCACCGGCCGCGACAACGTGTACCTCAACGGCGCGATCCTCGGTATGACCAAAGCGGAGATCGACGAGAAGTTCGACGACATCGTGGCCTTCTCCGAGATCGCGGAGTTCATCGACACCGAGGTGAAGTTCTACAGCTCGGGTATGTACCTGCGTCTGGCCTTCTCCGTGGCCGTCCACACGGATCCCGAGGTGTTCCTCGTGGACGAGATCCTCTCGGTGGGTGACGAGCCGTTCCAGAAGAAGTGCATCGGTCGCATCAAGGACCTGGTGCGCCGCGGCAAGACCCTGGTGGTCGTCAGCCACGACCTGGGCCTGGTCATGGACATCTGCGAACGCGGCATCGTGATGGACCACGGCAACAATGTCTACGACGGTTCCGTGTTCGGCGCGGTGGCCCACATGCGCCACCAGGACCCTGAGGAAGTGGAGCGCGAGCACCGGGAGAACCTGGCGCGCGCCATCGAGGACAAGAAGCGTCACCGTGAGCGCGAGAAGGCCGAGGCCCTCGAACGTGGTGAAGAGTTCAAGCCCCAGTACGATCCCGATCTGGACGGGCCGTTGTCGGAAGAGGACGCCACCTCCGCCTGACAGCCCTGCTAATAACGACGGCGCCGCGAGACCTGGTCTCGCGGCGCCGTTGTTCTTTGCGGTCTTGTTGGGATCAGTGGCCCTTCACAAATGAGCATGGGTAGCGGGGTGCGCGGGGACGTTCCGGAGCGCGTGTTGTGAGGCCTGGG
>NZ_JAVKPR010000040.1:0-16159 GCF_040980905.1 Kocuria sp. CPCC 205235
CATGCCGGGGCCGGCTGGTTACCTACGCCTTCATCCTCCCGGACACCGGCGTCATGAAAAAGGTAACGGGGTGGAAGTCCTTGATGCCACCGATGAGAGAGTGGAGGGCAGGCTCACCACTGACCACTGGGGGACCGGTGAGATACACCCGAGGAGAAAGCTCATCAGGGTATGAGTCCCCCGACGCCATTGATGGTGCCTTTCACCGATCAGGGTATCGGCTGCTCGTCGAGAGTGCTGTGCCGGACATGAGGGGCCAGAGTATGGAACGTGGGACGGGTCCATCTGCGCGCTCCACGCCAGCACCCCGCCCTCGAGGTGCGCGATGGCGGTGCGGCCCGCGGCGCGCAGGAGGTGCAGGGCCCCTCGGAGCGCGCCCCGGCCTTGCAGTGCAGCACCACCCGGCGGCCCGGGGCGATCCGGGCGAGAGCCTCCCAGGACTCGAACCGGTCCAGGGGCAGTAACCATGCGCCGGGGATCGACGCGAGCCGGGCCTCGTAGGGCTCTCGGACGTCGACGAGCTCGAAGTCCGTCCCGCCGCGCTCCCGGGCCGCCAGCAAATCCGCGAGCTCGGGGGCTGTCACGGTGGGGACGCCTCCCGGCAGCGGGCCGGCGCCCGGCAGGCGGGGGCGGTCCCGCCGACCGCCGCCAGGGCGGTCACGGGAGCACGGCCCGGCGTGGGCGCCAGCGGGATCTCCCACCAGCGTGCCGAGAGGGCGTCGTAGGTGGCGACCCGGCCGAGCATCGTAGTGCCGATCCCCGTGACCAGCTTGACGGCCTCGACCGCCATGGCGGTGCCCAGCAGGCCCGGCAGCACGCCGAGTACCCCGGCCTCGGCGCAGTTGGGCACCGTGCCCGGCGCCGAGGGCGCGGGGTAGAGGTCGCGGTGGTGGGCCCGTGCGCGCCCCAGAACACCGAGTACTGGCCGTCGAAGCGCAGAATCGAGCCCCACACGTGCGGGACACCGGCCAGCTCGCACGCGTCGGAGACGAGGTAACGGGTCTCGAAGTTGTCCGTGCCGCCCAGGACGAGGTCGTACCCGGCGAGGACCTCCAGCGCATTGTCCGCGGTGACCCGCTCGCGGTTCTCCACGACGCGCACCAGCGGATTGAGGTCGGCGATCCGCGCGGCGACCGAGGCAGTCTTGGGCGCGCCCAGGGCGGTCCCCCCGTGGATCACCTGGCGCTGCAGGTTGGAGGCGTCCACGGCGTCGTCGTCGACGACTCCGAGGGTCCCGACGCCCGCGGCGGCGAGGTAGAGCAGCGTCGGTGAGCTGCGCGGCGGGCTCGACGAGTGGGGCGAGGTCCACGGCGCTCAGGCGTCCAGTCCGACCCACTCGGTGGAGCCGTCCGCGAAGGACTGCTCCTTCCAGATGGGCACCTCGGTCTTGATCCGGTCCACGAGCGCGTCGCAGGCGGCGAACGCGAGCCTGCGGTGGGCGGCGGCCCGCGCATGGTCCAGCGGCGCGTCGGTGACGAACGCGCCGACCACCGCGGTCCGCGCCTGGACTGGTCCGGGTGTGCTCATCGATCGGTCTCATTGCGCGATCCGTGATCCAAATATTTCACGACAGGATCCGCCGACGAAGATCACGGCGTGCAGGCCGGGACGGGCCACAGGGTCAGCCGCCGGAGAAGGGACGCAGCACGTCCAGGGTCGCCTCCGGGGGGATCTGGGCGGCGGGGTCGGGGCAGGCCACCCCGTCGAGCAGGAAGCTGGAGCGGGCCAGCACTTGCGTCAGCAATGGCTGGCCCGGCGGCGGCTCGCGATGGTGCAGGGCGAGCCGTTGCCCAACCTCCCTGCGCGACAGCGCACCCGTCCCGAGGTCCAGGTCCTAGGCGTGAGTGCCAGCGGCCGCTCGGGCCGCGGCGAAGTAGCGGATCCGCATCTCTGTCAGCCCCCGATCGCGCTCATCGAGCGCTCCGGCTGGACGTAGTCAGCGGAGTCCAGGCCGGCCCGGTCCATCCCGTGCGCGGTGGGCTTGGCCCACATCGCGGCCCGCCACGTCTCGGCGATCTCGGCGTCCGCGGCCCCGGCGCGCAACAGGGGCAGCAGGTCGACCTCCTCGTGGGAGAACAGGCAAGACCGCACCCGGCCCTCGGCGGTGATCCGGGTCCGCTTGCAGTCGGCGCAGAACGGCTCGGTCACCGAGGCGATGACGCCCACGGTGCCCAATGGACCGGGCTCCCCCCCCGGGCCCTGCCCGGGGCCCGGGAGCGGGCGGACGTCCCACAGCTGAGCCGGGGCGCCGTTGCGCGGGTCGGGGTGCGGGTCGAGCCGGAAGCGGGTGCTCAAGGCGGCGCGGATCTCGGCGGCGGCGACCATGTTCTCGCGCGTCCAGCCATGGTCAGCGTCCAGGGGCATCTGCTCGATGAAGCGCAGCGCGAACCCGTGTTGAAGTGCCCAGGCAAGCAGATCGGGGGCCTCGTGGTCGTTGACCCCGCGCATCAGCACGGCGTTGATCTTCACCGGGGTCAGCCCGGCGGCGGCGGCGGCCTCGGCCCCGGCCAGGACGTCGGCGAGCCGGTCCCGGCGAGCCAACTGCTTGAAAGTCTCGGCGCACAGGCTGTCCAAAGAGACGTTGATCCGGCTCAGCCCCGCCTCGGCCAGAGCGGCCGCCCGTCCGGCCAGGCCGATCCCGTTGGTTGTGAGCGAAATCGGCAGGTCCGGATGCCCGGCGCGCACGGCGGCCACGACCTCCTCGAGGTCGGCCCGGACCAAGGGCTCGCCCCCGGTCAGGCGCAGCTCGGCGATGCCGAACCGGGACACCCCGATGTCCACGATCCGGCCGATCTCGGCCGGGCTCATCAGCTGGGCCGCGGGCAACCAAGGCAGTCCGGCCGCGGGCATGCAATAGGTGCAACGCAGGTTGCACTTGTCGATCACCGACAGGCGCAGGTCAGTGGCCCGACGGCCGTGGCGGTCCACCAGCCCCGCACCGACCGGTGCCGGGCTGGGTGCCGGCCCGCCGCTGCGGACCCGGGGCAGACCCAAGGAAACGCTCATGTCACCGCCTCAGTGAACTCATCCGGCGTATCGGGTCCCCGCCCGCCGCGATCATCGGGGGCGTATTCGCTGGACTCCGATCCGTGAGCGGAGGCGACCTGGTGTGCTTCTTTTTCCAAGCCTTTACGCAACCAAGCTGGCAACGGTGCCGGCTTGCCCGCGGCATCGACGTGCACCGCTGTGTGGCGGCCTTCCACACAGAGCACGCCACCGGAGCGCACTTCCCAGACGAAGGTCACGGAGGTCCTCCCGACGCAATCGACCCAGAGCAGGACCTCGAACTCGTCGTCGAAAACCAGCGCGGAGTGGTAGGTAGCCTCCACCGATCGACGCGGGAAGACAGCCGCCTCGAAGCCTGGCCGGATGCGCCGAAAGAGTGAGTGCTCGACTATCTCTGCCCACCGGAATGCTGCTGTGTGGTGGATCCGTCCGCCCGCGTCGGTGTCGACCCAGGCCACCCGTCCCCGGTACGAGCTCTGCGTGGTCACTCTTCGTTGCTCCACCTGCAATTCTTCCTCTCTTACTCCTGAAGGCCGTGATGATCCGTGGATGAATCGTCCCCGCCAGATTCAGGCTCGTTCCCGCAGGTGCCGATGGCCACTATCGCGGTTGATGTTGCATGAGGGCTGGTTGCTGCTGTGATCGGCTCGAAGTCGGACGATGGATCGAAGTGGTCAACTCGGCCAGGGGTCGGCCGGTCGCCCCTGTGCGTTGGGCGATGATTTCGGCACCGATGGAGATTGCGGTCTCTTCGGCGGTGCGCGCCCCAAGGTCCAACCCGATGGGAGAGGACAGGCGTAAAAGCTGATCTTCGGTGATGCCCTGCTCGCGTAGCCGTTGATGGCGGTTGGCGTGTGTGCGTCGGCTGCCCATCACTCCGATGTAGGCGGCATCCGAATTCAAAGCTTCCTTCAGGACGGGGACGTCGAACTTGGGGTCATGGGTCAGTACACAAATGACCGTTCGTGAGTCGACGTCCACCTTTGCAAGGTACTTGTGCGGCCAGTCGACTACGACGTCGTCCGCTTCGGAAAACCGTGCCTTAGTGGCGAACAGCGATCGGGCGTCGCAGACCGTGACGCGGTAGCCCATAAATGAACCAAGTCGGGCCAGTGCTGCGGCGAAATCGATGGCGCCGAAGATCAGCATGCGCGGCGGCGACGTGAAGGACTCGACGAACAACGCCACATCTTCTTTGCGACGCTCCCCGTCGCGACCGAGGTGAACCAGGCTGTTTGTGCCGTGCTCTAATAGGCCCAGTGCGTCGGTCACCACAGCTTGGTCTAGGGCGGAGTTGCCGGTTGAGCCATATTGCTCACCATTGATGACCAGTATCTGAGCCCCGATGCTCGGACCCTCAACAATCGTAGTCACCGCCGCCGGCTTACCTTCTTCGACAGCAGCCGCCAGCCGATCCAGAGCATGTTTTTCGGGGTCAATCCTGTGGATGAAGACCTCTAGAGTGCCACCACAGGTGAGCCCGATCTCGAAGGCCTCGTCGTCGCTAACCCCATAGCGCACCAGCGCCGGGGTTCCTGTCGTCAGGGTCTCCTGGCAACGCAGATACAGGTCCCCCTCCACACAACCGCCGGATACGCTGCCGACCACTTCTCCTGCGACGTTGACCGCCATGGCGGCACCGGGGGCGCGCGGTGAGGATTTCCAGGTGCGGACCACCGTCGCCACTGCGAAGGGCTCGGCCCAGTGCCGGATGTCGTTCAGGATTTCGCGCATTGCAACCCTCTTCTCGTTCCGACGACGTATGGTCGCTGTGCGGCCTGCTTGCGTGGTCTCATCCGGACCGGCGTCCTCACGACTGGTTTTCCACGCGAGGCGAGGCCTCAGCTGCCGGAGGAACATCGGCCATATCCATGGCATTGATTTCTTCGCGGAAGCGGAAGTCCTTCGTTTCGAGCATCAATGAGGCGAGCACCCCGCCGACCAGCGCCCAAAAGGGGGCAGAGATACCGAACAGGGTTACGCCGCTCATCGCGATGACGAGAGCCACGAACGCTCCGAGCTGGAATCGTCTTTCACTGAAGCTTGATTGGAACGCCGAGAGGAGCACCCCGATCATGGCCAGGCCGGCCAGAGTGGCGGTTAATTCCTTTGGCAGAGCGGTCACGAGGGCCACCGCAATCCCTGCGAAGATGCCGAAGAGACCGAAAATAATGCCATTGACAACCGTGGCAGCGTAACGCCCGGCCTTGTTCTCACCGGCCTGGTCGGAGGCACAGATCGCGGTCATCGGCCCGGCGATGTTCGCGTTGTGCCCCCCGAAGAGCGGGGCGAGGAGCCCACCGATACCGCTCACGATGGTCATGGCATTGAACGGCGGACGGTAGCGCTCCGCCATTAGCACGCCCATCGCCTGGGTGTTCTCCGCACCGATGACCAGAAGGGCCAGGGGCACTCCCACCGCCAGGATCGCCCCGATGTTGAATGCGGGCGCCACCAATTCAGGCACGATCAGACCCAAATCACCTTCGATGGCCCCGAAGGAGCCGGTGACTGCCGCCGCGACGCCGCCGATCACCAGAGCTCCCAGCACACCGGGAATCGCTTTGATGAAACGGGACAGGAGGATGTAACCCACGATCGCCGCACCAACGATGATGGGCGCGCTCAGCAGCGAGTCGACGACGCCGATGCCGAAGCGGATGAGGGCCCCTGCAATCATGGCCATCACGATGGGGAATGGAATCCAGGTAATGACTTTGCGCACCACTCCCGTCAGTCCAAGGATCAAAACGATCAGGCCAGCGGCAAGGTAGGCCCCTATCATTTCTGCGAACGTGAATCCCTGCAGTGCTCCGACGACGAGGACCGCGCCCGGTATGCTGTATGCCCCTGTCACAGGTTGCTGGTAGTACAGCGCCATCAATAGGCTGATCAATCCGCCGAAGACATAGATTCCGAAGATCCACGACGCGGTTTGGACAGGGGTGAGGCCAGCCTCCTGGGCGCCGTTGATCACGATGAGGGCGGGTCCGGTACAACCGAAGATGGCAGCCACTAGGCCGGCGCCGATCGTGGCGGGGTTGAGGTGCTTGGGCAGGGCACGAAGGCCGGAGCGGAAACCGGGGCCGCGCTCGATGAGCGGCTTCCCCTTGTCAGTTGAAGGTGCCTTTGGGCTGTGGGACGTGGCCATTTGCGGTCTCCCTGTTACTCTGTCTCGGTAGGCGGGCGGCCGGAAGTGGCATCATTGCCGGTACCGCCCTTGAGGGTGTACTCGCCAGCGACCAGCTTCCGGCGAAGAATCTTCCCAACGGGGCTCTTAGGGATCGAAGCGATCACGAGAACGCGTTTGGGGCGCTTGTACTGGGAGAGAGGGGCCTCGGTACGGGTCCATTCAAGGATGCGTTCGGCGAAGGTCTGGGGGTCCTCGTTCTCCTGCTCGGGGACGATAAAGGCAGTCACGGCCTGGCCCCATTTCTCGTCCTTGAGTCCCACGACCGAGACTTCGGCGATGTCGGGGTGGCTGCTCAGAATGTCTTCGACCTCGATGGGATGCACGTTTTCCCCGCCCGTGATGATCATGTCGTCGACACGGCCGTCTACCCAGAGATCGCCGTCGTCGTCGAGGTGACCGAGGTCGCCGGTGTGGTACCAACGTTCGTCACGTATCGCCTTGGCGTCCGCGTCGGCTCGGCGCCAATAACCGGCGAATGCGTCATCGGAATCCAGGGAAACAGCGATCTCGCCAACTACACCCGGCCGAAGAGGCTCATGTGAAGCCGTAGGCTCTGGGTCAACGACTCGTAGGCGGGAGAGCATTCCGGCTCGTCCGGCGCTGCCCGGTTTCCGGGAGGCCCTTTCCTCGATGGCGAAGGTGTAGACCTCGCTCGAGCCGTAGTGGTTCACGAAGACTTCTGGGCGGATCTCCTGTTCGAGCTTCTGGCACAGAGTGGAGGTCATGGCAGCCCCGGCAAAGGCGAGCTTGCGCACCGTGGGAGCCACCCGTTCCAGCTTGCCGGTTTGGGCTAGAGCCCAAAAGGCCGTCGGCACCAGGTAGAGTGCGGTGATACCTTCCGTTTCGATCAGTTCAACGGCACGTTCGGGGTTGTATACGGGCATTTCGACGAACTTCCCTCCGACGACGACCATCGACAGAAGGGAGCGCAGACCCATGGTGTGGTACATCGGCATCGCTCCGAGCGTGGATTCCCCGGAGGCGTACTGGGCCTGCATGACGTGGGCGACTGAAGCGGCAAACTCGTTGCGCTGAGTGCGCGGAACGCCTTTCGGCTTGCCGGTGGTCCCTGAGGTGTAGAGCATGACGCTGGGATCGGATTCGCTCACGGTGACGCCGGGGGCTGTGGCCTCGGCCTCCGCGACGAGGGTCTCGAAGTCCGTCGCGCCGTCCACGGGGTTCTCCCCGGCGTGCAGGAGAGTGGCGCTGGTGGACGTCATCTGCAGGGCCTCCCGGGTCACGGCGGCGGCCACGTCGTCGCTGACCACGACGGTAGGCTCTGCGTTCTCCAGGCAGTAGGCCAGTTCCGGGGCCGAGAGCCGGATGTTGAGCGGGGTGGACATGACGCCCAGCTTCTGCATGGCCAGGTGAGTTGACGCCATGACCTCGGAGTTGCTCAGTAAGGTCGCGACACGGTCTCCCGGCTTCACACCCAGGGCGAGCATCGCATTGGCAATGCGATTGGTCCGTTCGTCCCATTCCGGGTAGGTCAGCCGGCGAGATCCGGCGACGGCGATCCGTTCGGGAAATCTCTCCGCTGTCCACGTCAGCGTTCGTCCGATCTCCATTGGTCAGTCCTTCCTTTTAATGCGTTGCGTAATCGCGCGGGCTCGGGAGTTGATGAGCCTGATGGTCATCCGGAACGCGCTGGGCGGGGCGCCACCGACCACAGGTTCTTCACCACGGGCGGTGGCATCGAGAGCGGCGGTAAATTGGCTGAACATGTCCTTGCTGACGTCATCAGCCAGCGATCTGCCGAACTGGGCGATACGGCCGGTCATGTGCATCTCGGCATGCGCACGAATGACGCTGCCCTCCCCCGACGGGTCAACCTTGAGATGAACGGTGCCCTGTACGGTGCCGCCACTGGGATCGTCGGCCTGCGCGAGTGCCCGCAGAGAATGGGAGACCGGGTCCCGCTCGACAACGTGGATATCGCCGAGGAACGAGAGCTTAACTGGCCCCAAGGCGACCTGGATGCGTCCCTGGTACTTGTCGTCGCCGAAGTCGGCGACCAGTTCGGCACCGGGCAGGCAACGAACCATCCGCTCGGTGTCGTCGATGACGACCCATAGTTCGTCGACGCCAGCGGTGACCTCGCTGGTCACGTCAATGGTCACCGTAGGTTCGCTTTGCGGCACATGAATTTCTCCGGGACCTGTGGCTGCGGCAAGCTCCTGGTCACCGTCGGCAGCGGAACGGCCGCCAGTGGAGGCGCGCGGCAGCAATGCCGCCTCGGCGCAATTGCGGGGTGCCGGGATGCCGTCGGGATAGCTGTCGGAGACGTCTGCGACGGCGTCCATGATGTGGCGGTAGCCCGTGCAGCGGCACAGGACCCCGGACATCTGCTCTGGCAGCTCCTCAGCGGCGATCCCGGGCTCGTGCTTGAGCAGGTCGTAGGAGCTCATGAGCATCCCCGGTGTGCAGAAACCGCACTGCAGAGCATGGTGGTCGGAGAAGGACGATTGCAGCGGATGGAGATCATCCTGCTTGCCCAGCCCCTCAACGGTGAGGATCTCAGCCCCTTCCATTTGGCATGCCAGGAGCAGGCATGCTCGGGCGGCGTCTCCGTCGACGACCACGGTGCACATGCCGCAGACCCCGTGTTCACAACCAATGTGCGTGCCCGTCAGGCCGAGGTGGTCGCGCAGGGCATCCGAAAGCGTGACCCGTGGTGCCACGTCGACCGTGGCCGGCCTGCCGTTGACGGTAAAGGACACGGTGACCGTCTCGTCGGCGGCAACCCGGAGGGTGGTGTCCTCCGACTGGGAACCGCGGTGGGGTGTGATGGTCCGTCTAAGCGAGGTGGCGATGGATTTAATGCTCATGTCTGTGTCCCTTTCAGGCTCGAGCGGTAGGCCCGTGCGAGTTCTCGGGCGGCGAGAACCCGTACGAGACGGCGGCGGTACGCGGGCGTGCCGTGTGAGTCACCGGCCGTCGTGACGACGTCCTCAGCCATGGAATCGGCCGGTCCTTCCAGCGCCTTGGCCAGATCTGTGACGGAGGCTGCGGGGTCGCCCAAGGTGTCGACGGCCTGCTGCAGGGATCCGCGAAGGTCTCGTAGCTGGGGCCGGTCGGACACGCCGAACGACGTGATGACAGCTTCCTGTACCGTGCCGGAACTCGTCCGCACGCGAGCGGCGACTCCGGCGATGGCGTAGTCACCGTGCCGTCGGGCGATCTCAGCGAACCCGTATCCTTCGTCGGGGCGGGCGACCGGAAAGGTCACAGAAGTGACGATGTCGGCCGGTCCGGCTACCGTGGCCATCGCTCCGGTGAAGAAGTCCGCAGCATTCACCTGCCGGTCCCCTTTGGGCCCCTTGACCTGAAGGGTGGCGCCGAGGGACAGGGCGACCGCCGGCATCTCCGCAGAGGGATCGGCGTGGGCGAGGCTACCGCACACGGTCCCCCGGCTCCGGATCTCCCGGTGGCCAACCCACGGCAGGGCGAGCCCGAGCAGCGGCACGAGCTGTGATGCCTCCCTCTGCACGCGGCGCTGGCGCACGGCCGCGCCCACTCGCAACTGCTGGCCGGTGACCTCCATCTGCGTGAGGTCCTCCACCCGGGTGATGTCCACCAGGATGCTGGGCCGGCCGAGCCTCATGGCGAGCACCGGCACAAGCGACTGGCCTCCGGCAATGACTTTACCGCTGCCCCCCTGAGCAGCCTGAAGCTCGCCGAGGGCGTCCTCCAGCCGCGTCGGACGAACGTAGGCGAAAGGTGCGGCTTTCACCTCAGCGGCCCTCGAATGTGGGGGCGCGCTTGTCGTCGAAAGCGGCGACGCCCTCGGCGAAGTCGTGGGTCGAGCGCAGCATGGCGTAGGACTTGCGCTCTAGCTCCACGCCGGTGGCCAGTGGGGCGTCAACGCCACGGTCGAGGACTTCCTTGGCCGTGCGCAGCGCGATGGCCGAGTAGCCGAGTAGGGTCTGGACCACGCGCTCTACCTCGTCGGCCAGGGCCTCGGCATCCTCCGAGACCGAGGCGACGAGCCCCCAGTCCAGAGCCTGCTGGGCGCTGATCCGGGAGGCGGTGAGTACGTGGTACTTCGCCCGGGACAGGCCGATCAGGCGGGCCAGCCGCTGGGTGCCGCCGCTTCCTGGCATCATGCCGAGCCGCATCTCCGGCAGGGCGAACTGTGTGCGGGTGGTCGCGAGGCGGATGTCCGTCGACAGGGCCATCTCGAAGCCCACACCGAAGCAGTACCCGTCCACCGCAGTGATCACCGGTTTGGGGGAGCGTGCTGGGGCGGTGACGTCTTGACCGAGGTCGGTCAGCTCGTAGGGCTCGACCTCCATGAACCCGCGGATGTCGCCACCGGAGGTGAAGTGCTCTCCCTCAGCCCGAATGACCACAACCTGGATCTGTCGGTCCGCGTCGATCTCCGCGAAACGCTCGGCCATCAATCGACGGGTCTCCATCGTGATGATGTTGAAGCGGCCGTGCGACAGTGTCAGGTTCGCGACCCGCCCGTCGTGACTGCGGTCCAACCGAATTTCTCCACCGGTGAGTGCCATAGTTCGATTTTCCTCTTCTGTGTTTCTGGGGGTTGTTATCGGGTATTGACGGACTAGTTCTGGGACGACAAGAGGCCGTGGATGACATTGCCGTGCAGGGGAAGGGACGTGATGTCCACGCCGTGCGGGGCCAGGGCATCAGCCACGGCGTTCGCCACCAGCACGGGGAAGCTCATACTGCTCCCCTCCCCGGCGCCCTTGGCACCGAGGCGAGTGAGCGGCGAGGGAGTCTCCAGGTGTTCGGTCACCAGCGGGAAGGTGGCCTCGGCCGAAGTGGGGACGAGGTAGTCCATAAACGTGGAGGTTGGCTGTCCCGCCTCGCTGTAGAACAACTCTTCGTACATGGCCCCGCCGAGGCCGTGGGCCATGGCTCCGTGTATTTGGCCCTCGAGCAGGACGGGATTGAGGACAGTCCCTGGGTCATGGACGGAGACAACCTTCTCGATGGTGATCTCGAAGGTCTCCGGGTCGATGCGCACAACGGCGAGTTCGACAACGAACCCATAGCAAAGCGAGGAGTTGATCTGGTCTGTTCTGGAGGCCGCAGTGGACTCCGGTGGGGTGAACGCGGCCTCCGCGTTAAGTTGGGCTTCGAAGGCATCCGGGAGCGACCCAGGGTCCCAGTGGATCAGGCCGGCCGCGTGGCGAAACAGCACGGAACGTTCTGGCTCGCCCTTCACCCGTACTTTGCCCTCGGCGAGTTCCAGCTGGGCGGGGTCCGCAGCGAGCAGGACGGAGGCGGCCACCTTGATCGTCGCAGCGATCCGATCGGTGGCCTCCACCAGTGCCGAGGTCAGTAGCGGGGAGAACCGTGAGGAGTAGCTTCCGGTCGTGATGGTCCACGGCGTCGTCGCGGTGTCCATGTCCACCTTGGGGACCACCTGTTCGAGCGGCAGACCGAGCTGGTCGGCGACGATCTGGCGGGCGACGGTTGCGTGGCCCTGCCCCTGGGGCACGGTCCCCAGCAACACGGATACGACCCCTTGGGGATCGACACTGACCCGCACGTGCTCGGTGGAACCGGACTTGTCCCGCCCTGCCACGCGCTCGTCCTGCGGAGTGGCCAGGGCGATGTAGCCAATGTTAGTGGCAGAGGGTTCGACGATGGCGGCGACCCCGATGCCCATGATCTCGCCGCGGTCCCGGGCAGCCCGTTGTTCCGCCCGCAGCGTCTCGTACTGGGCGCTCTCCGTGAGCATCGCAAAGGCTTTCTCATAATCGCCCGAATCGTAGATCCCGCCCGTGGGAGTGGCGTAGGGAAACGCTGAGGTCGGAACCAGATTTATCCGCCGGACCTCCAATGGGTCCTTCCCTACAGTGGATGCGACCTTGTCCATAAGTCGTTCCAGGCCAAAGTAAAGCTGCTGGCCTCCGAATCCACGGTTGAGGCCCGTCGGCATCTTGTTCGTCACCACGGCACGCGACCGCAGTCGCACGGCGTCAATCCGGTAGGCGCCGGTCATGTTGCCGAAACACCGGTAGAGCGTGGCCGGTTCCGGCGGGCGCAGATACGCGCCGACGTTCTCCTGAAAGTCCACGTCCAGCGCCTCCACGGAGCCGTCCTCGGAGACGGCGGCCTGGAAGCGCATGATCCGGTCGGATCCGGCAGAGCTCGAGAGCAGGTGCTCGATGCGATCCTCGGTCCAGCGCACCGGCCTGCCAGCATGCCGGCTGGCGAGGGCCATCAGGGCGATGTAGGGGTACATGCCGGACTTGATGCCGAAGCTGCCGCCGTTGTCCGCGGGGACGATGAGGCGCAGCTGCGCTGTGGTGATCCCGAGCGCACCGGCGAGGATGGGCACGATGGAGAAGGGCCCGTGGAAGTTCGCATAGGCCGTGATCTGGGGCCCAGTGGACTCGTCACGCCACTCGGCGATGACTGAATAGCACTCCATCGGTGTGGAGGAATAGCGCGGAAAGCGGTACTCCGCGCTGACCACGTGCTCGGCCCGGGCGAAGGCGTCGTCGACCGCGCCGAAGCTGAAGCTCCGGTCGCTAGCGACGTTGCTATCGGCCCCCTCGTGGAGCGTGACGCTGCCGGACTCCTCTGCCTTCTTCGTGTCGACCACCGCGGGGAGTACCTCGTAGTCCACCCTGACGAGCTCGGCGGCGTCTTCCGCCGTGTAGCGGTCGGTGGCAACGACGACCGCTACAGGCTCACCAACGTAGCGGACCCTGTCTGTGCCGGTCGGATAGTAGGGCATGTTCGTGCGCAGAGATAACGGAAAAGGCTTGAAGGTCTCGAGGACCTCTTCTGGCCCGATCACCGCCGCCACGCCAGGATGTGCTCTCGCCCGGTCGAGATCGACCTTGCGAATCTTGGCGTGAGCATGCGGACTGCGGACGATCGCCGCCACAAGCGTGCCGGGTAATGGGTCGAGGTCGTCGAGGAACCGGCCCTGTCCGGTGACAAGGGGAGGATCTTCGATCCGTGAGCCGCTTGCACGTCCAGTTGTTGAGGCGGGCATCCTGGTGAGCGGTTGAGTGACAGGGCGGACTGGGCCCTCGGCGGTGGCGTCCATGTAGACCCTTCCCATAGTACGGAATGTACCGTCTAAAACAGATGTCCTATTTGTGATATAGATCATAGGATACGATTGAGTGCATGTCAACGGACCGGCTGAGCATCACGTCCTACGTTGTTCTCGGACTCATCGCCATGCGTGGGCCCTCGACCTCCTACGACCTCAAACGCGCCATAAACCACTCCGTCGGCTTCTTCTGGCCTTTTCCTCATGCGCAGCTGTACTCAGAGCCCAAGCGCCTATCCCAGGCGGGCTTGCTCGATGTCAGTGCGGAGACAACCGGTCGACGCAGACAGACCTTCTCGATCACAGACAAGGGCATGAAAGCTCTCCGCCAATGGTTGGCCGAGCCGACCGCTGAGCAGATGCAGATCCGCGACATCGCCGAGCTGAAGCTGTTCTTCGCTGAACTCGCCACCGAGGAAGACGTTTTGGCCCTCGCACGGGAACAAGAGCTGCAGCATCGACACCGGATTGAGGTCTATGAGTCCATGCAGTCCCGCTTCTTGGGCCGGGACGACCTCGCCGCGCGGATGGTCCCGCTCCGCCTCGGCCTGGCAATGGAACACGCTGCTCTGCAGTTCTGGTCGGATTTGACCGAAGAGCTCGAGCTCCGTGCGGGGCAGGACCAAGGCCGCACGGGCACCGACAGAGAGATCGGAGCCTGACATCCCCACCGACGTAGACCTCCATGTAGAGACCCAGGGCAAGGGTCGGCCGGCGCTGCTCATCCATTCCGACGCCACCACCGGTCGTTCCGGGTGGCGCAAGCAGATCGCTCTCTCCGAACGCTGGCGACTCACCTTCCCGGACCGGCCCGGCTACGGGGCTAGTCCCTCGACACGCCGGGTGGACTTTGAACACGAGGCCGCGGTCTTCGAGCCCCTCCTCGAGTCCGGCAGCCACCTCGTTGGGCATTCCTACGGCGGCATCGTTGCCCTGTACCTCGCTGCGGCCGCGCCGCAACGCATCCTTTCGCTTACGGTCATCGAGCCGCCGGCCTTTGGCCTGACCGAAGCACCGGAGGCGGCCAAGCTACGCGCTGCGTTCCAGGAGCTCTGGGCGGATGGCCCGCGCGAGCCGTTCGAATTTTTCCGCCTCTTCGCAAGTCTTGTCGGCGAACGCCCATGGCCCCGGCCGCCCTTGCCACCGGCCATGGAGGCCGGAGTGCGGGCCCTCATGGGTGAGCGGGCGGTATGGGAAGCACGCCCTGATCTCGATGCACTGGCTCAAGCGCCTTTCCCCGTCCTTGTCGTCTCTGGCGGTCATGCACCCGGGTTCGAAACAGTCTGCGACGCAATCGCCAGCCGAACAAACGCTCAACGGGCTGTGATTCGAGGCGCCCAACATAGCGTTCCCCGCGTCGGCCAACCCTTCAATGATCTCCTTGAACAGTTTTGGCTGGACAGTGAAAAAACCACCCACAAGACTGAGAAACGGTAATACTGAGGAAAATCCGCTAGTCGTGCGCTTAGCCCTGATGTTGCATGGTACGATCCGGCACGCGGGCACCTTTCGCTCAGTCATTTATTGATTCCTGAGTGTCCACATCTTGGCCACTAGCAAGGTCCCCACACTCAACGGCCACCGTCGGATGTGCGCGAAGGTACGGTCCAGCACCGTCTTGATGCTGAATAGATTTGGTCAAAGCCGCGAGATGGCATCGTGGCACACTAACTGGATGGCCAGGCCTTCCGTTAAACACCGCTCGGGCAAGCTCGTCGCCACTGGACTGCAACACTCGCGATACAACAGCAGGGCCAATGCCAGGATAATCAACGAGATGGATGACAACGCGCTCGGGGTTCTCACCTATGTTAGCGAGACCGCAATGAAGAGAGACTCCAATTCCCCGAAACCAGTCTTCGCAGTGAATTTCCCGAGCCCCATCAGGCAAGTTCGGGCGAGCCGCCCCAGTGACAACGTAGACGGGACTGCAACCGCCCTCTCGCAAAGCTGCGACACTGTGTTCCAGCCATCCGGGTACGAGAATTTTCGGCATCCCGTAGCGTCGCCCCGCCCCAGCCGCCAAGAGCAGCCCAGTCGATCCGCCGCGCCCTTGCATTCTAGACTCCTTCCGCCAACAGCATGGAGAGCGCGCCGTATACTGCCAAATGCTCCGCTCTGCCGATCGCCTGGGCCCTATCGTTTCCCTGCGTGGCCAGTAAAGGGATGGGTTTCACCGCGGATCATGTGAGTTCTGGCTTTTTGAACACCAGAAGATTCGCGGTGGTGCGTTGCCGCGTCTTCCCCTCTTGATTGGTTGTGTTGTATGTCACGGTAGCGAATCCACGATCGGGTTGGGTTGCGGAAACTTTCACGCTTTCTACTGTCAGTTCGACGTGAAGGACGTCGCCCGCGCGTGTCGGCGAAGGCCACGCCACTTCCACGCTCGCGCCGATTATACCGGTCGCGATTGAGATCCCACTGGTTACCAGCAACCGCATCGTGATAGCAGCGGTGTGCCACCCACTCGCCGCCAGGCCCTCGAAAAAGGTATCGGCGGCAGCCTGGTCGCTGAGATGGAAAGGTTGAGGATCGAATTGCCGGGCAAAATTAACAATATCTTCGTGGGAAACTTCATATTTTTCCGTCTCGAATCGCGCGCCGACCTTGATGTCGTCAAGCCATAACTCATTCATAAAACCTCCAGAATGCTGTAACTCGTGGTTAACGGGGAGTGCCCCGAATATACTTGATCTTCTGACCTGCCCTATCGCTTGCGCGCGCCGTACGGTCTGAAGATCAGGTGGGGTTGGAAGGTGGGTCGTACCACAATACGCGAGTGACTAGGTGTAAGAGGGCGTGACGTTGTTGACACGGTCCGGGGTGCGTGAGGCCGGGGGCTGGTCGCCGCAGGCGGTATGGGGTCGGTGGTAATTGTAGTGATTGACCCAGACCGCCACCGCGGTGCGTCGGGC
>NZ_JAVKPR010000041.1:0-12965 GCF_040980905.1 Kocuria sp. CPCC 205235
CCCAGGCCTCACAACACGCGCTCCGGAACGTCCCCGCGCACCCCGCTACCCATGCTCATTTGTGAAGGGCCGGATATGAGGCATCAGGCGAAGTTGAATCTGTCGGGCCAAACGTATCGGGATTGACCATTGGCGATGCAGTCAGTGTGGTTCCCAGCTTCGCGATGACTGACTACGGCGTCCATGGGGAGCTGGTAATCGCCCCAGCAACCGCAGTCGTCAAGCACCCTGAGAACCTGTCCTGGGAAGAAGCGGCCGCCGTGTGGATGAATTTCATCACCGCCTACGGCGCACTGATCGACCTTGCCAAGGTGCAACCCGGAGACACCGTCCTCATCCCGGCAGCCTCAAGCAGCGTGGGGCTGGCAGCCATTCAGATTGCTCGCATGGCAGGAGCCCAACCCGTGGCTTTGACCCGTACCAGTGCCAAACGCCAGCAATTACTCGACGCTGGCGCTGCAGCCGTGATCTCCACCTCAGAAGAGGACGTGGTAGCTCAGGTCCGCGATCTCACTGACGGGCAAGGCGCCCAGGTAGTTTTCGATCCTGTTGCTGGGCCAGGGTTCGCGGATCTAGTCGCTGCGGCCGCCCCTCATGCCATGATCATCGTCTACGGGGCATTGGCACCCGACCCAACGCCCCTGCCTGTCCTGGGGGTGCTCGGAAAACACTTGACCATCCGCGGATACGAGCTCTTCGAGATCACCCGAGATGACAACCGCCGACAGGATGCTATTGAATTCGTGCTTCGTGGCCTGACCGATGGAACATTGCGGCCGGTCATCGATACCACTTTCGAGTTCGGTGACATTGTCGAAGCTCACCGCTACCTTGAAGCAGGAAACCAGGTAGGCAAAGTGGTCCTCACGGTGCCTCGCTGATCTTGGATCCGCTATCGAAACCGTCTGAGCGGATTGGTTTGGGACGGTTGAAGAGGCTTCGGGCTCCACAGACCGGAGGTTCGCGGATTAAGAATTGAGAGTCCTGCAGCAGTGGCCCGCCGCGGAGAGCGGCGGGCCACTAAGAAGAATGACTAAAAATAGCTAAGGTCGGCAGAATGTCAGTTCGTCGATGGCAATGAACTGCCATCCGTAAGACACCGGAGCAGAATACGTGAAAGTCAATGACGAGAACGGGGAAGTCGCTCTTGTGGTCATCACGTTTCTGACGATCGGCGTAGTGTTGTACTTAGTAGTGCGAGAGAAGGTCTCCCCGGCTGCCCCACTGGTCCGGTTGGCATATGACATATCTCCGCTCATCGTCCACGGCTGGTTAATAGTGACCGTGTCGGTATAGCGATAATTAGTGTTCGTATTATTGCTTCGAGTAATATCAAATATTTCAAGACTTGCCGAGCTTACGGGCTCCGAAAAATTGAATGTCACCGTGGTGGTTGTATTGTAACCAATATTCAGAACCAACCCAGGATCGGTGGGGCTCAGGCCTCCAATTTTATAAGGGGATGAAGCAGCATAATCATTCTGCTCCCCCTGGTAACCAATCTTTCCATTGAAGGCAGAACTGTATTTGTTAGTCGCTGGTCCAACAGTCTTGGAACTCGCTCCCCCCGCAGTGCCACCCATATTTAGGGTCATGGAGACCGTGATGGGAGGCTGGTTGCAGCCGGGCATCACGGGCGTACCGGTCAAGACGACCTCACTCGCCAGTTTTCCTTGGTCGGCTGACGTGAATTCGGCCTTGTAGCAAAGTCCCTTACATGTGGGGGACACCGCATAAGCCGGCGCGGATGCCGCAGCAGCGATCACGGGGACACTCCACGCAGCGCCCTTGGCCAGCGTGCGGCGGGACAACCCGCGTTCTTGACGTTCAACGTTCTCAGTTGTCATGAAAATCTCTCCCCGGGGAACATGGGTAGCCGTGTGAGCGTCTGATGAGCAGGACACTGGAGGAACACACGCGAACAGAAGTCCACTGCCACGAGAAACGCGAAACTCCCCAATGCTGTTCGCGCTGATTAAAGAATAAGTAACACCGGGCTCTCAACGCAACAACACGCATGCCGTTCAGGACCGGCCAGAACGTTTATCGCCCCACGCTTTTTCGGCCCCGCTGATCAGCAGCACCCCACAGCACATCCACACGGCAGCGGCGGGCCCCAGCGGCGCGGCAAAAACACCGGCGAGCAGCGGGAGCACCACCTGTCCGAGACGATTGCCCGTGAGCCGAACAGCCAGTGCGGAACCGCGCCAGTTGGACGGCACGGATGTGGTGATCATGGTCATCGTCAGCGGTTGGCCCAAACCCAGCAAGAACCCTCCGACGGCCAGCAATGCGGCCGCTATCCAGAAATGCTGAATGAATAGCGGCGGAATAATCAGAGTAATTCCCGCCCCGAATAAACACGTCAACAAGAGCGAACGCCGGGAAAATCGCATGGACAACCACGGAAGAAGTATTCGCGAGGCAATGGAGGCCAATCCTCTAACACCCAGCAACAACCCGACCACGGCGGGTGCAACGCCCGCTTCTTCGCCGATGACCGGGAGAAACGCGGTGAGAATGTCCATCATGGCCAGCAGGGACAGTGCCGCAAGCATGTGCGATCCCACGCGGGGAACCTTGAGCACACCGACTACCGTGGGCTTTTCCGCTGAAACCTGGCCGACTTGGCCGGGGCGAGGTTGGCCGGGGCGCGACGTCGTCGACCGCGGTGCTTTAAAACGGAAGATCAACAACGGCACGGCGAAAAGCGACAGCGCGGTGCCGATCCACATCGCTTGGTTGACGTCAGCTAATCGCTCGGCGGACTCGACCCCGGTGCTCTGGCCCACTAACCAACCGCCCAACGCCGGCCCAATCATTTGCCCGGCGGAAAAGGCTGCGGTGAACCACCCGAACCCCTTATCCAGGTCCCGATCCGCGGCATAGCGGGCGATAGCGGCCTGTCCCCCAATCGTGAAACACAGATGCCCCATACCCAGCACCACACTGGCCGCAACAATGGCCCACACCGTAGAGGACGCCGCCAAGAGCGAGCCGCCCGCAACCAGCAGCCCCACCCCGGCAAGGGTCAGGAGTTTCAACTGCGGGGCACGATCCGAGTACCGGCCGAGCCACACAGCGGTAAAAAGTGGCACGAGAGCATAGGCGGCGGTGGTTAAACCAATGGTTACGGAATCCGCCTGCAGTGCGAGCAGCTTGTAGGAGGTGACCGGGCGCAGCAGGTTGACGGTGGACTGCGTGAGCACCGCGCACGCGACCAGGAGCCAGAGCCACGCGCTGGACCTGGCCCCGCTGGGCGAATCAGCCACTAATACCCACCTTATTTCCTGTACCCACTTCTGTGGACCTTATACGCCCGTATTCTTACCGTGGCAATATGTTTCTGATCAGTATTCCTTGTCAGTGCATTAGTCACCTTACTGATCTGCCACCAACATCCCTACAATCGCTAACTTTGGTTTTCCGATCCGCATAATCCTCGTGGTTTCATGGAAGGACCGCGTGGATGGGAAGCAGTGTGGGGAACCTGCTGCCATCGCGGTCATTCTAGACAGGGGTGGAAACGATGGCCGAGCCGGGGACGAGGCGGGAACACGGTGCTCACCGAGCCGACCCAAAGGGTCTGCGAGGAAAGCCCCTGCTGTGGGCACTCTTGGCCGGTTTAGTGGTCTTGGTACTGACATCTATTGGGTTCCTGTTGCCATGGGGCGGCCAGGATGAGACGCGGGGCGATCGCGGGGATGCCGCCACCGTTTCTGAACAATAACTCCGCAACTCCCCGGTGGTCGTGGGGCCCACCGAGACCCAGGCCGCCAATTGGACCGAGGTTCTGGCGGATCCGGCCGTGGAACTGGGCCGTTCCCGTGATGACGAGGGCACCAAGGCATTGATCGCCCGCGCACTCCACGAGGCGCAGGAAGACCCCCAGGTCGAAGAAGAGCTGGATCAGACCTTCAAACTCCGTGCGCTCAATGAAGGCGACATCACCCCGGTCGTGGACGCACCCCAGCGCATAGACAACTCGGAGAAGCAGGCGGCAGAGCCGTCCGAATCAGCCACCCCTGAGGTAGAACCTCCGCCGGCAGCAGCTGCGGGGGCGGCACCCGGTGGCCCGGCCCCCACCCACACCGTGGTGACACGCGCTGAATGGGAGGAGTGGGAGTCCGCGCACCCCGATACGCAGCTGGTGGCCAGCACGCCGGGCGGTAAAGACGATTCCGAATTCTCCGCCGTGGATGACACCACCCTGCAACGATCTCTGGATCAGTGGGCCCAGTTGGCCAAGCCCTTCCACTCTCTGGTGGCGATCGACGTATCCGGATCAATGGGCTATCAAGCGCTGCCAAACGGTGCCACCCGCATGAATCTGACGGCCGGTGCCGCAGTGGCCGCCGTCGAGATGTTCCCCGACCATGACGCTCTGGGATTGTGGGTATTCTCCCGCCACCTGGACGGTGCCAAGGATTACCTGGAAATTGCACCTGTTGAAGAGCTCGGTGCAGAAGACAATGGTGTGACCCATCGTGAGGCCCTGCTCGCCAACCAGTCGGCCCTGCAGTACATGCAGGGTAGTTACACGGGTCTTTACGACACCACGCTGGCCGCCTTCCGGCAGGCCCTGGAAGACGACGCTCCCGACTCGCTCAAGACCGTGATCGTCCTGACCGATGGTGAAGACATTGACGAGGGCTCCATCGGCCTGGAAAACCTCCTGAAGGCACTCGAGGAGGAGCAGGATCCGGAGAACCCGGTGCGCATCATTACCGTGGGGATATCCTCGGATGCCAATGAGGACGTCCTGAAGCAGATTTCCGAGGCCACCGGGGGCTCCGCACACATCGCCGAGCGGCCCGAAGACATCCAGGACGTGTTCATCGAGGCGCTCACCGGCATCTGATAGGCACTCCCGGTTCGATCCCGACGCCGCTCGGGCGGCTATTTGCCCAACAGCGGGAACCGCGCGACCTCATGATGCAGTGCTCCGCCGCCCCGGCCTTCGCCAAGCACGGACGCCATCAATCGAATCTCGCTCACGGGCCATTCGGGGCCCTTGTACACGGACAGCGCGTGCACCACGTGGGGCAACTCTGGTGAGGGACGTGCGATGGTTCGCGAGCGGCGTCGTTGTTCGCGAGCTTTGCGGGAGCGCTCGGCGCGGGACATACGGGCAACCGTGAGGTGAGCCCGCTGCCGGGCGCGTTCGTCCACGCTGAGCGAGCACGCATGCATGAGATCGACCAGGTTCTCGGATTGCCCACCCAGGCCCATCCACAGCGTGGTTCCGGAAAACGACCCGGCTCCCCGCAAGCACGTGGTCAACGGCGCGTTCTCCCGGGCGACGCCGCTCAAATGCTCCTCGAGATCGGGCACCGCACCCTCGGGCTGGTCACCGTAGAAGCCGAGCGTGACGTGCCATTGCTCGGGATCACCCCAGCGTAGCGCTGTGCCCGTGAGGTCGCGCACCTCCCGCAAGGCACTGACCAAGTGCTCGCGTGCGGCGCGGGTGGGATAAACAGCGGCGAACAGCCTCATGAACCCACCCTAAATGGTGGACGTCGGCTACTGGGTGAGCTCCGCCAAGAGGTTCTCCACGCGGTCAATGATGTCGTCACGCACCAAGCGCATGCGCTCCATGCCCTCGATACCGCGCTCGGACGGCTCATCCGTGAGCCAGGTTTCCATGGCCCCGACCATGCCGTCCACCGGTTCAACCTGAGCTTCCCCACCGATGAGCACCACGCGATCCACCCGCCGCAACAGCTCCGGATCAATGGCCTTGGGGGTTCCGGCGGACATGTCCGCGCCCACCTCGGCGACGGCCTCCGCCGACTGCGCGTTAATAGCATTGCCGGGCTTGGTACCGGCCGAATAGACGTCGACGGCGCCGCGGGCCTTGAGTTCCATCAGTGCCGCAGCCATCTGGGACTTTCCGCCGTTCTTGACGCACACGAACAAGACGGAGGGTTTGCGATGGGTCATGGAGACTCCTGAGTCCGTTTCTTTGGGGTGTCAGCGGGTGGGAACGGTGCGGTCTCCGGGGAACAGTTTGCGGCCGGCCCACAGCGAGACGTAGACCAGTGCCACCAGAACGGGCACCTCGATGAGCGGACCCACCACACCGGCGAGCGCCTGACCCGAGGTGACCCCGAACGTGCCGATGGCTACAGCGATGGCGAGTTCGAAATTGTTGCCCGCCGCAGTGAACGCCACGGTGGTGGACTTGGCGTAGTTCAGGCCCATGCCGCGGGAGGCCAACAGACCGATGCCGAACATCACGAAGAAGTAGACCAGCAACGGCAGTGCGATCCGTGCGACGTCCCACGGGTTGGACGTGATGGCGTCACCCTGCAGCGCGAACAGCAGCACGATGGTGAACAACAGGCCGTAGAGGGCGAACGGCCCGATCCTGGGAAGGAACGTGTTCTCGTACCAGTCACGACCCTTGGCCCGTTCGCCGAAGGTTCGCGTGAGGAAGCCGGCCAGCAGCGGGATCCCCAGGAACACTAGAACGGACAACACGATGGCGCCCATGCTGAACTCGGCGCTCGTGGTGGGCAGACCCAGCCAGGACGGCAAGAGCTGCAGGTAGAACCAACCCAAGAGACCGAACGCGATGACTTGGAACACCGAGTTGATGGCCACCAGGACGGCGGCAGCCTCACGGTCACCGCAGGCGAGGTCGTTCCAGATCAGCACCATAGCGATACAGCGAGCCAAGCCCACGATAATCAGGCCGGTGCGATACTCGGGCAGGTCCGGGAGGAAGATCCAGGCGAGCGCGAACATCAATGCGGGGCCCACGAGCCAGTTCAGCACCAGCGAAAGGCCCAGCAGTTTGCGGTCGCCGGTCACGCGATGAGTTTCGTTGTAGCGGACCTTGGCCAGCACGGGGTACATCATGACCAGCAAGCCGATCGCGATGGGGAGAGAGACCTCCCCGACCTTCACGGCTTCGAGCGCGGTATCCAGACCGGGGACCAGACGCCCGAGCAATAAGCCCAGCACCATGGCGGCGATGATCCACACGGGGAGCCAGCGGTCCAAGAAGGACATGTCCTTGACCACCCCGTGCTGTGTTGCGGGACGGTCTGTGATGGTGTCGCTCATGAGGCGGGAAACCCTTCAAATTGATGTTTGTCTATACGTGAGCCTAATGCTCGTATAGACAAACATCAATCCGGGGCCCTGCGCACTCGAGCGGTTAGGTGCGCGGCGGCAGCTTGACGAGCTCGACCGAAGTGAGCGCGCCGTCGTCCGCGGTGACCCGCATGTAGGTGCAGTGTGGTTGACGACGGCGGTCGGTAGGCGACCCCGGATTGAGCAACCGCATGCCAGCGGGAGACACCGAATCCCACGGAATGTGGCTGTGGCCGAAGATCAGCACGTCGGTGTCCGGGAAGAGCTTGTCCATGCGTTTCTCGCGCCCGGTCGATGCGCCGGATTCATGCGTCATGGCGAAGCGCAGGCCCTCCATCTCCCAATGGATGGTTTCGGGCATCCGTTCGCGCAGCTCGGGACCATCGTTGTTGCCCCACACAGCGATCAACCGCTTGGACCTGCTCTTGAGAGCTTCATAGGTGTCCAGATCCACCCAGTCCCCGGCGTGGATCACCACATCTGCGGCATCGGCCTCGTCCCACACCTGGTCAGGAAGCGCCTTGGCGCGCTTGGGGAGGTGGGTGTCGGCGATCAGAAGGATGGATGTACTCACGGTTTCATTGTCTCGGTCAGCACTCGATCACGTTAACCGCCAGGCCACCGCGGGATGTTTCCTTGTACTTGACCTTCATGTCCGCACCGGTCTCGCGCATGGTTTTCACGACCTGATCGAACGAAACCTTGTGTTCGCCGTCGCCGTGCATGCACAGCCGGGCCGAGTTAATGGCCTTGACGCTAGCAATCGCGTTGCGTTCGATGCACGGGATCTGCACCAGACCGCCCACGGGATCGCACGTCAGCCCCAGGTTGTGTTCGATCCCCAGCTCCGCGGCGTTCTCCACCTGACGCGGAGTCCCGCCAATCACGGCACAGAGACCGGCCGCGGCCATCGCACAGGCCGAGCCGACCTCGCCCTGACAGCCAACTTCCGCTCCGGAGATGGACGCATTCTCCTTGATGATGATGCCGATCGCGGCGGCGGTCAGCAGGTAGTTGAGCACCCCGTCATCGTTGGCGTCCTCCATGAAGCGTGTGTAGAAGTGCAGCACCGCCGGGATGATGCCCGCCGCACCGTTGGTCGGTGCCGTGACGATGCGACCGCCGGACGCGTTCTCCTCGTTGACCGCGAGCGCCCACAGGTTGACCCAGTCCATGCCGCGCATGGGGTCGTTGCCTGCTTCCTTCGCACGCAAACGACGTCGCAATTCCGGCGCACGACGCCGCACTTTCAGTCCTCCGGGCAGCGTCTTCTCTTCGCGCGTGCACCCGTTCTCCACGCACTCCTGCATCACATCCCAGATGTGCAGCAGTTGAGCCCGGGTCTCCTCGGCGGGACGCCAGGACTCTTCGTTCGCGATCATGACCTGGGCAATGGACAGTCCCTCGGTCTCACAGACCGCGAGCAACTCGTCACCGGTGTTGAAGGGGTACTTCACGGGGGTGGTGTCCGCGACGATCTTGTCCGAGCCGGAGGCTGATTCGTCCACCACGAAACCGCCACCCACCGAGTAACAGACGCGTTCGCGCACCAGGTCGCCGGCGGCGTCGTAGGCCTCGAAACTCATGCCATTGGGGTGGGTAGGCAGGGACTTGCGGCGGTGCATGATCACGTCGTGCGAGCGGTCGAAACCGATCTCCTGCCGGCCTCCCAGCATCAACTTCTGATCGTCGGTGGCCTGACGGACCTGATCGTCCGCAGAGTCAGTGTCCACGGTCTCGGGATCCTCACCCATCAGGCCCAGGATGACTGCCTTGTCCGACCCGTGACCCCAACCGGTGGCACCCAGGGAACCGAAGAGCTGGGAGTGCACGCGCGCAACGGATTCCAGCAGGCCGTCCTCCTTGAGGCCCTCGACGAACAACCGCGCGGCCCGCATGGGGCCCACGGTGTGTGATGAGGACGGGCCGATACCGACCGAGAACAGATCCAATGCGCTCAGCGCCACGAGACAACCTCCAGATTCACGAATTTCCCTGACTTGCTTCGATCCGCCGGGGTAGGGCCAAAGCTACGCGTGTCTCACATAGTGAGCAAGACACCTGTCGTAGTCAGGGAGGCGCACGGCCTCACCCTTGCGCCTCCCGTAGCGCGTCCGCCGCTCGAATCAAGCCCAGGTGACTGAACGCCTGAGGGAAGTTGCCCGCCATCCTGTGCTGGGCGACGTCGTACTCTTCAGCCAGCAGGCCGAGGTCGGACGAGAAGCCCACGGTGGTGTCCATGAGTTCCCGTGCATCGTCCACGCGACCGGAGCGTGCGTACTGTTCGACCAGCCAGAACGTGCAGATCACGAACGGGTATTCGTGCCCTTCCAGGCCGTCCATGGACTCACCGGAATCGGAGGTACGGTAACGCCAAACCTGCCCGTAATCGCCCTGCAGGTCCTCTTCAATCCGCGCGACTGTGCGCAGCATGGCCGGGTGGTCCGGTTCGATGAACCCGGTGTGCGGTAACTGCAGGAGGGAGGCGTCCACCTCGGTGTTGTCGTAGGTCTGGGTGAAAATGCCGAGTTCCTCGTTGTAGCCCTTCTCCCAGATCTCGTCGTGCAGACGGTCTCGCTGGTGGCGCCACCGCTCCACGTCTCCCTGCAGCCCGAACTGCTCTGCGGCGCGGATTCCCTCGTTGAACGTGGCCCACATCATGACCCGACCGTGGGTGAAGAAGTGCTTGTCACCGCGCATTTCCCAGATCCCGTGATCCGGGTCCTCCATGTGAATCTCGCAGTACTTCATGAGGTTCATCTGCAAACCCCACGAGTAATCGTTTTCCTCGATCCCCGCGGCACGCAGCTCGGCAAGCGCCATCATCACCTCACCGGTGACATCCGCCTGGAATTGGCCCGCGGCCCCGTTGCCCACGCGCACCGGGGTGGAGTTCTCGTAGCCCGTCAGATGGTCCAGCTCGTATTCCATGAGATTACGGCGACCGTCAATGCCGTACATGATCTGCAGCTGCTCCGGGTCCCCGGCCACCGCGCGCAACAGCCAGTCACGCCACAACAATGCACCGTCCGTGTGCCCGTGTTGGACCAGCACTTCAATGGTCAGCGCGGCATCCCTCAGCCACGTGTACCGATAGTCCCAGTTGCGTTCCCCACCGAAGTCCTCCGGCAGGCCCGCGGTGGGGGCCGCCACGATTCCCCCGGTGTTGGAGTGGGTGAGCGCACGCAGCACCAGTAAGGACCGGCCCACGGCGTATTCGTAGTCCCTACCCCCGTCCCAGGAAACATCCGAGGCCCATTCGCGCCAGAACTTCTCCGTGGCCTGCTGGGCAGACTGCGGGTCCGCGGGGGCCGGGAGGTTTTCATAGGCGTGGCACCAGGTGAGGACCCAGGCGAGCTCTTCGCCCTCGCGAACAGTGAATTGTCCACCGTGGCCACGTTGCACCTCCTCCGGTGCGCACATGTCCGCGTCGGGTCCGTGCGTGTCCCCGTCGGTGAGCTCCTTGGTCGTACCATCCACGCTGGTCTCGTACGGCTCCAAGGAAGGGCCCGTCAGCAGCAACGCGTCCGGACCGGCCACCGCCAGCAACCCCCGGTCCACGGTGACCTGTGAACTGCACTGCGACGCCGCCTCGCGCACTCTCTGTCGGAACTTCTTGTAGGAGCCGGCATGGCTGCGTGCTCCGTGATCCTCACCCGAGTCTTCGGACCGGCGACCCACATCCTCGGAGGTACCCACCGGATGCGGATCCGAAGGGTCATCACCCAAGTCCGCGGTGGGGCCGTCTTGCGCGGCGTGGTCCTCCGGGCCCAGGTCCACACGACGCACCCACGGCGTAACGCTGCCGTAATCGAATCGCATGCGCAGGTCGTGCTCGACCTTCACGGTGCCCTCCAGGCACTTCACGCGACGGATCAGGTTGGCGGTGTCATCGCTGGGCGGGAGGAAGTCCGTGACCACGGCTCTGCCCGTGGGCGTGCACCACTCCGTCTCCACGATGAATGTTTGGGGGACGTAACGCCGTGAGACCACTTCCCCGTCCACAGCACTGAGCTTCCACCGCCCGTTGCTCTCATCCCCCAGGATCGAACAGAACACGGCCGGAGAGTCAAAGCGCGGGAAGCACAACCAGTCCACACTCCCCTCCCGTGATACCAACGGTCCGGTGTGGAGATCGGCCAGTAGCGCGTATTCCTCGAGAGGGGTGCTCATGACTGAATTCAATCATCAGCACCCTGCAAACGCCTGGAAGCGAGCCTCATCGAGGATTCAGACGCCTGATCTAACGTAGAGGTATGCAGAACATCAGGACACTGGTCATCCTGGGTGCCTCCGGGGACCTGACCGCTCGTCTTCTCCTTCCCGGACTGGGCACGCTGCTCAACGAACAGCCGGACCGGGAGATCACGGTAATTGGTTCCGCGCGCGACGACTTCCCAGGCCCCTTGGGACCCGACGACGACGTTCGGGGCGCCGATTGGCCCCAAACGGTTGCCAAAGCTTTCGATTCCGTGGGTGCGACCGGACCTTCGGTCGAGCGGGTCAAGGACTCTACCCGCTGGATCGAGTGCGACGTGGCCGAGGCAGATCAGCTGGCTGCACTGCTCGACGACGTGGAGGGGCCCGTCTGCCTATACTTCGCGTTGGCACCGGCCGTCACGCGCAAGGCCTGCGAGGCCTTGAAGAGCCTCGACTCTTTGCCCGACGACCTCTGCCTCGCACTCGAAAAGCCCGTGGGCACGGACCTCGACTCGGCGCGTGAGCTCAACGCACTGGTGGGTGAGCTGGTCGACGAGGATCACACCTTCCGCGTGGACCACTTCCTGGGCATGCCCGGCGTGCTGGACGTGAGCGGCCTGCGCTTTGGCAACCGCATGTTCGAGCCGGTGTGGAGCCGCGAGCACGTGGAATCCATCGAGATCGTCTTTGATGAAACGTTGGCGTTGGAAGGCCGCGCCGGTTTCTACGATTCCACGGGTGCTGCGGAAGACATGATCCAGTCCCACCTGCTGCAGGTCATGGCGTTGGTCATGATGGAACCGCCCTCCCGCTTCGACCCCGTGGAGGTGCCGGCCAACACCGCGCACATTCTCCGTGCCGCGCGCTTGTGGAGTGAGGATTCTTCGACTCGTTCTCCCCAGTACCGCAAGATCACGCCCGTAGTCCGCGGCCGGTACACCGCGGGCACGGTGGACGCTCACGAGCTCCCCGATTACACCTCCGAGGAGGGCGTGGATCCTTCGCGCGAGACGGAAACGTTCGCGCAGGTCACCCTTGAGGTAGACACCTGGCGGTGGAACGGCGTGCCCGTGACGTTGCGCTCGGGCAAGGCCATTGGCAATCCGGTCCAGCACATCCGCGTGACCTTCCGCCAACCGCCGCACGGCTACGAAGGCTGGCCGCACCCGCTGGCTCCCAACGCCATCTCGGTGGGATTCGAGGACGAAAACGTGCAGATCGAACTCAACGTGGGCAGCCCATATGACTCACGAGGCATGAACCGGTTGACACTGTCCAGCGGCACGCCCACCCCGGGGCTCACCGCCTACGGCTCCGTGATGCGGTGGATCTTGGACGGGGACCCCACCTTCACCGTGCGCGCGGATGCAACCGAGGAGGGCTGGCGGATCATCGACCTCATCAAGCACGCCTACGCCACGGACGCGCCCCTGCTCGAGTACCCCGCCGGTTCCGAGGGCCCGGTGCCGCTGCCGTAGCAGCGCCCAGTACCCACGCACCCCTACAATCTGATCGACTTTGTAACCAGGAACGGGCCGATTCCTGGACTTTACGTCGATCACTCTGCGCCCGGCTCCGCACCTGGGCGTTACCGGCTCTTCAACTTTGAGCGTGGTGCTGGGTGTTCACGCCGCGATCGGTCGGGGCGCATAGCCAATGATGCG
>NZ_JAVKPR010000042.1:0-12375 GCF_040980905.1 Kocuria sp. CPCC 205235
CGCATCATTGGCTATGCGCCCCGACCGATCGCGGCGTGAACACCCAGCACCACGCTCAAAGTTGAAGAGCCTCCTTGACCTACGACCAGATGCTGACCGCTTACAAGGCGTACAGAGTCTTTTTGAACGTAAACTCCGTTGTAGATTCGCCGTCCATGTGCGCCAGGCGCATTTTCGAGATCACCGCGAGTGGGACGCCTGTTGTCAGCACGCCGTCTCGAGCGATTCGAGAGTATTTCACCGAAGATCAGTTGGCTGTTGTGGGGGATCGAGAGCACGCTGCTGACGTCGTGCGGGCGCTCGTGCGTAGCCCTGAACTTGCCGATCGAATGGTCCACCGCGCGCAGCGAGAAGTGTGGAACAAGCACACGTACGGTCAACGCGTGGAGCAAATTCTCCAACGAGTTCTTCCCGAGAAGGTTCGTCCACGAACACGGCCCACGGTTTCGATCTTGTTGTGCACCAACCGCCCCCACAGAGTCGCGTCTGCTCTCCAGGGATTCGCGACGCAGGAGGATGTCGACCTGGATGTTGTGATGGTGGCCCATGGATTCGATCCAAGTACCCACGAGATTCAGGATGCAATTGCGGCTAGCGGCATCGACCAGGTCACGACCATCGCGGTTGACTCCGAGTTGACACTCGGAGAATGTCTAAATCTTGCGGTTGAGTCGTCCACGGGTGAAGTACTAGCCAAGATGGACGACGATGATTTTTATGCCCCACGCTACCTGGCCGATCTGCTGGATGCGCTGGACTATTCCGGAGCGGACATCGTGGGCAAACAAGCTCATTACATGTACGTCGAGTCCCAGAACGCGACACTTCATCGGTTTGGTCACCGAGAGCACCGCTTCACGGACTTCGTCATGGGCCCCACGATCACCGGATATCGCCGTGTCTTTGATCAGATTCCATTCCAGCGCCGAAATACCGGAGAAGATTCATCATTCTTGGCTGCAGTAATAGAAGCAGGCTTCTCAATTTATTCGGCTGATCGTTTTAATTTCGTGCAACGTCGTGGCTCCGATGGGCACACGTGGCAAGTTTCGGATGCGGGCGTTCTCTCAACCGGAGACGTGGTCATGTTCGGGGACAATTCGTTGCATGTGACAGTATAATTTCGGTGGACCAAAGGGCTTTCGACCCAAGAAACACCTGACCGGGCATATATTGCCGTGTGGTCAGTCGTAGTCGTCTCAGTAAGGTGAGGTAATGAGTAAATCGTTGGAAGTTGTTTTTGTCGGACTCGGATACATCGGTCTTCCCACCGCCGTGGTCATGGCCAATCATGGAGTGCGTGTTCATGGCGTTGACGTCAACGCTTCCGCCGTTGAGCGTATCCAGCGTGGTGAAGTCACGATCGTGGAACCCGGGTTGGAAGAACAGCTCAAGAAGGCTGTCGATAGCGGACAGCTCACAGCCTCCACCGAGATGCAGCAGGGCAACGCGTTCGTCATTGCGGTGCCCACCCCGTTCAAGGACGACTATGAGGGCGATTTGTCCTATATCATGTCCGCAGCGGAGTCGATTGCACCTCAGCTACGGGGCGACGAAGTGGTCATCCTCGAATCGACGTCTCCTCCCAAGACGACGCAGAAGCTTGCGGAAAAGATCCTGGAACTGCGTCCGGATTTGTCCGTCGATGGCGCAGACGGCAAGCCTGTGATCCACTTCGCATACTGCCCCGAGCGCATCCTCCCTGGTAAGGCTATGGAAGAGCTCATCAGTAATGACCGCATCATCGGCGGTCGCACTCCTGAGGCCGCCCGCCGCGCAACCGAGGTGTACGCCTCGTTCTGTGAGGGCGAATTGCTCTCGACCGACGATGTAACTGCGGAAATGGCCAAGCTCACCGAGAATTCCTTCCGCGACGTGAACATCGCATTCGCCAATGAGCTGTCATTGATCTCCGACAAGCTGGGAATTGACGTGTGGGAGCTCATCGAGCTGGCCAACCACCACCCCCGGGTGAATATCTTGCAACCGGGCCCCGGTGTGGGCGGTCACTGCATTGCCGTGGACCCCTGGTTCATCGTGTCTTCAGACCGAGAGAACTCCAACATCATTCGTACGGCCCGTGAGGTCAACGACGGTAAGCCCAAGTGGGTCATCAACAAGGTTGACGAAGCTGTCAAGAACATTGATTCCCCGGTGATCGCTGCCCTCGGCCTGGCCTTCAAGCCGAACATCGACGATCTTCGCGAATCGCCGGCGTTGAACATCACCAAGGATCTAGCCGAGCACGTGGATCACGCCACGGTGTTGGCTGTCGAGCCAAACGTGAGCGAATTGCCCAAGGCACTGCAGAGCCTGTCCAATGTTGAATTCGCACAGTATTCGGAGGCCATCGAACGGGCAGATGTCGTATTGCTTCTGGTTGACCACGACGAGTTCAAGTCGATTCCCGCCACAGCGCTCAAGGGTAAAACCGTTGTCGACACGAAGGGGCTCTGGCGCTAGCAACTCAGGATGAATGGTGTCGCGAGGAGTCCCCGTCCTCGCGACACCACACGATCGTTTGGACGCGATCGGAATTTTACCCATGGCGATTCTTGTCTCCCCTAAACCATGAGGACTGATTGATGACACCCCCCTCCATCTCCGACCTACGCCGCAGCCTCTGGCGAATTCGCATAAGCACGGCCGCGACAATTGCTCCTCGAGGGGTAGTCGTTGCTCAGAGTCCGTCGACGCTGGCGCCCGGTAAACAGCTCAGCGCATCCCCGGTATTTGGGGCAACGCATAACAATTTTGCTTCAGCTCAGGCTGAAGGGCATGTGGGTTCTCAACAGGTTCAAGAGTTTGTGTCGGCTCGTTTGAAGGCCTCGGAAGAATGTCGGTCCAAGGGAGACACCATCGGCGCATGCGAGGAATTGCGCCGACTACTCTTGGCTGTCCCTCAAGACAGTCGAGCGTGGCATCTGTATGCGTTGCGTTTGCTCGAGGGTCGGAATTATGACGCGGCAGTAGAAGCTTTCAAGAATAGCCTGACCGTAGACCCAGGTAATCTTGATGCGCTCGAAATGTTGGGCAATGCAACAGGCAAGGATCGCCAGCGATCGCTCGGACTTGAAGAGATATTCGCGGCTCTACCCGAGGCGCTGAGGAACAAGCCAGACATTCATCGCCGCTCACTTGATTTCGTCATACCTGCGCGTCTGGATGCATGTTTGGAAATCTTGAAGAACAGCCCTGACAGAGTCACTCGGGCAGTTGTTGAACAGTGGAACCTTGACGTTGACTCTGAAAAAAACTCTGATGGACCAGAGCAACGTATTGAGTACCCCAAGCCCGCGTGGTTGAGTGAAGACGAGTATCTCCTGGCGCAGCTGCTATACAGCCTACAAAGGGGGCGGAGAAGCCGTGCCATCGGGATTATCCGTCTGCTCCCGGATCGAGCTATCCCTCGATGGAGTCTAAGGCTCGCCATCCGAAGGGATTTGCGAACCAATCGACTCAAAGGTGCTCAGAGGCTTTTGACGGAGTATAGGAGGCTGGAGCCGGAGGACGGCTGGGCCAAGGCTCAAGAACTAAAGCTCAACAAAACCACCGCGCCCACTAATTACCAGTTGGCTCGTCAAGGATTTCCATTCCCTCATAGGCGGAAATCCAGTGCGTTTGAACCAGTTTCAGATCGTATCTTCTACTTGCTGCACAACTCGCTCCCATATCACTCCGCTGGGTACAGTACACGAACCCACGGACTGTTGACTGGTCTTCGTAGGTTGGGGTGGGACGTTAGAGGTGTTACCCGACTTGGGTACCCGTATGACATGCCGAAAATGGCGGAATTGGGGGCCATTAGTACCACTGATGTGGTGGATGGGGTGCCATACCACCGGCTGAGTACAACCCCTGGCGTTGAAAAGAAGAGCCCTATCACAGACTACGTAGAGCGTTACTACAAGGCGTTGGCTTCCCTGGCAAAACAGGAACGTCCGTTCGTTATCCACGGTGCTTCTAACCATTGGAACGGACTGGCGGCCGTGACGGCTGCCAACAGGCTCGGCCTTCCGTCGATTTATGAAGTACGCGGATTGTGGGAGGTCACCCGAGGCTCACGAGATCCGGAATGGGCTAAGGGTGGGATGTATCGTTTCATGGCCCGTATGGAAGCTGACGCGGCTGCACAGGCTACACGGGTCTTTGCGATCACCAACGCGCTCAAGAATGAACTAGTGAACAGGGGAGTGGACGAGGACAGAATTACGGTCGTTCCGAACGCTGTTGACGCAGACCGGTTCACGCCACTGCCCCGTGATTCCGATCTTGAACGCTCATTGGAGCTAGTAGGAAAAACCGTCATCGGATACATCGGTTCTGTACTTGATTATGAGGGCCTCGGAATGTTGGTCGATGCAGCAGACATCTTGCGTACACGTCGGAAGGATTTCGCTGTTCTGATCGTGGGAGACGGCGCCGAACTCGAGAAATTCCAGGAACTCGTGCGTGAACGCGACCTGGAAGAATTCGTACGTTTTACGGGGCGTGTGCCACATGAGGATGTCGAACGGTATTACTCGCTAGTGGATATCGCGCCCTTCCCACGCCTTCCTTTGCCGGTTTGCGAGATGGTCTCCCCGCTGAAGCCCTTCGAGGCGCTGGCCATGGGCAAAGCGGTAGTCGCATCTGACGTGGCCGCACTTGCCGAAATCGTCCAGCCAGGGGTTAATGGTCTGCTTCATCGCAAGGGAGATGTCGAGGATCTCACTCGCCAGCTGGAAGTCCTCCTGGACGAGCAAGGCCTGAGAGAAGAGTTGGCCGAGAAAGGCCGCCACTGGGTGCGAGAGAACCGGCAATGGTCGGACATGGCACGGATAGTTTCCGATATTTACGAAGACCTCGGTGGTCGTCGCGCAGTTGACAACCAGGAACAGGACTAAAGTGAACGACGCTTCCCAGCCTTACATCAAGGACTCGACGAGTATGACGAACTCGACTGGCGCGTCCCCGGTGGACGTTGGTGTTATTACACGGCAATGTTTGGGTGCGGGGTTCGTCCGTACCGAAGATTTCGAGAAACGCGCGGAACAGGTCATGTCCGGTGTTCTTCGATTAGCGCCACACCCGACATGGAAATCAGACAATTTAGCAGCATGGGATGCCGATCCGTTCAGCTCCCGTAATTGGCAGTTTCAGCATCACGCTTTGCGGTGGTTGTCGCCTGTTCGTCACCTAGCGTCGGAAGAGCGGGAAGACGCGCGTGAGTACTGGGTGGAGACTGTTCGTTCTTGGATCGAAAATAATCCGACGGAAAACCCCCCATCACGTTTTTCGTGGGTGGACATGGCTGATGGGTTACGAGCTCAGGAGCTCGTTTTCGGGTGGCCGCTTACATCTTCGGAGGCCGAACAGCAGTTGTTGCTGGATGCACTGAACACCCATGGTGAATGGTTGGCAGACGAGGACCACCAAGCTTCCGGTAACCCCGCGCTGCACCAAAATGTGGGGTTGTTCGTCCTAGCGAGCTTCCTGAAACGCCGAGACTGGCAAGAATTGGCGATCCGACGGATGGGCTCTCTCTTTGAGTCGTCCTTCGACACCTCCGGCGCGAACGATGAAGGATCCGTCGATTATCACCGGATGAATTTGTCGTGGTGGCGGGCCACATGGGACAGGGTTTCTGCAGAAGGTGTGGAGGTCCCTTCACATGTGAGTGACACGCTCTCCAAAGCGGCTACATTCCTGGCTCACGCGACTCGGCCGGATGGAACCATGGTCACGCTCGGGGACACTCATTTGCGTCAGGTTCAAGCTAATGAGTGGCCAGAGTTGGAATACGTTGCGTCAGGTGGCGAGTCCGGTCAGCCGCCATCCACAACTGTTATTGTTGCTCCAAACGGCTACGTTTTGGGACGGTCGAGCTGGGGAACCACCGCTAGCCCATTCTCTGACCAGACTCACTACAGTTTGCGCTACGGCGATCACAAGTCGTCACACCAGCACGAGGACAGAGGGAGCATCACCCTTTTTTCCGGCGGGCAGGACTGGATCACTGATCCGGGATCGTATCTATATGAGCCGAAAGACCCATTCAGGAAGTATTTGAGGTCGAGGGAATCGCACAACTTGGTTCTCGTTGATGGCGTCGAATACGGCCAATCGGATCGAGTGTGGCTGAAAGCTTGTCACGTTGACGAGGCATGTCACGACTACACGGTAGTAGACACCAATTACATGGGTGTCGAGCTCACAAGGCGAGTAGTTTACCTTCCCCTGTTGGATCTCATGGTGGTCCTCGATCACGTGGTCGGCGACAAGAAAATCACGTCGCGGCAGGTTTGGCACACCGAGCCAGGTATCAAGCCTCGTTACAGAGACAGCGCCCTGGAACTCCAGAAGAACGACGCCTCCAAATTTACGGTCCGTTGGCTGGGCAACGGAGAACGTCCGAAAGTCACTTATGGCAATGAGTCGTCGGTGAGAGAATGGGTGTCCCGCAAATGGGGTGAGAAGAACCCTGCCGCGGGTTTCGAGGTGGGTCGCACCGCATCGACTGCGTTCTACGCGACGGTTCTTGGTAACTCCACCAGGGATGCTTGGTCTATTTCATCCAGCCGTGCCAAGCCAGAAAGTACGTGGATCCGAGTTGTCAGATACGGACGCGTATGGAGTGTCGAGATCACATCAGAAGGGGTCTCAGTGGAAGAAGAAACACAGTTCGACCAGTCGAACCCCCAAGGTGAGCTGGCTAACTCGGTCGGCACGCACATGGAAGCTGCGCTGCTCAATCGTCGCATTACGGAACTTGAACAAGAATTAGTATCTTTCACGGCCCAAATGGCTGAAAAATCGACTCTGTGTTCAGATGTCTCTCAACGGGTGCAAGGACTCGAAACGACTTTGAAGTCCGTTTCTACGATTCAGGCCGGTGCCACGGAACGCGAGAAGCAGCGTGTAGCCGCATTACTTACCTCCCTACCCTGGGACATCGACACCAGTGCCATTCTGGGCGGGCTGGATATAGCGGAGGTTATTCCCTACATCAAAGATCCGCTATACCTGCATGATCTCTGGATCGCACAGGGCGACCGCGTGAACCTCAACCTGTCTGACCGACGTAAGTTGGCCAAGGGCCTCTATCATCGAGGCTATCTTGTCCGAAGCTATGAGGTTATCCAAGGGATTGCTGCGACTACTCAACGAGAAAAAGATCAACAGACTTCACAACTTCGGGCCTCAGAGCTTGCCATGATGCGCGGTGATGTAGAGCTTGTAGTTCCAACCCCGGAGACCTATACGGCTGCCACTGGTCGAGTCTTGCACGTCGTCGGCAAGGCAATTCCTGAGACCCAAACTGGCTACACCTTGAGAACCCATTACCTTGCGCAGGCACAGACTGACAAGGGGTACGACGTTCACGTCATGCGGCAAGCGGGAGGGACACCTGAACGACTCGGTGAGGACCATATGGTTCTCGATGAAGTCACCTACCATCTGCCGGAAGGTCCCGTCAGGGGATCGGTGCCCTGGGACGAGTGGCTTCAATCAAACGTAATGGAACTCTTCGATCTTGTTGGACGCATCCGACCAAGTTTGCTGCACTGCCATTCGGATTACATTAATCAAATGATCGCAAAACCCGTTGCTGAGGCCTACGGAATTCCGTTGGTTTATGAAAGCCGCGGGTTCTGGGAGGAATCGTGGCTATCTCGTGTCGAAACGCAGGCAGGTCGGTCTCTTGACAGGGATCATGAGCATTATGGCCTGCCCGAGGCGTACAGCTTGCGAAGGGAACGTGAAGACCAAGCTCGCCGGTCCAGTGACCACGTCACGACTCTCGCTGAGGTGATGAAGCGACACATCGTTGACCGTGGCGAAGATCCCGACAGGATTTCCGTAACACCCAATGGCGTGCAGCCCGAAGAATTCCCGGTCGTAGCTCCCGATCTGCAGCTCAAAGCAGAGCTGGGGATTCCACGGGACGTACCGGTCATCGGATACATCACCTCCGTAGTGGAATACGAGGGAATCGATACGCTGATCACCGCCTTCTCCCGCATGAGACAGCTTGGGGAAGATGCATGGCTGTTACTGGTTGGCGATGGGCCAGTGAGAAAGTCTCTCGAGCAGCTCGCCAAGAGCCTCGGGGTCTCGGACCGTGTGCTCTTCACAGGTCGCGTTCCACACGAAGAGATCCTGGGCTACTACAGTCTGATCGATTTGTTCGTCGTTCCGCGAAAGAACCGAGCTGTTTGTCATTTGGTAACGCCGCTGAAGCCTTTTGAAGCGCTGAGTACCGGGCGGACAGTTGTAGTATCCAACGTGGACGCCCTCCAGGACATTGCCGATGAGTCGCAGTCCGTTGTGACCTTTGAGGCAGGTGACGTCGAGTCGCTCAGCTCCGTGCTTCGCCGCCTACTTTCAGATCCCTCGCGCCGTCAAGAACTCTCGGAGCGCGGATCTGCCTGGGTGCGCGAGCAGCGGTCATGGGCAGCCATCGCTTCTGGTTACGATGGACCTTATAAAAGGCTTGGCGTCAAATTCTTCAATGACATGAAATCAAATAGAGCGACGTGGGATATGGACATGAGTTCAATCCGAGCGGAATTGCAGGGCCTCACCCGCGAGGAAGCCATTAGATACTTGCGGGTCCACTCCGAGCCTCGCAAGAGCGATCCCGTCAAGATGGCCATGGAAGTCATGCACGACGGTTGGGGCGCTCACGGGTTCGAACCCGTGTCATTCCCGGATGACATTGACTGGCACTCATTCGACCAGCAAGACCGAACTTGGCAGATGCATGTTCACAGCTGGGAATTCATGACACCGATACTCGAAGCCTGGAACGAGACCGGAGAAGATCGATTCGTGGAATGGGCCGTCCATCGTGCGCTGACGTGGTTCGAAGCCTTCCCATCCATCGATTTCAACAGCATGGCTTGGTACGACATGGCCTTGTCCTATCGTTCTGTGGCTCTTCAGGCCTTGGTGCGTAGCTCCGCCGCGTGCGATTCAGTGACGGACGAACAATTCGAACAACTCCTACGTTTGGCACTGCTTCAGCGAGATGCACATTGGCAGGAAGAATCATTTAACGCTCGAAATAACCATGGATACTACTCGGCCGTCAGCCAGGTAGTTCTTGCCAACGCCATCGGTAGTCTTCCTGGCATGAGAGCACTGCGCACTCAAGGGAACGAACGGCTGCGACTCATGACCGATAGTCAATTCCTGAGTGACGGTGGACATGCTGAACACTCCCCGGATTACCACCGGATGTTGCTGTCCTCCTTCGAAGGGGCGATCAAGGTTGAAGCTATCGACGATCCGGAAGTTCTAGACCGAATTCGAAAGGCGGCTGAAGTCCTCGGTTGGATGGTTCTCCCCAACAACAGGATTCTTCAAATGGGAGATTCCCCGGAAAGGCTCATGAGTGGAAGTCAGCGCTCAATGTCACCGACCACGGAATGGGTTCTCAGTAAGGGCAAGAGAGGGCACGCCCCTAAACGGAAATCATTTCTTCTAGCGGAGAGTGGATACGCGTTCGTGCGCGATCTGGCGTCAGGGGATCAGGCAGAGAGTAAGTCCTCTTACCTGGCTATGACAGCAGGATTTCATTCACGAACACATAAGCACTGCGACGACCAGAGTTTGGTTTGGTTTGAAAAAGGTGAGGAAATTCTCGTCGACGGTGGGCGGTATCGATATGGCGAGCTGCTTCCTCCTGATTCAGAGCTTCGCGCAAGCGGTTTTTACTATGCGGATCCGATTAGGCAGTACATGGAGTCCTGCGCCGCCCATTCCACGCTTAGCCTCGATGGCGACCTTCAGGATAGAAGGAGACCGCCATACGGATCCGGTATTCAGGACCTAAAGGAAAATCAAGACGGAAGTTTCGTTATAGATTCAAAGGTGCCGCACGAAGGTTGGAGCTCGCACAGAACCGTAACTTATCGGCCCGGTAGTTCATTAATTATCGAGGATGAAATCATCGCCGATGACGAGGATTTGCATACGCTGCATACATGGTTCTTGGTTAACGGATCGCTCAACTTGGTTAATAAACAACCAAATATCCAATTTGGTAGCCATGCTTGGGATTGTGTTCTGCATCTTTCCCGTGAGACGGTGAATATCGAAGATGTCACCATTGCCAGGGACCAAAATGATCCATTAATTCGCGGTGTACGATCCAGACAGGATAGGACTCTCGAGCCTGCATGGTCACTCGAGTACCAGCAAACATTCCAAGGGTCCGTTAGAATTAGGTCAACTTTTCTATTCATATCTGCCGATGCAAAAAAACCCGAGGAAACTGTTTAGGCCGCTGAAACAAAATCATCAATGGTGGTTACGGATTGATTAGATCTCTATCAGATAGGTTGTCGAGTCTATAATAATTACCAGTTCCGAAGAGAGGCCAGGCGGTGACAAGTAAACAATTTGTGCTTTCGTACGCTACAAATACACCAATGCTCGGAAGAGAACTCGAAACCCGGATCCAAGGCGCGAGTCGACACGTTGCCGGGTTACTTGGTGATTCGTTTTCGGTTACGCATATTGGTGATAACCGTTCAGGTTTTGTCGTGTGGGAAAGCGAAGGCACGCGCGTTACGTGGCCCGCAGTGGTCAAAAACGATAATGAAGGCGCTGCCTGGTTGCACATCCCGGCCGTTGCGGGTACTCCTGACGACGCCCAGGATGCTCTATCGCTTGCCCGCAACGTCATGTCCGGCCGTGTTGATAGGGTGGAACTGGGCGCACCCTGTGCCGCCATTTACTGGAACAATGGCCAACTAAGAATAGTCAACGACAATCTCGGGATGGTCCGTTTTTTCGAATACGATATGCCAGATTTTGGGACCGTTTGGTGTACAAGATCTGGTCTCGCGCATGTTTTCGCAGCTGTCGAACCTGCAATGGACGACCAGGCTTGGGCAGGAATGGCTACTTTGGGGTGGAATGCTACAGGCCGCACTCATATGGGATCAGGAAGACAGTTGCCGCCCCGCAGCAAAATTTCCGTGAATTCCAGTGGGGGGGTCCTAACGACCCAGACATCACACGACTGGATGCGTTCCGTTCTCGCCGGCCCGGAGCCCTCAATGGCAGTTGCCGCTAGGGACATGAGTCATTCCCTTTCACGGGCATTATGGTGGCCGCAGCCAGCCATTGCCGACTTATCAGGAGGCAAAGACTCCCGAGTTACAGCTGCTGCGGCCATCAGATCGGGCGCAGTACATCGCTTACGCACGATGGATACGGATTCTGGGGAGGTCATGACAGCTAAGCAGCTCGTGGGACTCCTGGACACGGCAGTTCAACATTCAATCGCACCAGTCTCACAACCCGCTTCGCGAGGAGATGACTTGCTCAACCGCTACAAACTCCTGCATCAGGCGTGGGAGGGAGCCTACAACGCACGAACGGCTTACCGGACAAGTGCCGTCAAAACCTTCAAGTATGCTGCAGCCCCTAAAATCAACGGACTCGGGGGTGAGGCCATGCAAGGGAAATCGCTCCTCGGAGGGAAGTGGGATGAGCGACTCCGGGGCGCTGACATTGAGGTGGGGTTTGAGCGATTGGAACATATGGTTCGCGTGGGGGCCGGATCTTCTGACGAAGCTGGCGACAAGGTCGTCGATGAGGTTAGGGCATTCAAAACTGGCGCAATCGAAATGAAATTTACCAACGCTTATGCCTTTATGGACTACTTTTACAATCGTAGTAAAATGCCATTTTGGTCCCTTCCCTTAGCACAGGAAAATTATCTACTACCTTACTACAGCGCACGTATGCTAGAACGAATCATATGGTCCAACAAGTATCCACGAAAATATGGCGAAATGCACAAGGAGATACTTCGATCATTAGTACCTGCGTGGTCTGAAATTGCATTCTACAAACCATCAGCTCGAACGCGAAGTGTAAGTTGGATGTGGGAGAATAGCGACTGGGCGGAAGCAAGACAAGTTGTTGAAGAAGGCCGCAGTTCATCGAATCACTACTCTGAGAAAAAGATTAGTACGTACCTTGCGAGAGTGGATGGCGGCGCTGGATCCGTGAAGGAAGAAACTGCATTTTCTCGTATACTATGGGAACGAACTTTCAGGGACTACGTGATGCGAGTCGCCAGTGAAGCGGCTCGTGTTAAACGAGAAGTTATACAAGCAAAGCACGAGTCTTACCACCGCTAATCCAAGAAAACCGGCTCTTTGTCAGGCCGAATCGTCGAATGATAATAGACAATCAGAGTGTTTCTGGCTCTTGAGTTACCACTTATCATGATGAAATCAGTAGTGACTGTGGCAATGAGGTCTCCAGCTGCTCAAGTAGTCTCAGTTCGTTGGTCGTATGACCTGAGTTGGCTCATTCGTTTAGTGCGTGATTTTCGGGGTCGCGGATGGCGTCGAGGACGGCCTGCTGCTC
>NZ_JAVKPR010000043.1:0-12104 GCF_040980905.1 Kocuria sp. CPCC 205235
GACAACACCCATGCTGGCGTAGGGCCGCGAGCCCTACTTCAGGGCCCCACCACGCTCAAAGTTGAAGAGCCGGCATTGGAGCAACGGTTGTCATGGACTCCGGCGGAGAGGTCCTACGCCGAACTCGCGGAGTGAAACCTCTGGACTACGCCCTGCTCGGACGCTGGATCGGTCACATGTCAGAGGGGCAGTTCCGACACCCAGCCATCATGGACGCCGTCCCGGTTCGGTATGAACGACTATTGGGTTGGGCGGCGCATTACAGCATTGGAACCGGGTTCGTGCTCGTGTTGGTTGCCGTGCACCCACGTTGGTTGGAACGCCCCACGATTATCCCGGCCTTGATCACCGGCATAGGAACCATCGTGGCACCGTGGTTCGTGATGCAGCCGGCTTTCGGACTCGGCATAGCCGCCGCAAAGACTCCGACGCCGACCATTGCTCGCGCCCGAAGCTTGCGGACCCACACCATCTATGGGCTGGGCATCTGGGTCGCGGCCAATATTCTTCGCCACCTGCGTTCCTGAGTCGTCGTCTCAGAGCTCACTCACCAGCAGGTTCGGCCAAATGCACCCGCTCCCCGTGCCGACCGAGCAGACTCAGGATTTCTACGGGGCCGTTACCAGTGCTACCGAACCAGTGTTCAGTACGCGTGTCGAACTCGGCGGCCTGCCCGGGTTCCAGAATCACATCGTGGTCTCCCACGATCAGCCGCAGCCGACCGGACAGAACGTACAGCCATTCGACGCCCTCGTGTCGAGTGGTCACCGGTGTCGAATGGTCGGAAGGCAAGATCATCTTGAGTGCCTGCCGGGGCCCGGGAAGGTGCGTCAACGGCACCACTATCACCCCTTTTCGTCGCACGGGTCGCGGATGAACCCGGGGATCGCCAACCGAAGGGGCACCCACCAGTTCATCGAGCGGTAGCTCATAGCACTGCGAGAGCGGCAACAGCAGTTCCAAGGTCGGACGTCGACCACCCGATTCCAACCGAGACAAGGTCGAGGACGAGATACCCGTTCGAACAGCCACTTCCTCGAGGGTCAGGGATCTCGCATGCCTGAAGGCTCGTAGCCTGGGGCCCACGTCTCTCAGCACATCGTTCATTTGCGTCCCTCTCGTTAGGCCCACCTCACCACAGATCGCTCCGTCATGAAGGCGTGCCGGGTCCCGCAGTTCGCAGCTGCGCCCCTCCCCGAGAAACTAGAGACTACGCCCGAATCCGTAGCTGTACAGGTTCCCGTCACGGTCGCGGTAGGCGTACTCGTCACCCAGGAACTTGCCGGGCACATCGCGGGGTGAATCCGCAATGGCTTGCGCGGACACAGGCAGGGTCATGGGCAGGCGACCGGCAGGGCCGCCATCTTCTCCGGACAGCGAGCGCAGCAGGTGCTCGGGCTTGATCTCGAACGTGATCGCCACCGCCTGGGCTTCGGGCTCGAGTTCGGCCAGCAACCACGGGTTGGTCGCGTTGACCACCAACAGTGTGGGAACGGTCTTCTCGATCACCTGAACACGGTCCACGTCCACGCCGTTGTCACGGGGGTCGAGAGACAGCGACACACCGTCGCGATCGTCCTCGAACAGTGCGATCTCAGGGCGGGCCCAGATGAGCGCGAAGTCCGCGTCCTCGGGAGCACTCACGATGTCTGCGGTTGGCCATACCGCCGCAATGGCCTCTTCCAGCTGGCCCTGCACCTGGTCGATCTTGGTACGGCCCGTCACGAAGGGATAGACCTTGATGGGCTTGTCGAGCTGGAGAGGCAACAGAGCGGCGTCGGCGTCGTTACGAAGGAGCGTGACCGACTGTCGCTGCGCGCGCTCGCCCAGGGCCGAGATCTCAGGGGCGCCGATGACGGAGGCGGCACGAGCGGCGTCGACGTAGGGGTTCTCGAACAGGCCGAGCGCAAAGATTTCGGTGAGCAGCCGCGCGGCGGGCTGGTCGAGCTCGGAGGCTTCCAGGTGACCCTGCTCGACGGCGGCGATCAGCTGGGCGGGGTTGGCCATGTCCAAGAAGATATCGGTGCCGGCGCGGACGGCGGCGGCGAAACGGTCGGCCTCGCTGAGGTCCTCGACGCCCCACATCATGGCGTCGATGACCCCGGAGTCGGAGTTCACGTAGCCCTCATGACCCATCTTGTCGCGCAGCAGCCTTTGAATGAAGGTGCGGTTGTAGGCGAACGCAACCTCCTCGAACTGAGTGGTGGGGCCCTGCCAGAACTCCTGGTCCAGCTGCGGGGAGGAGTTGTTCATGGGGCGGGCGTAATACGGCATGATCGAGGCGGCACCGGCGTCCAGAGCGGCCTGGAACGGGGGTAAGTGGTACTTCTCGAGCGCGTTCTCGGTGGGGTACTCGTTGGTCTGGCCCCACTCGAAGTGCGGATCGTGACCGTCCAGACGCACGCCGCCGCCCGGAAAGTGCTTGATGGTAGTGGCCACGGATTCTTCGCTCAGGGTCTCGCCCTGCATACCACGCACCACGGCGCCGATGTACTCGGAGACCAGCTCGGGATCCTCACCGAAGGTGCCATTGAAGCGGGACCAGCGAGGCTCGGAGGCGAGGTCAGCCATGTACCCGTAGAGCTTGTGGATGCCGCCTGCGCGCCATTCCTTGGCGATCTCGTGGCCGAAAGTCTCGATGAGTTCCTTGTCGTTCAGTGCGGCCAGACCCAGCTCACCGGGCCACTCGGAGAAGATGCCGGTGGACTCGTTCACACCGAACTGGGAGACGAGCGCGACATGGTTGCGGGGGTTGGACGCGAAGATCGCAGGGATGCCCATTCGCGAGTTCTCGGCGAGTTCCTGGACCGCGTTGGTCCACTCGGTGAGTTCCTGGGGAGTGAGGTTGTCGCGGACCACGAAGTAGCGCTGACCGCGCTCGTTGATGGCCTTGTCGGTTGCCGAGGTCACCAGTACCGGCTCGGCGAAAGGCACGCCGGTGATGGGGTTGGCGTCGCGCCAGACGTCCTCCTGATTGAGGATCTGTCCCTCAACGGGGGTAGGCAGGAATGCGGAGTAGCCCGGGTAGTGCGAGCCGATGACCATCAGCCCGGCCTTCTCCTCGGTGGTCATGCGGGAGACCAGGTCACGAGCTCGTTCGGCGGCGGGGAGGCGCCAATCCTCGAAGGGCGACAGGGCGCCGTCGCCGTCGAGATCGCGAAACGTCAGGCCGTCCTGCTCGATGTAGCGGCCGGTCTTGCTGCCGAGTTCGGGTTGAGTAGTCATGTGTGCGGCCCCTTCGTCGCGTCCAACTCCGTGCCATTACGGCGGCGCTGACCACTCCAAAAACCCAGCCAGCTCCGACCATGGCGATCTGATGGTCACTGTATGCGCGGTGCCGGCCGGGTTCCCGTAGTTGGCAGCAGTTGCCAGGAGTTGCGGCTTTCGGAGCGGGGACGACGGCGCTCGGGCAGGTTTGCGGCGGCGTTCATTGACCTGGACCATGGTCCAACTGTTTGGGTAACAGCATGAGATCAAGCGCATTCACTATCGGACCCGTAATGATTCCTCCGATGGCCTTGGGAACTATGTATTTTGGTACGCAAGTCCCCCGCAACCAGGCTTTCGCCTGCTTGAACCATGCTTATGAGTTGGGCGCACGATTCTGGGACACAGCCAACAACTACGCGTTCTGGGCGAATGGAACTGGCAACGAGTCCGAGGAGACGATCGGTGCCTGGCTGGCCGCTAACGGCACTGGCATGCGCGACGAGGTCACCTTGGCGACAAAAATCGGGGCCCGTCCACGTTCATTGGGAGACGGCCTGGACGCATCGATGGGGCTTTCCCGCCGAGCAATCCGCACCCAGGTGCAAGACTCCTTGCGACGCCTTGACGTGGATCATGTCGACGTTCTTTACACGCACATCGATGACGCGAACACCGCGCTCGAGGAAACACTGGATGCCCTGAGCCAGTTAGTGGATGAGGGCCTCACCAGAACCATTGCTTCCAGCAATCTGACGGCGGCTCGTCTCACGGAAGCCCTTGAAACGCCTTCGGCCCACCCATATACAGCGCTGCAGCAACGTTTCTCGTATCGGGAGCCGGCTCCGAGCACCGACCTGAGTCCTCACGTGCTACTCGACGATGAAGTGTCATCGCTCTGCAGTGAACTCAACCTGACGAGGCTGGGGTATTCACCCCTGCTCTCTGGTGCATATACCCGCGCGGATCGGCCGCTGCCAGAAGGCTATGAAATGGGGCCCGCGGCGTCGGCGGCATTAACCGAAATCGGCAACAAGTATCGGCTGGACCGAGGTCAAGTCGTTCTCTCCTGGATGGTCCGCCGACGCGAAAAGGTAATTCCCGTCGTTGGGGTCTCCACTCCCGAGCAAGTGCAGAGCGCTTGGGAAGCCGTCACGACTACGCTCAATTCATCGGATGTGGAATGGCTGGAAAGGGCTCGGCATGAGTGATCGCATGTCCATTGGCGACGCCGCTCGGCACCTTGGCCTTGAGCCAGACACCCTGCGCTATTACGAACGCAAGGGAATCGTCCCGGCACCCACCAAAGATAGCGCCGGGCATCGTGTCTACACCGAAACCCAGTTACACCTCCTCGAAGTTCTTCTGCATCTCAAATCCACAGGTATGCCACTGGTCAAGATCGCGGCGTTCACCAGGTTGGTAGCGAGCGATCCAGATGGCGTGCCCGAACGACTCGACCTTTTACGTGATCATCGAGAACAAGTCATCCAAGAGATAGAGTCCTGGCAGCATTCTATGCGCGTGATCAACAGAAAGATCGAGGACTACAACCAACGGCTGGGTGGACATGGGCCACAGTGAACAAGTGCAGGACGACTACAACCGCCGCGCTATCGAGTACATCGAAGCGCTGGGAAGCGTCGAACAGATGGCCACGCCGGATCGAGAACTGATTAGCGAGTGGCGGGATTCCTGTTCAGGGCCATTACTGGACGCAGGCTGCGGGCCAGGTCACTGGACTGAATTATTGAGCCAGGATGGACGAGACGTCTTGGGTGTTGATTTGTCAGAGGAGTTCATTGGCCACGCGCGAGCCGCCTACCCCGATGTGAACTTCGAACGTGGTGATTTCAGACGGCCGCCATTGCAGTCTCACTCCCTTGGAGGCATCCTTGCGTGGTACTCGCTGATCCACACCGAACCCTCCGCTGTTCCCCAGATCCTTGAGGAGTTTGCTCGGGTGTTGAGGCCCGGTGGAAGTGCGCTCCTGGGATTCTTTGGCGGTACGGACGGCGAAGAATTCGACCACGCTGTGAGCCGCGCATATTTCTGGAGTCTTGAGGGGATGAGCAACGCTCTTAAAGCAGCGGGATTCAAGGTGGTTGAGTCTCACCAGAGAACTGTTCCGGGTAGCAGGCCACATGCCGCAGTGATTGCTCGCAGACCGGGTTTCTCCACCCCTTAGCTCAGAGACGGTTTCTAAGCACCGAGCCAGTCATCGATCGACGTGGTGGTTACTGTATGCGCGGAGTCGGCCGGGTTCCCGTGGTTGGTAGTAGCTGACAGAACTTGCATTCATGGGGAACGACGGCTCTCGGCGGGTTCTCGCAGGGTAGCTTCCGTTCACCAAGTATCGGGCGGGTGAGAAAGGATTAATGCCTTTCAGATATGCCCTCATTCTAGTTTTCAGAATTCTGGTCTTCCGGAGCCAGATCGGTCCTCAACCCCACTGCCCAGAGAACATCCAGAACACGGCCGACTTCGGCGCTGTATTTTCCCGCCTCAACCTCGACCAACCACTTGCGAGAGACACCAGCCTTGTCTGCTAGCGCAGCTTGGGTCAACCCAGAGTCCAGCCGTCGATTGCGAATCGCTGCGCCGAGTTCAGCAGCAGTTTGAATCCTCATGGCACCCCTGACCGACGTGTAACCGCTTGGTGACAATCTAGAGTGTAACCGTGCGGTGACTTATTGAAAAGACACCGAACGGTTACATCCCGAAAACGCGGGGAACCATCAATTGGATGACCGCACCCAATCGAGATCTGATTAGCCGGCGACAGGATTCCCGAGGTGTCATCGGTGTCGATCTGCCTGAAGAGCACTCAGGCTATTCAGCGGGTTGAACCTCGCTCTCGACAACCCACTTGTGATTCGTCATTTTCATCCCGTCCGTCTCCACGTCCACCATGTAAACGGTCTCATCGGTGGAGCTCTCGATGGTGGCCTCGGCTCCCTTCATCCCCGCCATGTGATCGGCGGTCAGCACGACTTCCGTACCATCCGCCAGGGGCGGTTCACCCGGGTCCTGTAGTTCTTCCTGGACAACCCACTTGTGATCGACCACGGGTTCGCCACCGTCGGTCGGCGTGTACGTCACCGAGTAAGCGGTCGTGTCGAAGGCACCCGTAATGGTGGCTTCGCTGCCCCGCATACCCGGCATGTGATCGGCAGTGAGGGTCACTGAGGAGCTCACGGGGTATGTCGGGTCGCTTACTTCCACGATTCCCTCAGGGGGAGGACCACCATTCGGGTTGTGCTGGTGCTCAGCACCACCCATTCCTTCATGCCCCTCATGGCCCCCATGAGCACCGGACGCCTCATCAGCAGACTGCGACGACGTTGCGGTTGCCGTGGTGCCCGGCACTGAGGGCGTCTCTTCCTCCCCGGCGTCCGTGCCACCACAGGCAGTCAACGCCAAGGCAGCGGCCAGTGTCAGGCCAGGCAAAGTGATGGTGCGTTTCATGGTGGATCCTCCCAGTTGTTGGTTCGAGTTTCGGTGCGGGGTGCGGCATCGATGGGCAGCAACCCCGAGCGACTGAGCCGCGCGCCGAAAACCCGAACGGTTCCTCTCCTTCTTTTGTATACCCCTATGGGGTATTAATCAAGCAATGATTGCTCGCACATTGGACTTCTCAATGCTGTGGCTGGGTGCTGCCCCTACGCGCCGAGCCACTCATCGATCGTCGTGGTGGTCACGTGGGCGTCGGCCGGGATGAGGCCACCGTTGGCGATTCCGCGACCCAAGTACGGAGCCTCGCGAATGGTCTTCGGTTGCACGCCGTCGATCGAACCCTTGGCAGCGAGAATCCGCCGGGCAAAGTTCGCCGCGGAATCCACCTGGGGTCCCCGAACAGCAACAATCTCGTTCCGAGCCGGGCGAGGTTCACTCACGAGATCCGCCATGTAAGTCACCACATCGCTCATCGCGGCAGGCGCCAGCAGCATGCTCGGCATGATAGACAGCGGCCCCTTGGTCACCCGATGGACGAGCACGGGGATCAGCTCGAACCACTGCGATGAGCGCACCGTGGTGGAGGGGATGTCAGCCTCTTGGTAAAAGCTCTCCTGTGCGGCCTTCCCTTGGTAATGGCCGTTTCGGTGGTTCACCTCGGGGTTAGTTGCGCCCGCAATGGACAGACACACGATCCTGCCGACGCCGTTCGCTTGCGCCGCCTGGACCACGTTTCGTGCCGCACGGGTGAAGAACTCGATCGACTTCTGCGCGCCGAGGGCATCAATGTGCAGTGCGTCGACCACGATGTCCACGCCGTCCAGGGCTCGCTCCAACCCCTCGGGTGACATTACGTCCACACCGTGGCTGCGACTGATGCGCACCACGTCATGACCCTGCTGTTCCAACTTGTCTGACAGGGCAGACCCGAAATTTCCACTGGCGCCCAACACCGCAATTTTGCTCATGCATCCACCCTAGCCACGCCCAACTGCGGGAGATAGGGGGCGGCAAACTCACCGTGGAACGAACCAAACGGCTACAACCGCGCGATCCGCTTGATGTCCTCCTGGAACTCGTGGACGACCTCCGCGGAGACCGTGGCGCGGGTTTGAGCGATGGCCTCCAGATAGTCCTCCGTCGTGGGTCCGGTAGCGCCAGGTGCGCGAACGGCGGCGGCGTCGGTCTTGGCGGCGTCGTCGACGTCGGCAGCTTCAGCTGCGGAACCATCCGAAGCGGCCCCGTAAACCGATTTCTCCAGCGCGTGCTGGGAAGCCTTGCGCGCCGAGAACTCGATATCCGCCGGGGAGAAGCCGTTCGACTTGGACACCAGCAGATCCAAATCAACATTTTCGGCGACCGATTCGGGGATGTAGCGCAGCCAAATGGCTTGGCGAGCAACGTCGTCGGGCAGGCCAATCGGGATGACGTAGTCGAAACGGCCATGGCGCAGGAAGGCCGAATCCAACGTGCGAATGAAGTTGGTGGCGCAAACCAGCAGTCGGCCGGGGCGGTCGCGGAATGCGGGAATGATTTTGAGTAGCTCGTTGGTCACCCCCTGCAGCGGCGACGGCGGATCGCCCTTGCGTTGCGCGGCAATTTCCTCGACCTCGTCGATGAAGACGACCGCGTGTTCCAGCTGCGAGATTTCCAGGAAGATCTCACGCAAGGCACCGGCCAGGCCCTTGGGATCGGCGGCGAGACGGGACGGGAAGACCTCAACGAACGGCCATTCCAGGCGAGAGGCAATGGCCTTGGCGAAGGTCGTCTTGCCGGTGCCGGGAGGCCCGAACAGCATGACCGCCCGGGGCGGCACCACGCCGTATTGCTGGGCGAGATCTGGATCGGCTAGCGGCAGCACCAGACGCCGTTCGAGCATTTCCTTCTCCCGCTGCATGCCACCCATGTTGTTCCACAGGTTTCGCGACAGCAGCCGACCGCCGAGCGCGTGGAGCAGTCCGATTTCTTGGCGCTGGATGGGGATTTCCCGCTCGAAGTAGCGAAGGTGTTTCTTGTCCAGGTAGCCAGCGTCCCCCAAAGCCTCCACGCGACGCTCGGAATCAGGCACCAGGATGGAGAGCCTGGTGAGACCAAGTGGCGCGAGTTTGCTTTCGACGGCGGCCAACAGCGCACTGCCGATGCCCTGGTCGAGCCACTGGCTGTCCACGCCGAAGAACACGATCCAACCTTGGTCATGCGCAGCGCGTGCGACGGCCGCGCCGACCACCACGTCGTCGTCCACGGCGACCACGGCTTGGTCCTCCTGGCATGACGCCAGGACTTCCGACAGGGCGTAAACGGGTTCCACGCCGGACAAGCGGGAACTCTCCCACAGGCGCAGAATCGAGTCCATGTCAGCGGGGTGGAAATCTCTGATATGCCACGTAGTCACCCGAGAACTCCTTCGTTCCGGTTGGTGAGTTGGAGGGCTTCATTATGACACGGGGCCTCGGCCGGCTGCTTTTACTCCCCCGTCAGCCCGTCGATGGATTCCCTGATCAGGTCCACGTGTCCGTTGTGGCGGGCGTACTCCTCGATCATGTGAGTCAGGATCCAACGGAGGTTGTGGGTTTCGCCGTGGCGTGTGGTTTTGCTTCTGGTGTCTAGGCCGCCCTCCGTGTAGGCACGTTCGGCGTTCCCCCGGGCCAGTGAGACACTCGTCTGCCAGTTCTCGACGAGATCGGCCGGGTCGTCGTGAATGGCGGTGTCGAACTCCCAATCCGGTGACGCCTCCCAATCCACGGATTCCCAGGGCTCGATGCCATCTTCAGCCCAGAGAACCTCCCTGACTGCAGGCGGTTCGGTTCTCGATGGTTCGTTGAGGACAAGCTGCCTCATCAGGGTTCATGGAAGGCTGTCATTCATGACCCCGTCCGAGATTACCTTCCGTCACGTTCCAGCGGGCAGCATCACACTCAAGAACGCGCGGGCCGGAGCCGTGCGCGACGTCGTCCTTCAGGCATTCCAGCTCGCCGAGACTCCCGTAACGGTCGCGCAATACGCTGGCGAGGCGGGCAATTCGAGGGCCGATCGCCCTGTCACACCCATCACCTGGTTCGATGCGATCAGGTGGTGCAACGCGGCATCGGATGCGGAAGGACTCTCGCCCGCGTACACGATCGCCGATGATTGGGCGTTCTGGAATCCCGCCGCGGACGGCTATCGCCTACCCACCGAGGCCGAATGGGAATTCGCATGCCGCGCGGGAACGACCGGCCCAACGTACGGCCCCCTCTCGGAGATTGCCTGGACCGAGGCCGACGGCGTCGACTCACCTCAGCCCGTGGCCACCAAACAGCCCAATGACTTCGGCCTCTACGACATGCTCGGAAACGTGTGGGAATGGTGCTGGGACCTGGCGGATCCCGCGCGATACGGGGGTTACCGAAGCCTTCGGGGCGGGGGCTGGGCTGATCCTTCGTGGAGCTGCCGGGCATCCGTTCGACGGGGAAGCGCGCCGGATGCCGTCATTGACGACGTCGGCTTTCGACCGACCCGCGGCGCCGTCGGCGATCCCGGTGCCACCGACGCACAGGGGTGGTCCGATGTCGAGGACCTCGCTCGTGCGAAACCCCGCGGACCCGTTCCGTTCGGTTGGACACCGCTCAAGGACATTCCGACGAACTCGCTCTGATCGGGTCGACGAACGCCCCTTTCCCTGTGGGTTCCACGGTGCTTGACTGGACTTCCAACCCCACAAGCTCTGGAGCTTCTCATGAGCGTCACGCATCAGACCCTTCACATCAGTCAGATCATTCCCGCACCTTTGGAGATCGTGTGGGCGGCGTTCCAGGACACCTCATCGCGCTCGGAGTGGAGCGTCCCCAAGGGCGACGGGTTGGTCTACTCCACCGATGACTTCCGCCCCGGAGGCCTCGCCTCGTACCGCTGCGGCCCGTCCGGCGATCTCAACGTCGCGGGCGAGATCGGGTACGTCCAGATCCTTCCGCGCGAGTTGGTCGTCCACACCGACACGGTCACGACCGACGGCACGCTCCTCGCGACCGCGCTGGTCACCTGGACCTTCGAACCCCACGACGACGGCGCCCTGGTCACCATCGTTGATCAAGTGGCCTCGTTCGTGGGTCAAGACATGATCGATGGTCACCGGAACGGTCACACCAAAGCACTCGCGCAATTGGCGGAGTTTCTGAGTGAGTAGCGGTATGAATTGATGGATTACCGGACCAAAGCAAGTGCTCGCATCGGCGAATCACCGGTCGGGGCGGCGTCGGCTTAAAGGCCCCGAATTAAGCTCACGGCAGTGACATGAGTCCATGTATGAGGCGTAGCGTGGACACATGGGCGACGTAGTAAAGTTTCCGGCATCTGAAGCCTCCTCAGACCTGCTCTGGCGGGAGTCCGTGGGTGAGACGCTGCGTGAGGAGCGCCTCGACCGGGGCGAACGTATTGCAGATGTCGCGAGTCGCGCAGGGGTTGCGCCACAGTACCTCTCGGAGATCGAACGGGGTCGAAAAGACCCTTCGTCCGAGATCTTCAGTGCCGTGGCGGGCGCCCTGGACCTGACCGTTGGTGAGGTCGCACGTCGTGCCGCGTCCAATGTTGATCGCGGCTCACTGTGCCTCGCGGCCTGAACCACCTCAATGACGAGGGCGCTGCCCAACGATCTCGTCGATGACCCCGTACTCCAACGCCTTCTCGGCGGTGAGGATGAGGTCGCGTTCCGTGTCCTTCCGGATCTGTTCCCGAGTTTTCTGCGTATGCCGGGCCAGGATTTCTTCGAGCATCGTGCGCACACGCTCAATTTCGTCGGCTTTGAGAATGAGGTCGGGGACCGCTCCGCGCCCCTCCGCCGCGGGAGCGTGAATCACGACGCGCCCGTGGGGCAGCATAGATCTCCCGCCGGGTGCTCCCCCGGCAAGAATGACTGCGGCGGTGGACCCGGCCTCTCCCACGCACGTGGTGTACACGTCGCATCGCACGTAATTCATGGCGTCATAGATAGCCAACATGGCTGGGATCGAACCGCCCGGTGAGTTGATGTAGAGCTGAATGGGCTGGTCGGGTTTATCGGCTTCCAGGTGGATGAGCTGAGCGATGATTGCGTTGGCCACGCCATCATCAATCGCCGTGCCCAGGTAAACGATCCGCTCTTCAAGAAGTCTCGAGTACACGTCGACCGTGCGGTCTCCCTGCGGGCTATGGGTGGTGACGTAGGGGATGGTGTAAGTGCTCATGAGCCTTTTCCTGCCGTGGAAGGTTCGAGGTTCGACACAAGGTCGTCCAGCCCCGTGACCACGTGGTCGATGAACCCGTATTCAAGAGCCTCTTGGGCATCGAACCTGAGTTGGCTCACGACCTGGGGCTCTGCGGCATGGCGGGGCTGTGACCTGTGGTGATGCTGTCGGATTGGGGCGGTTTCACGCACTAATTGGATGGTTCTAGAGTCGTGGTGTGGTGTTCATCAGGCGGGTGCGGAC